>SFQY01000004.1 GCA_004562395.1 bacterium | reverse complement strand
TACCAGGAATGCGAAAGCTTTCAGGCTTTCTCTCCCCCAGTCAGCTTCGCTGACAGCCCCCTCGTCAGAGGGGGCCGTTAGGCCGCTAAACGATCATTTTCGGCTGAAACGATACCGGGCGGGGCAGGAAAGGAAATGCACCGAATACGGATTTGCCGCGGTGGCTATCGGGGGCAGTATCCCCCGGCGGGCGCGGACCCGCCGGGGGATTGGGGATGCGTCAGTCGGTGATCACCAGCTTGAAGCTGACGGTCTTCTTGGAGCCGTCATTGGCGGTGGCTTTGATGGTCGCGGTGCCGGCCTTCTTCAGAAGAAGCCTGCCGTCTGCGAATTGGGCCACGGCGGTACTGCTGCTGCTCCAGGAAACCTCCTGCAGCGCGCCGGTATCTCCGGTGGGATACACCAGGGCCTGAAGCTCCAGTGCGGAGGCATCGCCGAGGGACACGGTAACGGTGCGGTTATCCAGCAGGACTCCGTTCCAGTCCAGGATGGAAACGGTGGCGGCGGTGGGATAGATGATCAGTTCCACGCTTTCCTCCGCCCCGAAGCCGTCCTGGGCCGTGGCGGTGATGGTCACGGCGGTCTGCTCATAGACCTTTCCTGCAGTGACCAGTCCGCTGGCGCTGACTTTGGCCGCCACGGGATCGCTGCTGGTCCAGGTCACCTTCTTGTTGGTGGCGTCGGCGTTGGTGGAAGCCGTCAGCTGCAGGGTCTTGCCGGAGAAGAGATACGCTCCGGGGACCTTCTGGGAAATGGCAATGCTTCTGACGCTGTTGACCACCTTGCAGGTAAACTTGGCGGTGAGGGTGGTGGTCGTTCCGTCCGCCGTCAGGCTGCACTTGGCGCTGATGGTGGTTCTGCCCGGGGCCACGAATACCAGGTCGCCCTCCTCATCGAACAGGGCAGCTTTCTGGCTGCTGCTGGCCCAGAGGGCATCCTCCATATCCACATAGGAACCGTCCAGCTCGGAGTCGGGATCGGAGACATACAGCTCCGCCTTCAGGTTGTTCTTCCCAATGCCGGGACACAGATCCATGGGGATGGATGCAGTGCTGCCCACCGGTTCGCCGAAGCAGGTGATGCTCAGCTGATAGGCCTGCTTGGGACGGATGGTCAGTGTGATCTCATCCAGGACATACCAGTCCCAGTCGGATCTGGCGGTGATGGTCACCGTGGTGTTCTCCGTAACGGTCATGGCGGTGACCTTACCGCTGCTGCTGACCGTTGCCGCCTCGGGATTGCTGCTTTCCCAGCAGACCTTCTGGTTGGTGGCCGGGATGGATTCCTGGCCCTCTCTGTCCGCCCAGGCCGTGGCCTTCAGGGTCAGGGTCTTGCCGCTGCGCAGGTCACGGCTGGCCAGCTCCGCGATCTCCACCCGGTCGACATAGTGGACCACCGTCAGGATAAACTTTGCCGTCAGCGTGGTGGTCGTACCGTCGATCTGGGTGACGTATTTGGCGGAAATGGTGGTGCTGCCCAGGGTGCCCGTTATGGTGATCAGGCCATTGGCGTCAATGTCCGCCACGCTCTTCTTGCTGCTGGAGAAACTGCAGTCGGCCGGATCCAGCATCTGAAGCTCCCCTTCCTGGCCATCGGCGGTCAGGTACAGGGCCGGAGTGATCTGCCAGGCGCCGAAATCCGGTTCCACATACCACTCCCCGGCCAGGTTGTAATTGTAGCTGAAGTCTTCTCCTTCATACCAATCCCGCAGCTGCAGGGTCTTTTCGTATTTGGGCAGAAGGGTGACGGTGGTCTGTCCATAGATGGACGTATCCTCCTTGGACACAGCCCAGACCATGACTTCAGCCTTCTCGGAGACCTCCTTGACGGTGATCTTGCCGCTGGAAAGGCCGATGGAAGCCACATTGGAACTGCAGTCGATGTACCAGTTGAATTTCTGGTTGGCGGCGGGGGTTCCGTCGCCTGCCAGGGCGGTGGCTTCCAGTGTTGCGGACTGGCCCGCCCGGAGGGCGCTGGTCGGCTCCGCAATCTCCACGGA
Source organism: bacterium (assembly GCA_004562395.1). Taxonomy (GTDB): domain Bacteria; phylum Bacillota; class Clostridia; order Oscillospirales; family Oscillospiraceae; genus Faecousia. Next base: position 72,868 of record SFQY01000004.1, on the reverse strand, counting down.
CTGCACCGCTTTGGTGAAGGTGACGTTCAGCGCCGCCTTCTTGCCGGAACCATCCGACGCGGTGAAGGTGACCTGGGTGGTACCGGCCTTCTTGACTGTCAGCACCCCATCCTCAGAGATCGAGGCGACGGAAGCATTGCTGACGGCCCAGCGGCCTTCCTGAAGGACTCCGTCGGGATAGCACCGGGCGGAAAGGGCCAGTTCTCCCTGGGACGCATCCCGGGTGATCTTCTCGCCGTCGGCAAAGGTCCTGCCCTCGCCGCTGATCCGCACAGAGTCCACGGCGGGATACAGCCGGATCGTCACGGTGTGGGAGGCGGCAGGGTTGGCCGGCACCGCGGCGGCAACCTGGATCTGCACCGGTGCGGAGACCGGATAGGTGGTCAGCTTTCCACCGGAGGTGATGGAAGCGTAGGACAGGGAATCCTCGCTGAGGCTCCAGAGGACGGTTTTGCTGGTAAGGGTCTTGTCGGAGGCCACATCGGTGGTCAGTGTCACAGACTTACCGCTCAGCATCCACTCCGGGGCATTCCGTATGGTGACCGCGTGGGCCAGCCGGACGAACTTCACGGTTACCTTGGCTGCCTTCCGGCTGCCGTCGTTGGCGGTGGCGGTAACGGTGACGGAGCCGGTGGCTCCGGTGGGAGAAAGGGTCAGGATATTGTCCTCCTGGACATAGGTCACATACTGCCCCTTGGTGTCGCTGACCTTCCAGGTGACACCCTGCTCCGCCCCCTCCGGCAGAACGGCGGCGGTGAGGACAAGGTCCGCCCCGTCAGGCGCGTTCAGATCGATTTCCAGAGTCTGTCCGGTGACGGCAGCCTCCTTCCGGGAGAGTTCCACACCGGATGCCTTGGGTATCAGCTCCAGGGTCCATTCGGCGGGTTCCGCCTTTCCGTCCTTGGAAGCGGCCACCACGGTGACGCTGTGCCGCTCCGTAACCGCCTTGGCGGTGAACTTACCGGCGGCGGTAATGGTGGCATAGGCGCTGTCGGCAGGATCTTTCAGGCTCCAGACAATGCTGGTGCCAGTCAGATTGGAGGGTCCCAGAGAGGCCTTCAGCGTCACGGACTTGCCGGCCTGGACCTGGAAGGAGTTGCTCTGATCCATGACCACGGTGAAATTGGATTTCCAGGTGACGTTTCCGCCGTAGGTTTTCAGAATCGCCTCATCCCAGCCTTCCTGATTGGCGGGATATTCGGCGACGGTTCCGTCCAGAGTGGTAAAGGCAGAATCCGAGAAAGCGGGAGCGTCGCCGGTGAAGATGATCCTGCGGAGGTTTTCACAGCCCACAAAAGCGTAGTCCCATATGGACTGGACCTGGGCAGGAATCGTCAGCGCTTCGATCCGCAGGTTCCCAAAGGCCCGGTTGCCAATCACAAGGAGGCCATCCGGCAGCGTCAGATTCCGAATACTCTCCGCTCCCGCAAAGGCTCCCTCCGGGATCCAGGTGACCTCAGCGGGAACGGTGCAGGACTGATCCGCGGACACCGTGCCGGGAGCGACAGCCACCAGATAAACGGCGCCGTTATAGGCATTCTTCTGGAGTACCGCGCCGTCCTTCGCGTACATGCCATGGATGTTTCCGTTGGGGAACGCAATGGTCGTCAGGCTGTCACAGCCATTCAGGGCATAGGCCATGGAATCCAGATTCTGGGGCAGATACAGGGTATCCACCTTTTCCAGACCGGCGAATACATCGGGGCTGAGGTAGCTGGCATACTGAACATCAATGGTTTTGATCCGGTCTCGCAGGGCATACCAGGGAGCGTAGCCCACCTCGTAATTATGCATCGAGGTCCGGGATGCGGCATTGTCTGCGAAAATTGCCAGGGCGGCTGTGGCCTCGTCGAAGCTCCAGCGCAGATTCTTTCCGCAGACTCCGCTGACAGCCGTTTCCCCTGCCGGCGTCCAGGAAAGGGTGCCGCCGTAATTCTTCCCGATCACATCGGCCCAGGTTTCGTCGCCCGCCGGATACACGGCATTGGCGCCAATGTTATAGAAGGCATACTCTCCGATAACCGGAGCGCTGCCGGTGAAGATAAGATCGGTGATAAACCCGCTGTTGCGCAGTGCGAAATCCTGAATTTCGGATACGTCTTCGGGAATGGTCAGCCTGAAAAGATACTCCACGCCGATGCTGTCGGTTCCGATACAGGTCACGCCCTCGGGAATGGAATAGTCGGTGATGTTCACGGCAGTGGCAGTGAGGGTGACCTTCTGGCCTTCCGTTTTCAGAACGGACACCCCGTCCGCCACGGACAAGCCATTGTCATTTCCGTCGGGGAAGGCGATGGTTTCCAGCCTCCAGAGGCCGTCGAAGTCCTCCATGGTAACATTCCGGAGGGTCCTGGGAAGCTCAATGGCGGTAACCCGGCTCAGTCCGAAGAAGGTTCCGCTGCCGCCGATGGCGGTACCGGCTTTCATTTCAATGCGGGTGATCGCATCCTCATGCGGATACCAGGGCGCTTCGCTGTTTTCATAGGCGTAAATGGCGCCGCTGCTCAGGGCCGGATCCTCAGAACGGATGGTCAAAATACCCGTATCGGCGTCAAATTCCCAGACCAGATTCTCTCCGCAGACATTGGCATCCGTCTCCCCTGTGCTGAGGTAGGTCACGTTCCGGTAAGCGCCGCTCCAGTTGTAGCCGCTGATGGCGCTGTGAATTTTCTCCGGGTTCGGAACATAGATCCGGGTATCCACGAATTGATGATACAGCTCGAAGGCATCCAGGCCAATGGACAAGATATCCGTGTACCGATGGCCAAAGGTGATTTCACTCAGGGAGGGGCAGTCTTCGAAGGCATAATCCCCGATGGAGACAACGCTCCGGGGAATGGAAACCGAGGCAAGCTTCGGGCAGCTCTGGAACGCCCACTGCCCAATGGAGGTCACACCCTGACCGATGGTGACGGAGGTCAGATTGCCGCAATATGGGAACGCGCTGTTTTCTATAGACCGAACACTTCCGGGAATGGTCACAGCGGTGAGATTGTCACAGCCGGAGAAAGACCACTCGCCCAGGGTGATCACCCCTTCGGGAATCACCAGTTCCCCGGCCCTGGAAACCGGGCAGCGCAGAAGGGCCGTCTGATCCTTGTTGAACAGTATGCCGTCCCGGCTGGAATAAACCGGGTTGTCCTCCGCCACAACAATTTCCTCCAGGCCCGCGATGCCGCTGTGGACATCCAGGATGGTGACGCTGGCGGGAATGATCAGCTCTTTCAGTTTGCCCGTGGCAATGGAGAACTCATAGATGGCCGTAACGCTGTCCGGGATCACAAGCTCGGTCATGTTGACGCAATCGGCAAAGGAGAAGGGGGTAATGGACGTTACACCGTCCATCAGTTCCACGCTGGTGATCTGCTCATAGTACGGCTGCCAGGGGGCAACGATACAGTCTTCATTATATGGATCGGGGTAGCTGTCAAAGATGGGCATCCCGCCGGTGCCGCTGACGGTCAGCTTCCCGGAAGCGGCGTCGAACTCCCAGTGCAGCCCCTCTCCGAAATCGCCGCCGGTTCCGATGGGGAACCATTTCAATTGCCAGGCTCCGGCCCACTGCTGCAGGCCGGACACATCGGCCCAGGAGGCGTTATCCGCAGGATAGTACACGTATGCACAAATGTCCTGGAAGGTATCCTCCTCCAGCTGGGGCACATCTCCCTGGAAAACGACCGAGTTCACACCGGTGTTGACGATGCGGCTGCCGAGTCTGCCTACGGCTGCCGGAATGGTCAGCTGATCCACCAAATGGCAGCAAGCAAACGCATAGGAGCCGATACCGGTCACGTTTTCGCCGATCTCAACATACTGGATATTCCCGTCATATCCGCCGTAATAGTGCCAGGGCGGGAGATTGCTGTCCTCGCCGAAATCATACATATCCCCGGTTCCGGATATAATCAGCGTATTGTTGTCATCGATGCGCCAGGTCAGATTGTCACCGCAGGTGCCGGTGGTGGGCGGCGTCCGGGCATCCCAGGTAATGGTGCCGCCAAAACCGTCGGAAGTCTTTTCCTCCCAGCCGTATGTGGTGCTGTAATAGCTGACGGTGGCGGTCAGACCGGCAAAGGCGTCGCTCTTCAGGTAGGGGGAGTTGCCGGTGAAGAGGATGTGGGTCAGGTTCTCACAGCCCAGGAAGGCTTTGGAACCGATACCCTGGATCTTGTCGTGAATGGTCAGCCGGGTCACTCCGGTGCAGCCGGTGAAGCTGCAGCCCAGAATGCTCACCAGATCTTCCGGCAGGTCCAGGTCGGTGATGCCGCCGCAGCCCAGGAAGGCATTGGTCTGAATGGCGGTGATCTGGCTGGGCAGCTTCACGGAGCCGGTGAGGGCGGGAACCACAGCCCACAGGTGGATGCCCATGCTCTGGGTCTGCTGCAGGACCATGGTCCCGTCGTCGGTGACGTAGAAGCCGTTCTCATTTCCCTCGGGGAAGGAAATCTCCGCCAGGCTGGTACAGGTTTCAAAGGGGTTGTGGAAATAGCTCAGGGTACCAGGCAGCCTGACCGCAGTCATCTTGTCCAGACCGTAGAATGCGTTGGTCCCCAGGTAGGATACGTCCCGGATTTCCACGGTGGTGATGCTGTCCTTCAGAGAATACCAGGGGGTCTGCTCCGGCTCATAATCGTTCATCCGGGTGAACGCGGCGCCGTCCACCGCGGCAATGGTCAGCGTGCCGGTAGCTTCCTCAAAGCTCCAGACCAGGTTGTCGCCGCAGGTGCCGCTGGTGATCTGCTCCTTTTCCCAGGTGAGGGTACCGCCGTAGTTCTGTCCGGCCACGCCGGTCCAGGAGCTGTCACCCGCCGGGTAGGAGACGGCGGCGGTGATGTTCCAGAAGGCATTTTCCCCGATGGCCGGAGCGCTGCCCTCGAAGATAACACTTGTGATGCTGCTGCAGTGCTGGAGCGCATAATCCTGCAGCTCCGTTACGCCTGCGGGAATGGTCAGCTCCGAAATATCCGCCGCACCGATACCGCTGATGCCGATGCAGGTCACGGAATCCGGGATGGTATAGCCGGTGATATTCCGGGCAGTGGCGGTGAGGATGACCTTCTCCCCTGTTGTCTGAAGAACGGAGCCGTTCACCACAGACAGGCCGTGGTCATTGCCATCGGGGAAGGAGATGGTTTCCAGCTTCCACATGTCGTTGAAATTCTCCACCGTCACCTCCTGAAGGGTTTTGGGCAGGCGTATGGAGGTAACCTGGCTCAGGCCGTAGAAGGTGGACCAGTCTCCCAGACCGGTGCCGGCCTGCACATCGATGGCGGTGATGCTGTCCGCCAGGTCATACCAGGGGGCTTCCTCCCGATCGAAGGAGGCCAGCGCTCCGCCGGTGCCCGACGCTGTCTCGGTGATGGTCAACGTACCGGTAGCGCTGTCAAAGCTCCAGACAAGGTTCTCACCACACAGATTGCTCTGGGACGGACCGGAGGAGGGGTCATAATCGGACAGGGCCAGGGTCAGAATGTCGCTGCCCCAGAGGCTGGTGGTTTCATTGTCATAGGTAAAGGTAATTCCGATAAACTTGTAGCTGCCATCGGCCTGGGCCGCGCCGCCCACCAGGAACAGCTTGTCAGAGCCCACAGTGCCGACATCGCAGTTGGTCACATCCACCAGGTAGCTCAGGCCTTCGATGCGCACCAGGTTCCACATGTGACCGCCGCCGTTCAGTCCGCCGGTGACGATGTAGCACAGGACATCCTGCTGGAAGGTGGACATATCGCACAGATACTGGAGGGCCTTGGAATAGCCCTCACAGACCACGTTGGTGGAGGAATCGCCGTCAAAGACGTAAATCAGCTGCCAGGGGTCGCAGTTTTCCGCGAAATTGCCCGCGGAAGCGGCATTGTAGTTATAGGACACGGCGGCGCAGATCCAATCCCGGTAGGCAACGAGCTTATCATAGTCGGATTTGGCCGCGTACTGGTCCACGACCGCTTTGGCATTGGCCGCAGCCGTGCTGGCAGCGCCGGTTATGGCGGTATCGACGGTGTACTCTTCGCTGCCCCGGTAATTCCCCGCCACGCTGAAGGCGATCTCCAGATACAGGCCTTTGGCGGAATAACCGGCAAAGGCGCCGATACCGGTGGTCTTGTCAAACCAGTACAGCTCATAGGGCAGGTCCGCCAGCAGGGCACTGAGCAGGCTGTCATAGTCCACAGCGCCTACATTCGTTCCCGCAAAATTCACGGCCACATCCGGCGTATAGTCTTCGTAGGGCTGGCCCATGGAAATGATGGAACCGGACCGGCGTCCTGCGGCGATCTCCCGAAGAACCGGCACCAGAGCGTCGTAGGCCAGCTTCGTATCGCCGGTGAGGGTGTTTCCGCCGGCGGTACCCAGAGCATAGACGCCGCCCCGGAACTGCTGCTCGGCATAGCCCGCGAACAGCTCCTCATCGCTGGGAAGCCCGGTGGTATCCGGCACCGCGGTGACGGAAAAGCTTCCGGGCTCCGCCGCGGGCATCCCGGGCACTTCGGCAGCCTGCGCAAGCGGTTCCGAAGCTTCCGTCTCCGGGGTTTCCGTCTCCCGGACTTCCGGCGGCTCCGTAGCCGGCGCTTCCGTGGCGGCTGTGGTCTGCTCCACAGGCTCCGTCACCACCGGCTCTTCCGCGCCGGACTCCGCCGCCCGGGCGGGCATTGGCAGCATGGTAAGCACCATTGCCGCCGCCAGAACCAGGGAAAGCAATCTTTTTTTCATAGTCTTTTCCTCCTGAGGATGCAATCGTATCCCAATATGATAAAAAAATTATACCGCTGACAGACCGCTCTTGTCAAGGAAAAATGTAACCAAAATGTCATATTTTGTCATTATTTAAAATGCATATCGCTTTTTCTCAGCTGCTCGGTAAATCGGTGTTTGACGGGGCGTAGGGCCCCCGCCGAAATGTAACGATTTCCTGGCAATTCCGTTGAATGCTCCCTGGTCAAAAACCGGAACCTGGTCGGCGGGGTCATGACCCCGCCCTACGAAATATCCCAACAAATTCCAATTTGTCAGTGTACTTACGAAAGCAGATAGCCTGAAATGGAATTTCAAAATCATCCCCGAAGGGGATACATTCACTTATATCTTATATCTCATATCTTATATCTGCGTGTCCGCATGTTCTGCGCCTTTGGCGACGGGCGACCGCAAGGGGCCCCTGCGCGCAGATGTCCCTGATTTCGATAAGCGATCAAAAAGATCCCGCCCCGGGGGTGGCCCGGGGCGGGAGGAAGAGGTGGGATTATTTCAGGCTGGGCAGGGAGGCGGCGGCTACGGACTGGCCCACCCGGCGGGTCTTCTCGTCGGGGAGCATGACCTCGCATTTGGCCGCCAGGTCGGGGAACTCCTCTGCCAGGATCTCGTTGCAAACCCGCAGAATGGTGTCGCCGCCCTTGCCGGACATGACGCGGCCCAGCATCATCATATGCTCAATGTTGTAGAACTGGGAGTACAGCACCACGGTGTAAGCCAGGTACGCGCCGATGGTCTCGAAGATGGCAGCGGCCCGGGGATCGTCCTGGGCCATCAGACCCTGGACCACCTTCAGCTTTTCCGCGGGGGACAGCTCCGGATCCAGCTCGATGCCGGCAGCGGGAGCCAGCTTGATCACCGCGTCCTGAGAGAAATACTTGCAGCCCACGCCGATGTCGGTGGACCACTCGTCGGCCATGGCGTCCTTATTCAGGTCCACGGGCGCGAAGGCCAGCTCGTTGATCCAGCCCAGCACGTTCTTGTCCTTGTCCACATAGCCCACGGCCTCGGAGGTACCCATGGCAATGCCCATGATGTTGCCCACACCCAGGCCCATGGCCCCCGCCAGAGCGGAAACGTCGCCGTCGTTGGCCACCACGATGGGCACATCGCCGATCTCCTTGGCGGCCCGGTCATAGATGGTCTTCACCTTGTCCCAGTTGGAGCGGGGGACCTTAATGAACAGAGAGGCCACCATGGGAGCGTTGCCGATGAAGGTACCGGCGGAGGACACGCCGATGGCGTCCACCCGGGGCATCTTGGAAGCGGCGGTCTTGAAGGCGTCCACGATGTGACCGAAGTGATAGTCAGGATCCTCCTGAAGCTTGGGGAACCAGACCACTTCCTCGGAGTAGACACACTCACCGTCGATGACGGCGGAAACCTTCCGGTCGGAACCACCGGCGTCGAAGCCGATGCGGCAGCCGTCCATATGGCCGCCCATGGACTCCGCCACTTCGTTGGCAGCGGGGCATTCCTCCAGGGGCAGGTCCAGGATCTCCAGATCCCGCTCATAGAGCTGGTTGACAAAGGTGAAGTCAAACTGACGCTCTCCCTCAGGCGTATAGGCCTTCTGCAGCCGCTTTGCCAGCTCGCTGCAGCCGCAGATGGAGACCCGGAAGCCGCCGGTGGACCAGAGCAGGAATTTGACATAGCGCTCCACATAGCGGTAGTCGGCTTCGGCCATCTCAGGAGTCCCGTGGATGCAGGTGTGATGCACGGAGACACGGCCCTTGTCACGCTCCACGGCGATGGCAATGGGCTTCTTCGCGTCCTTCAGGTAGGCGGCGCGCCAAACGCCGAAGGGGATGAACTGGGGATCCAGCTTGGGGGGATGCTTCATCTGGTATTCAATGCCTAAGTACTGCATAAAAATTCCTCCTCCGGAATGATTTCCAAACGCTCACCGGCCCGGCCCGTAAGCGTGGATTGTCAAATTCATTATACCACATTGTCACCAAGTGACAATAGCAGAATCACCGATTATTTTGTAAAAAACGCTATTTTGCCAGCTGTTTGTCGAAGCCCATGGCCACCAGCTGACGAAATGCCTCCCAGGCCTCCTCCGGGATTTCCTGGGGCAGCTGATAGCCCTTTTGGGCGTACAGGTCCATGCGCTGGAAGTCTCCCACGATGACGGAAACGGCGGCGTTTTCCGTGATGCCCTGACGCTTCGCGTCGGCCAGGTATTCCGGGATGGTGACCTGGGGAGAGGTCACCGTGATCCTGACCTCCGGCCAGTACACCCCCAGAGCCGCGCAGATCCGGCGCTCCATGAAGGGCTGGTGGACCCCCAGAATGTGATCCCGGGGCAGTCCCAGCTGTGTCAGCAAATCCCGGGTGAACAGGATATTCTCCTTGGTGTTGGTGGACCGGTCCTCCCGCAAAATGGCATCCCCGGGGACCCCGCATTCCTCCGCCACCCTGGCAAACCGGGCGGCCTCCGTCTCCGGCAGCAGGCCCCGGGTATTGCGTCCCAGGCCGCCGGTGAACAGGATTCTGTCCGCGTAGCCCTGATGGTACAGCTGAGCCGCCCGGCGGGCAATGTTGTCGTTAAAGTTGCCGAAGCCCACGATACAGTCTGCCTTCTGAGGCTCCTGGTGCATACCCAGATAGTCCCAGATGACCTGCAGCGGCTGTAGAAAATCCATAACTGTCTCCTTATACGATTGAATGCGTTGGATGGATGATCGTTTCGTGCAGCACTTCGCGTAGGGGCGACCCTTGCGGTCGCCCGTCGCCATAGGCGCATTGCTCCATAGAGATATCAGATATGAGATATAAGATATGAGATGTGGTATCCCCTTCGGGGATGATTTTGAAATCCTGCTGTATGGAAGAGGGAACCTTGGCGCTGGAGGTGTTTTGCCGGCGGTACCGAAATAAGGTAAAAGATACAGTATTGAATTTGAAAAACATCCCCGAAGGGGATACATTTACTTATATCTTATATCTTGTATCTCATATCTTCCTTCCAGACAGAGCGCCTTCGGCGACGGGCGACCGCAAGGGTGGTGCGCCGCGCAGCGAATCATAAATCTCAATGATCGCCGGTGGCAATCATACCTTAATTTATGCCCCTACGCGGGGGGTGCGAGCGTAAACGATCCTTTATCTCCCCATTACAAGGAAGCCGCCGGGGGCTCCGGCGGCTTCGGGTATCAGCAATACTTTTTGATTGCCGCGTTGATCATGGCAACGCACTGGTCCACGATGGGATAGTCGCTGTCGATCAGCTCCGCCAGAGGCGCGCGGACGCTGCCGCAGTCGGGGCCGCCGGTGCGGCGCAGGATCTCCTTGATGACCGCGTACATGTTGCCATGGGCGGAACACATCTTGTAGATGATCCGGCAGGCTTCGTTCTGCATTTCCTGGGCCTTCTGGAGGTTGCCGGCCAGAAGCTCCTTGCGCATACCGATGTACAGCTCAGGCATGGCGGCATAGGTTCCGCCGATGCCGCCAACGGCGCCCATGGCCAGGCCGCAGATCAGCTGCTCGTCGGGACCGTTGAAGACGATGGCACCCTCGTCACGCCACATCTGGATATCCTGGGTGGGCATGGAGGAGTTCTTCACGCCGATGCAGCGGGGATTCTTCAGCATTTCCTTCAGCAGAGGCACAGTGAGGCTGACGCCCGCCAGCTGGGGAATGTTGTAGATGATGAAATCGGTATTGGGGGCCGCGGCGGAGATGTCGTTCCAGTACTTCGCGATGGCATAGGGAGGCAGGTGGAAGTAGATGGGAGGAATGGAGGCGATGGCATCCACCCCCAGGCTCTCGGCGTGGGCCGCCAGCTCCTGGGAATCGGCGGTGTTGTTGCAGGCCACGTGGGCAATAATGGTGATCTTGCCCTTGGCCTCGGCCATGACGTTCTCCAGAACCACCTTCCGCTCTTCCTTGCCCTGGTAGATGCACTCGCCGGAGGAGCCGCCCACGTACAGGCCCTGGACGCCCTTGCCGATGAGGTAGCGGGTCAGGTCCCGGACAGCCTCAGGACTGATGTTGCCCTCTTTGTCATAGCAGGCATAGAAGGCGGGAAAAATACCCTCAAATTTCGTCGTATCCATAAAATTACCCCTATATATAGATATTAGATATAAGATAGGAGATACAAGATATCTAATATCTTATATCTTATATCTCCCTATCTCTTGATCAGCTTAGCCCTTCACCGCACCCATGGTGATGCCCTTGGTGAAGTACTTCTGGAAGATCAGGAACACAATGATGATAGGCACGGAGGCCAGGGCGGAACCGGCCATCAGGATGCCGAAGTCCGTGGAGTTTTCACCCTGCATGGTGGCGATACCGACGGAGATGGTCAGCTTATCGGTGCCCATCAGCATGATCAACTGCATGAAATAGTCGTTCCAGGAGTTGATGAAGGTGAAGATGGCGCAGGCGCCGACACCGGGCTTGATCATGGGGAACATGACATCGGTGAAGGTGCGCCACTCGGAAGCGCCGTCGATCCGGCAGGCCTCCACCATTTCCGTGGGAATGCCTTCCGCGAACTGCTTCAGCAGGAACACGCCGAAGGGCCAGCCCACGATGGGGATGATGACGGCCCAGATGGTATCGTACAGGCCCAGGGCGGACATTTCCCGCAGCAGGGGGATCAGGATGACCTGCTTGGGCAGAGCCATGGCGCAGACGATGAGGCTGAACAGGATCGTTCTGCCGTAGAACCGCTTCTTGGCCAAAGCATAGCCTGCCATGGCGGCGGTGAGGCAGGTCAGCAGCATGGAGCTGACGGACATGACCACGGTATTGACCAGCCAGCGGATGGCGGCGGGAACCGTGGGGCCGGTGATGGTATAACCAAAGGCAGACAGCGAGAACAGCGGCGCGGAGCGCTTGCTCATCAGGTTCTGGTAGTTGGTCATGACCCAGTCGGAGGGGACCCACACAGGGGTGGAGGACAGGATCTCCTGCTTCGTCTTAAAGGAACCGGTGATGATCCAGTACAGCGGGAACAGGAAGGTAAATGCGATCACGCAGATCAGGACCCAGGAGAATACGGAGTAGATCTTGGCCCTGCGCTGCTCAGCATCCAGTCGGTTGAAGTTCTTCATATTCGCGCCCCCTTCCTCACTTTTCCTGTCCGGCCTTAAACTGAATGGCGGACAGGATGGCAATGATAATCGCCAGGATGACACCCATTGCATTGCCGTAGCCGTACTTGTACAGCTTGAAGGCATTGTAGTAGATGTAGTACATGATGGTCATTGTGGAGTTCTTGGGACCGCCGGAGGTCAGCAGCTGAATCAGAGCGAAGCACTGGAAGGAGTTGATGGTGGTGATGACCAGGATGTACAACGTGGTGGGCATCATCTGGGGCCACTTGATCTTCCAGAAGGCCTGCTTGGGAGTGGCGCCGTCCACTTCGGCGGCTTCCACCAGAGACCTGTCCACATTGTCCAGGGCGGAGACATACAGCACGATGGGCTGGCCCACGGAGGTGGTCAGCAGGATCAGGATAATGCACCACAGGGCATACTTTTCATCGCCCAGCCAGTTGATGTTCTTATCCAGAACCCCCAGAACGTCCTTGCCCAGGTAGTTGAAAATGCCATAGTAATTGTTGAACATCCACTTCCAGACCATGGTGACGGCCACAGAGCCGGTGACCACAGGCAGGTAGAAGATGCAGCGGAAAGCGGAGGTGGCAGCCACGGGCATCTTGCTGATGGCGGAGGCCACCCACAGCGAGAAGATGCAGGTGATCGGGACGGAAACCACAACGATGAGCATGGTGTTCTTCAGCGCGATCCAGAACACACCATCCTGGAACAGGTCTTTGTAGTTTTTCAGACCGATGAAAATGTCCTCGCGTCCCATGGTGGCATCAAAGAAGCTGGTGTAGACACACATGATCATGGGATACAGCACAAAACCCACAAAGAAGATCAGGAAGGGCAGCATAAACAGGTAGGCGGCAATGTTCTCCTGCATGACCAGCCTGCGCTGCTTTTTGCTGTATTGAACGTTATTCTTTGCCAAGGAGATCCCCCTCTCAAATTTGAAGTAATCGGTAAAAGTGAATCGTGAAAAAGTGATCTATTCCCTATTCTCTCTTACTTCTTACCTAAAAAATGCCCCTCCCCTCGGAAGGGAAGGGGCTTTTTTTAGCGATTTGCTTTTCTGCGCCTTTGAATTTATTCGGCAGCAGCAGCATTGGCTGCATCCTGCGCAGTGGTCATCTCAGCCAGGATCGCCTCGACGGAGCCGTCGGAAGCGTCCACACGCTGCAGCATGTTCCACCACTCGGTACGGGCCTGGGTCCAACCCTTGGTGATCTGGTAGTAGTCACCCATCAGGGGGCTCAGCAGGGAGTACTCGGGGAACAGCTCGTTGGTGGCATAAACGCCTTCCACGTCACGGACAGGAGCGAAGGTGGTGGCCTCAACAGCCTTGGTGTACTGGGCATCGTCCTCGGTCATGAACTTGATGAAGGTCTTGGCAGCCTCGATCTTGGCATCATCGCCGTTGTTGAAGATGCCGAAGCCCCAGATACCGCCCTGCAGGGAGGGAGTGGTGTCGGAGGGGAAGGCCATGGGCAGGACATCGAAGGTCAGAGCGTCAGCATTGTTGACTTCCTGGCTGATGTTCCAGCAGAAGGCCATCTGGAAGGTGCCGTTGACGAAGTTCTGGATCTCATCGGAAGCGACGATAGCGGTATCGAAGTTGATGCCGTCCTGGGCATAGAGTCTGGCCAGGCCCTCGGCGTTCTCCTGAGAAGCGTAAGTATACGCGGTATGCTCGGCGTTGGCGTAGGTGCCGCCGCCGATGTTGGTGATCAGAGCGCGGGTGCCCTGGTCGCCGCCCTGGCCGCCGCAGTAGATGGTGCCGACGTACTCGTTACCGGCATCATAAACGGCCTGAACAGCCTTGAAGAAGTCATCGACAGAGTTCCAGGTGTGGGTCTCCTCGTTCAGGTACTGCAGAGCATCGGCAGCCTCGAACACGTCGCGGTTGATGGCCATGCAGTGAGCGATCATACAGACGGGCATTTCGTAGACTTCACCATTGGCGCTGGTGCAGGAAGCGATGATGGAATCATAGGTACCGGCAGGAACGATGTCCTTCAGGTCGACCATCAGGCCCTTGGCGCCCCAGTTGGCGATCAGACGCTCGGGTCCTTCCATGACGATGTCGGGAGCCTGGCCGCCTTCGATGGCGGTGTTGACCTTGTCGTCACCATTGGTGTAGTCCAGGTACTCGACCTTGACGGTGATGTTGGGATAGGCGGCATTGAAGTCTGCCAGCAGAGCGGACACGGTAGCCTCGTCGGTCCACTTACCGATGGGATAGGTCCACAGGGAGATCTCAACGGGAGCAGCCTCGGGAGCGGCAGCCTGGGTCTCGGCAGGAGCGGCAGCCTGAGTCTCGGCGGGCTTGGTTTCCTGAGTCTTTTCCACGGAGCAGGCGCACAGACCCACGACCATGACCAGAGCCAGCAGAAGCGCGATCATCTTCTTCATTGTGTTTCCTCCTAGCAAAAATTCTGATATGCAATCACGGCACGGTGCCGGGAAAGCCGGAATGGGATGCTCCCCCACCGGGGGGATACCGGAACGGAACCGTCCTTTTTCTGGAACTTCTTGTAGGATCGTCCATTTCCAGGATCCATATTACACCAGTACTTTGTTAAAGTCAACGGCTTTTTTGAAAATTTTTTTCGCATCTGTCATTTATGAAAACTTTTTCCATTTTATACAAGAAACGGAGTCTGTTTTTTTGCACTGTGACGAAAGTGGCCCTCTGCCCTTGACGCTCCGGGAAAAAATGTTATGCTATAGAAAAAGCCGTTTTTTCCCCAGTGCGCACACTGGGGCGGATGAGGAACGGCGATATGTTCCATATTTGTATGCATTTCGTTAAAAAGGTACATTGGAAAAGTCTGTACCGTTTGAATTGACTGCATTGCAAATGGTAAGGTGTCGCCGTTCCTCATCCACCGCTTCGCGGTCCCCCTTCCCCCCGGGGGAAGGCATTGTTCCACCGTCATCTATACAAACACCAATTAATCGCTTCGCTGAGTGAACCCGATGTGCACATTCCCCAATGACCGGCCCTGAAAAGAGGGAACATCATGAAAAAACACATCGTCTGCTTTGGCGACTCCAACACCCACGGCTACTGTGCCGACCCGTCGGACTGCGCCGACGGCGGCATCCGTTTTAATGAAGACGAGCGCTGGACCCGGCTGCTGCAGAAGGCTCTGGGAGAAGACTACCTGGTCACCGAGGAGGGTCTCTCCGGCCGCACCACCTGCTTTGACGATCCCATCCACGAGGGGCTCAACGCCCTGGACTACATCTATCCCTGCCTGAAAAGCCACGAAACCGTGGATCTGCTGATCATCATGCTGGGCACCAACGATACCAAGGACCGGTTTTATGCCAGCGCCGGCTGCATCGCCATCGGCATGGCCCGGCTGGTGAAAAAGGCCATGGACACCGACTGCTGGAGCGGCGGAAAGCCCAACATTCTGGTCATCGCCCCGCCTCCCATCGGGGAGGAAATGCTGAGCAGCCCTGTGGCGGAGACCATGGGCTCCGGCTGTGTGGCCAAGTCCCAAAAGCTGGCTCATTATTATAAAGAGCAGTGCGGCCTGATGGGCGTCCGCTTCCTGGACGCGGGGAAGCTGGGCTGTGAATTCAACCACGTGGACTATATGCACCTGACAAAAAAAGGCCACGCCTCTCTGGCGGAGGCGTTGGCCGAAATGGTACCGCAAATGGTATAAGGCGCTTATGGACTTAAGCGCAGCGGGAGGATTGTTTCGCGCTGTACCCGCAGCCTTCCCCCCTCGGTGGACGATATTACGCTTCCTGCTGCATGTAGGGCCGGAACATGGGCTCCAAAAAGAGGCTTCCCACCAGGGCGGCCAGGGACGGCAGGAAGAACAGTGGGAAAATAAACCGGGCGCAAAGCAGCACAGCCGCGGCATTGACAATGCCCAGGGCCAGGGTTCGGGGCAGGTTAGCCAAAGCCAGCAGCACCGTGTTTTTCAGCAGCCCGGCGAAGCTGTTCTCAAACCGGGACAGCACCGGAAACAGCACGCTGAGGATCCCCAGTGCCAGCACCCCCACCAGGGCTCCGGCGGAAAAGGCCATCCAGGGCATCGCTCCCGTGGCCGCCGCGTTCCACAGCTTCACCATCAGCCAGACCAGGCAGCAGAAAGCAGCGAGGAAAACAGCCGTGGGCAGGATCCCGCCCCTGAGGTTTGTCCGGAAGACGCTCCAGAACCGCCGCCAGGAATGCTTCTCTCCCCGGCGGAAGGCCCGGAAGGATGCGTCGTACAGCGCGGCGAAGGAGGCTCCCACGGTCACCACAGGAAAGCAGCCCACCAGCCAGAACAGGCTCAGGAAAATGCAGTCCGTGACCTGGGTCATGGCGATCATCAGGCCGTTGTCAGGGTTGAAGAGTTTGGAAAACATGGCGATCCCTCCGGTTTGTATTTTGGACCAGTATAGCACAGATTTTCCCTTCTGTCACGGCCTTTTCCGCCCCTGGGCGGAATACTGTCCCTGCAATCGGTGTACCGACGGGTTTGATCAGCGAGGAAACTTCGCTTCCGGGTAACGATTCAGTCGTACCCGAAATTTCTCACATAAAGGATCGTTTCGCGCAGCAACAGACGCTCTCCAAAACCTTCCCCCTCGGGGGAAGGTGGCACGGCGAAGCCGTGACGGATGAGGGGAGAACGTAGAAATTTCTGAGGTGGTAACGATAAAAGGGGATACTTTCGACCTTGTACTTCTGTTTTGGTACGGAGAAAAATTCGACACGCTAGCCCCTCATCCGCCCCAGTGTGCGCTACTTAAGCACCTTCCCCCGAGGGGGAAGGTTTTGGAGCGTAAACGATCATTTACGTGAAACGCTCTGCCACGACTGAATCGTTCCGTTTCCGGTTTTGATTTGGATTGAAATTTCTTTTCAGGAATGGTATGATAGCAAAAAGCGCCGTTTTCCGCCGAAGGAGGACAGCGCCGGAAATACATATATCTTTACTCTTTATTTAGGAGGAATCACCTATGGACCGTGAAAAAATGATTGCCCAGCAGCAGTGGGTCCGCCAGCAGCTGGAGGGCGTGGCGGATTTCTGGCTGAAAAACGGCATGGACCATGTCCACGGCGGCATCTACACCTGCCTGGACCGGAAGGGCAAGATCTACTCCACCGACAAGAGCGTGTGGATGCAGGGCCGCTGCGGCTGGACCTACGCCTACCTGTGCCACGTCTACGGCGTGCGCAAGGAGTGGCTGGAGGCCTCCAAGAGCTGCATTGATTTCCTGGAGGACCACTGCGTCAACCGTGCCGCCGGCGGACGGCTGTATTTCACCGTTACCGGGGACGGCCAGCCTCTGCGGCAGCGCCGCTACTGCTTCAGTGAAGCCTTCTACTGCCTGGCCAATGCCGAGTATTACGGCATCACCGGGGAGAAGGAGCATCTGGAGCGTGCCCGCCGGGCCTATGACCTGTACTGGAACCTGAACCACGGCATGCCCGACCCCACCGGCATGGGCCCCAAGACCATTCCCGAGACCCGGACCGGCCGCGCCCTGGGCATTCCCATGATCATCCTGAACGTCACCGGTGTCATGAAGCGGGTGGACCCGGAGATGAAGGACCTCTACGACGCCCGGGCCAAGGAGTGCATCGACAACATCTTCCGCTACCACGTGAAGCCGGACCTTCACTGCACCCTGGAGAACGTGGCTCCCGATGGCACCCCCCGTCTGGACATCACCGAGGGCCGGATGGTCAACCCCGGCCACGACATTGAGTGCAGCTGGTTCCTGATGGACTACGCCAACGAAACCGGCAACGCTGAGCTCCACGCCAAAGCCGTCAACGTCTTTGACATGGCCTTCTCCATGGGCTGGGACAAGGAGTACGGCGGCATCCTGTACTTCATGGACTGCCTGGGCAATCCCCCCGAGGCCTACGAGCACGACATGAAGCTGTGGTGGCCCCACAACGAGGCTCTCATCGCCTCCCTGATGATCTACCGGGACACCAGGGACGAAAAATATCTGGATATCTTCAGCCAGGTGCTGGATTACTGCAAGACCTACTTCGCCGACGAGTACGGCGAGTGGTACGGTTACCTGCGCCGGGACGGCAAGCCCACCCAGCCCGCCTGCAAGGGCTCTACCTTCAAGGGTCCCTTCCATGTGCCCCGCTGCCTGATCCTGGTGGACCAGATGATGTCCCAGATTCTGGAGCAGTAAGAAAGAGAGTCCCCCGCCTGAGAGAGGAGAACGGAAATGGAAGAGCACAACATCCTGGAGCGTATCCACGCCGCCTATTACCACCTGACCGCCGCCGAGCGGAAGGTGGCGGACTTCGTGCTGGCCCAGCATAACCAGGTGCAGTTCATGTCCATTACCCAGCTGGCGGAGGAGTGCGGGGTAGCGGAGGCCACCGTCTCCCGGTTCTGCCGGAGTCTGAAGCTGAAGGGCTTCAACGCCTTTAAGATCGAGCTGGCAAAGCATTCCGTCTCCGGCGCCGGGCCGGACAGGAAGCCCCGGGAGGAATCCCCGGACACTCTGGAGGGCCGCTGCGCCCAGGTGGGCAGGCTTGCCACCGACGCCATCCGCCAGACCATCGAGCTGGTGGAGCCGAAGCAGGTGCTGCGGGCCGTGGAGATGTTCGAATCCGCCCCCCGGGTCATGTGCATCGGCTCCGGCGGCAGTATGATCATGGCCCAGGAGTGCGCCCACCTGTTCTCCACCGTCACGGGCAAATTCTGCGCCGTCTCCGACTCCCACAGCCAGATGTCCGCCACGGCCACCATGGGGTTGGAGGAAGTGATCGTGCTGTTCTCCTATTCCGGCGCCACTACCAGCGGCCTTCAGGTGCTGGAGCTGGCCAGAAGCCGGGGCATCCGCACCGTGCTGGTGACCCGGTTCAACAAGTCCCCGGCAGCCAAACTGGCGGATGTGGTGCTGCGCTGCGGGTCCAACGAAAGCCCCTTCCAGTTCGGCTCCGTCCCCGCCAAGGTGGCTCAGCTCATCGTCATGGATGTGCTGTTCCAGGAATACTGCCGCCGCAACCCGGAGACCAGTGAGGAAAACATCCAGCGCATCGCCGCCGCCCTCTCCGGAAAACATGTATAGCCCAGCGCCTCCGGCCCACCCGGAGGCGCTTTGCTTCATGGAGATATGCATATCGGTTTCGCCCAGCAAGGCGACAAATTGGTGTTTGACGGGGCGCATTACGAATTTGACGGGATGTACCGTAGGGCGGGGTCATGACCCCGCCGACCAGGTCCCGATTTTTGACCAGGGAGTATTCAACGGAATTGCCAGAAAAAAGTTACGTTTTGGCGGGGGCGAGCCATAAGCCCTACGGCATGAACGAGCCATTTTCCGTTCAACCAACCGATAGGAAACTCGCGGCGGGTCGGCGGGGTCATGACATAAGCCCTACGAAACATCTCTGCAAACACCAATTTATCAGGCAGCGGAGCGAAGCGGATATGCACATTATCTTGGTATCTGATTTCTCCATGCCGGGCGCCGCCTATTGCCCGGGGTATCGAAAACGCTTCACACAACTTCACAGGAACTTAAAACTTTCCCACTTTTTTCCTTAATATCTTCCGGGTACAATTAAGACAAACGATTCAACTTCATCTTTTTCATTTTTCCTCTCCTCTTTTCTTGTTGCAAAAACCGCGGCAGATGCCGCGGTTTTTGCATTTCGGGTAAAAAAGGACCGCTCCGTTGGAAACGGAGCGGATCCGTCAGCTTTTTCGGATAAACTTCTCCCGGCACCTGGGGCAGGTGATGGAGATCTTGCCCTTGCCCCTGGGGACCCGGACCATCTGGCGGCACTTGGGGCATTCGAAGTAGCGGTGCTGCCGGTCCTTGAGCCGGTCGAAAAGCTGCCAGAATTTCCGGTTCTCCTCGTAGCGGCGGTAGGTATTCCGGGACAGGGTCCGGAAGATCGCCCAGAACATCAGGCCGTAGCTGAGCAGGAAGAAGATCATATTCACAAGAGGCTGGCTGCACCACATAGACACCAGACTGGCCAGCAGGCCCGCGCCAAGAATGACCATATTCAGCCGGTCCGTTCCATAGCGCCCAGCCATAAAACTCCGAAGCCCGGCTCCCATTTTTACCATTACCTGATGAAGCCATCCGCTGATTCCGCTCATAGAAAACTCACCTTTGCCAAGAGATGGTTTTATTATATTGCAAAATACGGCGAATGCAACCGCTCCGGTTGAAAATTAACGGATTGTTTAAGAATTCATTAAGCCGAAAATTCCAGTCCTTTCCCCTTGGCGAACGGCGCGAAATATGATATACTGTGACAAAATATCCAAAAGGAGGCGAGACAATGGAACTGCTGGAACAGCGGCCCCCCGAGGAGGCGGTCCGCCCCCCGGAAGCGGAACCGGAAGCATCCCCTTCCGTCCCGGAGACGGAACCCCAGGCAGCCCCGGAAGACCGGCCGGAATCTCCCCTGCTTCTTCCGGAGGGAGAGGAATCTCCCGCTCCCCTGCCGGAGCAGCCGCCGCAGGCGCCCAGACAGCGCAGGTCCATCCGTCCGGAGTGGATCATGGGCCTGATCGCCATTCTCGCCGCCGCGCTGCTGCTGGTGATGGTGGTGCTGTGCCTTCCCTATATGAGCCGGGATGAGGATCCGGAGTCCCTGCCCCGGCGGGAGGAACCGGTGCCGGTCACCCAGGAGGTCCATGAGACCATTCTGGAACCCACCGTCTCCGAAACGGAGCCGGAAAATCCCACCATTCCCCCGGACCCCAACCCCTATGACCGGTACGACTTTCAGTATAACCGCCACAATTACCTGCTGCTGCAGAACCTGCGCAGCTATCCCGGAGTGGACGTGTCCGCCCACCAGGGCTCCATCGACTGGGAGGCCGTGGCCGCCTCCGGCATCCGCTTCGCCATGATCCGCCTGGGCTACCGGGGCTACGGCACCGGCAAGCTGGTGGAGGACGAGTACGCCAGGAAGAATCTCCAGGGGGCCAAGGAGGCAGGGCTGGATGTGGGAGCCTATTTCTTCTCTCAGGCTCTGAATATCCGTGAAGCCGACGAGGAGATCAAGTTCATGCTGAATATTCTGGGCGAGCAGTACCTGGACATGCCCATCGTTCTGGACTGGGAGATTCCCACCAACGATGCCCGGACCGCCGGCATGGACGGCCGGACCCTGACGGACATCCAGCTCCACTTCTGCTCCGTCATGGCGGAAAAAGGCTATCAGCCCATGGTCTACTTCAACTGGTACCAGTCGGAGCATATGTATGTCCTCAGTGAGCTGGAGGACTATCCCTTCTGGCTGGCCCTGTACCAGGACCGGATGACCTACCCCTGGAAGGTGGAGCTGTGGCAGTACACCGACAAGGGCCGTGTCCCCGGCATCAGCGGCAACGTGGACCTGAACGTGTACATGCCTGATTGACCCCATACGAGTCCGCCCCGGGCCAGCCCCGGGGCGGTTTCTCTGTTTTTCCCCGGTCTTTCATCAGGGGCTGCAAAGCCTCTGATTCAGACGGTAGACATCGCACTGGCCGCAGTCATTGGTGCCTTTGGCCCAGAGGGTGCCGTCGGCTCTGATCCCCAGGATATGCTCGATGCCGGTGCCGATGGCAACGCAGCCGTCAAAGCCCATGGCGGCATGTTCGTTGTGGTCGTCACAGCCGTGGACCCATACGCCGCCGGTCTCCCGCAGGCCCACGGTAAAGCCGTAGCCCGCGGCCACCTGAACCGTGTCCTCCCATTTCTCCAGATTGTCCAGCTGTCCCCTGTCGTTGGCGCCCAGGGCCGATACCGTTCCGTCGGAATGAACGCCGACCACATGGTTGCTGCTGACGCTGAGGCTGACAATGTCGCTCCAGCGGGACAGGGTCCGGTTCTGGAAGGACCCGGCCATCAGGACCTTTCCGTCCCCAGTCAGGCCGAAGGTGGAGGTGGCGTTGGCGGCAACCTGGACCACATTCTTCCAGCCGGCCACCTCGCACTGACCGGCCTCATTGGCGCCGGCAGCCACGACGGTGCCGTCCTCCCGGACGCCCACGGAATGGCGGGTACCGGCAGCCACCGCCACGATATCCGTCCAGTCTTCCACATCGCACTGGCCCATTTCGTTTTCACCGGCAGCCACGACGGTGCCGTCGGACTTCAGGCCCAGGGTGTGGTCATAGAAGGTGCTGACGGCTACGATGTTCCGCCAGCCGGAGGTGCTGCGCTGACCCTTGGAGTCATCGCCCAGGGTGACAACGGTCCCGTCGTCATAGAGAATGACGGAGTGCTTCCTGCCTCCGTCCACGGCAACGGGCCAGGCGGTGGAGCCGGTCTTTGCGGATGCCCGCACCGGCATACCGGTAAACAAACACAATGCGGCAAGCAGGGCGGCAACAGACATGTGGAAAAAACGTTTTACAGCAGACATAAGATGATCTCCTTTCATAATCGCGGTGAACTGTCGTTTCTGAAATCCCCGGCAGCGGATCCGCTGCCTGTTTCTGACAACAGGATATCACAGGGCGGATGCAGGTTTTTCAGGAAAAGTTTCCCGGAGCCGCCCTCAGGGGAAATCCCACAAAATCAGGCTGCCGGTCTTGCAATTTTCTGTCCGGTGAAATATACTATGAACAGATCCCATAGAATCGATCGCTTACCGATACCGTTCCCCGGAAATATACTATGCCTGCAAAAATCCGCGGCGGCACCGTGTATATTACTGACTGAGGAGGTTGATTGGTATGCGTTTTTTTGTTTTTTCGGCGTCTGACGGAAGCGGTGGCCGGGAGCCTCTGCCCGGCCGGGGCTTTTCCGCCGCCGTGGTCAGCGATGTGGGCCTGCTGCGTCCCAACAACGAGGACAACTACATTCTGGGAAACCGGATCAACGATCAGTCGTCGGACCGCAGCGAGGCGGCTCTGGACGGGCCGCCGGAAATGTGGCGGATCGCCGGTGTCTTCGACGGAATGGGCGGCGGGGAAATGGGTGAGGCGGCATCCAGAACCGCGGCGGAAAGCTTTCTGCGGGGTTCGGATCCCGTCCCCCGGTCCAAAACGGAAATTGACGCTTTCATCCGGGATTCCTTTCTGAACGCCAACAACGAGATCCTGCGGCTGCAAAAACGCTCCGGTATTTTCGGGACCACCGGCACGGTGATCTGCGCCGGAGCGGAGGCATTCAAAATATACCATCTGGGCGACAGCCGGGCATATCTTTTCCGGGACGGCAGGCTGTTCCGGCTCACCAAAGACCAGACCCTGGCACAGATGCGGCTGGACGCGGGAATCGGCCCTCCGTCGGAGGCGGACCGGCACAAGCTGACGAACTATATCGGCCGGGACCGGACAGGGGAAAACCTGCGGCCGACGGAAAGCCTGTGGCTTCCGCTGCTGCCCGGGGATTTGATTCTGCTCTGCACCGACGGACTGTATCACGTCTGCCCGGAGACGGTCATGGTCCGTATTCTGGCAGCGCCGGGAACCCCCCGGGAAAAGGCCGGGGTGCTGACCGGCGCCGCTCTTTCCGGCGGCGGCCAGGACAACGTCACCTGCATGGTGCTTTCCTTTTCCTGAAACCACGCGATCCGAATATCTTACTTCTGAAGGGAGGAACCGCCATGCCGGTTTACAGCACGGGGGTCCTGGATTCCAGTCTGAACAGCTGCGACGACATTTCTGTTTTGAAGCGGGAGATCCTGCCGCTGCTGCAGACCCAGCGGAGCATGTGGCAGGAGAAGCTGGGCCTGATCATGACGCAAAAGGGGTACGACACGGCCCGGATGGCCGCCCTCTGCGGCGTCAGCGAGCCCACGGTCCGCAAATGGAAAAAAGGAGCGCTCCCCCACAACCGGGACATGTATCTGCGGATCGGCTTTGCCGCGGGATACGGTCTGGAGGAGATGAACGGCTTTCTGACCCGCTGGGGCAAATGCCCGCAGCTCTACGCCAAATCCCTGGAGGACAGCGCCTGTATCTTCATCCTCCAGTCTCCCTCCGCCGCCCATACCTATGAAAACTATACCAGGCTTCTGGAAATGCTGAAGGCGGAGTTCGACAGCTGCCGGGGCCGCGTGACCCCGGTATACGAAACGGGATATCTGGCAGACTCCCTGTCCGCCATAAAAAGCCGGGAGGAAATGCGGGAATTTGTCCGCGCAAACAGCTCCTCCTACCGCCACGCCTACGAGCGGCTCTACAGCTTTATTCTGGCCTTTCTGCGGGAAAACCTGCGCAGCATCGGGGACGGAGGAAGCGTCAGCTTTCACGAGATGGCCGAGGAAGGCCGGTGGACCTCCTCCCTGCAGCACTGTGTCTACGACATTCAGAAGGGAAAGTGGTTCCCCCAGCGCGGCAAGATCATCTCCCTAGGCATCCACCTGAATATGGACGATATCGCCATCGACCAGATGCTGCACCTGGCGCACATGGAACCGCTGTACGTCAAAAGCCCCGTGGAGGCGGCTGTCAAATGGGCTCTGATGGAAGCGAAGGTATCCTCCATTGATGATACCATCTATCCGGACGGCTCTTCGGATCTGTGCAGGTTCGTCAAATCCGTTCTGGACCAGCTGGAGCTTTCCGAGGAAGCCAACGATCTGATCAACGATTTGTAGAAGGCCCTCATACCGGCTCACCGGAAGAATCGTGTCAGGAAAAGACCCCGCAGGGCGGGAGAAGAGGAGGAAACGGGCGTGACAATTGACACCAGGTCGAACCAATACGGAAAGGTCCTTGGGGATTGGCATATCCGGGAAAAAATCGGCTGGGGCGCCAAGGGCACAGTGGTCTACCGGATCACAAAACGGGACCGGGACGGGATCTGGGAGGAGGTCTGCGCCCTCAAGGCCATTCCGCTGATCCAGGAATGGGGGAAGCTGGACGCCCTCTCCCCGGAGCGCCGGGAGGAATACTACCGGGCGGTCCGCAAGCGCAAGGCCATTGCCCGGGAAGAAGTCAAGGCCATGGAGAAGGTCCGGGGCGAGTCGAACATCGTCACCTACATTGACTCCGACGCCGTGGAATGGGAAACGGAAAATGCCTTTGGCTGCGATTTTCTGATCCGGATGGAGTATCTGCATGACCTGCGGCAGCTGCTGGACAGCGATAAGGTGTTCTCCGAGCCGGAAATCATCCGGATCGGCACGGACATCTGTCATGCCATCGGGGAGTGTCACCGGGTGGACATTCTCCACCGGGATATCAAGCCGGAAAATATTTTTATCAGTGACTCCGGAAAGTACAAGCTGGGAGATTTCGGCATAGCCAGAATTATGGACGCGTGCCCGGATGCCTGGGCAAGCACCGGCATCGGAACGCCCGAGTACGCGGCTCCGGAACAGGGCAGCGGAAAATATGACCGGCGGGTGGATATCTACTCCCTGGGGCTTGTTTTGTACGAGCTGGCCAACGGCAACCGCCTTCCTTTCGCTCAGTCCAAATACTTAAACGGCGATGAGATTCAGCGCCGGCTCAGCAACGAGCCTCTGCCTCCCCCTTCCGGAGTCAGTCAGGCCCTGGGGAAGGTGATTCTGAAGGCCTGTGCCTTCGATCCGGCGGACCGCTATCAGTCGGCCACCGAATTTCTCACGGCCCTCCAGGCGGTTTCCGCCGCCGCAGGCCCGGAGACCCAAGATCCGGACATCCACGTCACCATTCCCATCCCCGCCAATGAGAAGCTGCCCAAACAGATCCCGGTGCGGTTCCAGGACAAAACCGTCCGGGTGGAGATCCCCAAGGGCGTCCGGAACGGGACGGTCATCCGGGTCCCCGGAGGCGGCCGGTGGGATCCGGCCTCCGGCAGGTCCGGAGATCTGCTGGTGACCGTGCAGCTGAAACCCCCATCAGGAGGCAAGCATTCCCCTTCGATCCTGATGGGCGTCCTGGCCGGAATGCTTGTTTTCCTGATTCTGGCGGCTGTTCTTGCCTTCATGGGCCGGAAGCGGGAGCCATGGACAGAAGCCCCCGCCACCGCCGCGGCAGCTCCCTCCTCAGAACCGGCGCCAACAGCCCCCACAGAAACCCTTCCCCCGGAAACACAGCCGCCCAGGCACTTTGTTGCTATCGACGGCGGACAGGACCACACCGTCATCCTCTACAGCGACGGGACCGTAAAGGCCGTGGGAAGCAACAAATACGGGCAGTGTGAGGTCTCCAGGTGGACGGACATCGTCCAGATCAGCACCCAGGGAGACTTCACGGTGGGCCTGAAATCCGACGGCACCGTGGTGGCCACCGGCGACAACAGCTCCGGTCAATGCAACGTCACCGAATGGCGGGACATCGTGTCCGTCAGCGCCGGCGTCAACCACACCGTGGGTCTGAAGGCCGACGGAAGCGTGGTGGCCGCCGGAGCAAACAGCTACGGTCAGTGCAACGCCAGGAACTGGACCGACATGGAATCCATCTGTGCCGGCGTCAAGCATACCGCCGGCAGGAAAAAGGACGGCACCGTCATCGCCGTGGGCTACAATGAGGACGACCGCTGCAATGTGGGCTCCTGGTACGATCTGGAGGATCTCTGCGCGGGGGCGTGGCATACCGTTGCCCTGAAGAAGGACGGGTCCGTCAAATACTGCGGCTACGGCGGCTACAGCTGGAACGAGGAGTACAAGTGGACGAACATCATCTCCATCAACGCCGGAAACGCTTTTACGGTGGGTCTGGACGCCGACGGCAACGTTCACGTAGGCGGTGTGAATGATGTGGGACAGCATGATGCCGATCAGTGGACGGACATTGTCTACATTGCCGCCGGACCCCAGCACATCATCGGCGTGAAAGCCGACGGAAGCGTCCTGACGGTGGGCGCCAACGATTATGGACAAAGAGACATTACAACGGAGGATCTGTTCCCGGAGCAGTGAGCCGCGGAACTTTTCCTGAAAAACCCGTTCCCCCCGGATGGTAGACTGAATGGGAAAAGAAAAAACGGAAAGGGGTTTTTGTTCCATGGCAAAATTTTGCGGGCAATGCGGATCTCCCCTGGACCCCGGGACGGGACTCTGTCCCCGGTGCGCAGGATCCGGCAGAAAAAATCATCCTGGAAAGCAGATCCGAAGGATCCTCATAGGCTTGATCGCGGTGGCCGTTGCTGCCGGAGCGGGAGCGGCGGCGTTCCTGAGAGCCGGTACCGAAAAAACGTCCCCCCAGGAGCAACGGGTTTCCGATCCCCCTGCCCCGGCGGTAAGCGCTCCGCCGGAGGCCGAGACTTTGGCGCCTCCGGAGCCGGTCCGGTATCTGACCTCCCTCACGACCTACACCGGCGACGGGCGCGTATGGTACAGCCTTGTGTTTGACTGGAATCAGAACGGGAAGCTGCTTCAGGTGCAGGAAACGGAGGATCCGGACGATCTCAAAACCTGGACCTTCCAGTATGACGAAAACGGGCAGCTCCTTCGGGAAGATCTCACCGCCGGGGACTACAGCTATACCTGTGAGGAAAACACCTATGGCCCGGACGGAAAGCTGCAGTCCGGAAAGGTTGCCACAGAGGACGGTATCCGGGAAGACACCTATCACTATGACGGCAGCGGCAGGCTTTACAAGGTCATCCGCACCGATGACTTTTCCCGGCAGGAGACCACCTTCACCTCCTTCAACGACCAGGGCAGCCCCACCCAGTGCCAGACCGTTACTACCACACTAAGTACCGGCGCCCAGTCCCACGCCATTGAGCTTTACAAATACGACAAGCTGGGCAGAAAAACGGAATGGAGCTATTCGGGGTCAAACGGAGAGTACCGCATGACCTACCGCCATGATGTCAAGTCTTTTCTGGTCTGCGAAGACGCCAGAGGAACCTATGTGCTTACGCTTCAGGATGCCGACGGAATGAGCTGCTGGGAAATTGATGTGGGCACGGGAGAATTGGAAATTGACCCGGAGGGATTTCTGACCCGGATCTCCTGTGAAGACGGCTGCTTCTTCGAATTTCAGTACAGCAGTCCGGCTTCCCGGAACGGCTGACGCCCGGCAGGGGAAAAGGAGGATGTTCCATGGCGAATTTCTGCGGAAAATGCGGCACACGGCTGGATCCCCAAACCGGTCTGTGCCCCAACTGTGACCCACCCCGAAGGGGCGGGAAAAAGAAACGGGCCGGAAAATGGGTCGTGATCGGACTTCTGATCCTCATGCTACTGGCGCTGGTGCCGGTATTCGGCGGGAAGAGACTTCTCCCCTGCCGCCACCAATGGGCACCGGCAGCCTGCACCCAGGCGGAAACCTGCTCACGCTGCGGCGCCGTCAGAGGGGAGCCCCTGGGCCATTCCCCCGGCGAGCCGAGGATCTCCACGGACCCCGTCCTGGGCCGGAGGAAAAGTCGGGTGACCTGCACCCGCTGCGGTCTGCTGCTGGACAGCGGTACGGAGGCGCTGGATACCCTGACGGAAGAGGGAGAATTTCTCTTCACGCCCCATGAGTTTCTGGACCGGTACTCGGCCCTGGTGCGCGATGAATACGGGGCGTGTGACTACGAACTCAGAGACAGTGAGCAGGTCATGCTGGTGGATTTCCACTGCGGCGACGGACAGGACATCCTGATCAGCTTTCTGCACCCCGACCTGTCCGGGGCGACCCGGGAGGAATGGGACGAAAGGGATGTATACTGCGTCAGCATCTACTTCTTCGCGGAAAAGGGGAATTCGGACAGTCCCAGGGGGCTTGAAGCGTTTTTCAAGGCCTGTGATCCCAAGCTGGACGAAGACGGAGTGGATACCGTTCTGGTCCTTTCCCTGGCCGCTTTGCAGAACGCCTATGACCAGGGAGACTATTTCGGGAATTTTCAGTATCATGAGCTGACATATGAGGTGGTGTACCTGTCCACCGAATTAAGCTCCACGGCTTACGAAAACGGGATCGGTTTTTCCGTCCATCCCGCCGGCACCGATCGGGAAAGCAGCTGATCTTCGCCCCAAAAGCCGCGTATGGCGACATAGAAATGATCGTTTCGCGTCCCCCAAGGCCCCCTCTGACGAGGGGGCTGTCAGCGAAGCTGACTGGGGGAGAGAAAGGCTGAAACCTTTTGAATTCTTGGTAAATACGGGAAAAGACGGAACATTTTCTCTCCCTCAGTCGCTTCGCGCCAGCTCCCTCATCAGAGGGAGCCTTGTGGGTGCGCAGCAACCATCGGAGCGCTAAACGATCATTTAAGGCAGAAACGATCCTTTCGCAAGGATTTCAATAAAGGAAATGGAGGAAAAACATATGGGATGGCGTGACAAAAAGATCTCGAATTCTGCAAATCCCGCTTCCAGGGGGGATTTCAGCATTCAGGCGGAAACAGCGAAAATACAGGAAGAAATCGATGCCGAAGCAAAGAAAATCGACGGCGCTTACGCCAGGATCGGCAGGGCATACGCGGACCAGGATCGGCAGGCGTGCCGGGCCCAATATCCGGATCAGATGCAGCTGATTGAGGCTTCCTCCAAGGCCGTTCAGGCCCTGCGGCTTCAGATTCAGCTGATAAAGGGGATCGTCGCCTGCCCCAAGTGCGGCTTCGAAGCACCCAAGGGCTCCATCTACTGCAGCCAGTGCGCCACAAAGCTGCCTGTGATCGATTTTGGCAATTATACCCGGTGCCCCAAGTGCGGGAAAATGACCGAAAAAAACGCGGAGCAGTGTTTCTTCTGCCGCACGCCGCTGAAAAAAGCAGATCCGGCCGGAAGATGCTCCAAGTGCGGCAGGGAGCTGGAGCCCGGCGCCCGGTTCTGCGCCTATTGCAGGACCCCCGTGGCCTTCGGAGACTTCCAGCCGGCCGCTCCCCAGGGCGTTGTCTGCCCGGGCTGCGGGAAGGTGGATAACCAGGGGAACCGCTTCTGCACGGAGTGCGGCCACCCGTTGACATAATACCGGCAGGCCATGAAAGGCAGGCAGCCTTTCCGGTCTGCTTTCCGCTGCGTAATCAGGTCCCGGCGATTCATGGGCAACAGGAATTTTTAACAGGGAGACGTACATATGAAAAAATGCACAGTATGCAGCCACGAAAATCCTGATCAGGCCAAATTCTGCGGCCAGTGCGGAAGCCCGCTGAATGGGAGCGGTCCGGAAACAAAGCAGGCCGGTTCCCGGAAGCCCGGGAACCCGGGGAAGGGAAAGCGGCTGATTCCGGGGATCGTCATTGTCCTTCTGATCGCCGCAGCCGGAGCCTGGGGGATCTATTCCCGCTCCGTGGCGCGGGTGGAGCGGGCCATTGACCGGATCGGGGAGGTCACCTGGGCGGAGGAGGAACGCATTTCCAAGGCATCGGAGCTGTTCCGGGGGCTGTCCTCCGAAAAGCAGCTTCAGGTAAAAAACGCCCGGAAGCTGGCTGACGCCAACCAGGAGCTGGCCCGTCAGAGCCAGCTGATCTCCCAGGCGGAGGAGCAGATAAACGCCCTGGGGCAGATCCAGCGCCTCGATCAGCGTGCCGAGGTGGACGCGGCGGAAGCGGTGCTGGCGGAAGCGGAGGTATACGATATCTCCGGCCGGCTCTCCGGCTGCCGGACGACCCTCCAGGCGGCAAAAGACCGGATCGGGGAGCTGGAACAGGCCCAGGCCGACCTGCTGAACCATCCGGACAGCTTCCTCCGGGACATCCTCAATCTGGTGGTCAGCGGTCAGTTTGACGAGGCGAAGCAGTCCTACGGCCAAACTCTGGAAAAGCTGGACGCCGCCGGCAAGACCGCTCTGAACCGGGATCTGACCAACGATCTGACGAAAACCGCCGGCAGCCTGTTCACCGGCGGGGAATACGCAGACGCTCTGCGGCTGCTGGACCAGGGAGAGCTTTTCCGGGAATACGTGGGCAGCTACTACGCCGATGATTTTGCCGCGCTGGCAGGCCAGTACCGGGGAAAGCTGCAGCAGATCTTCTCCCGGCCCGGAAACGGCGCGATTCTCAAGCAGACCTCCCCGGCAGGCAGAAACCAATTCACCTTCAAAGGCGGCGATCAGGACGCCTGTGTGAAGATCGAACAGCTGGACAACCCCGAAAACTACATTCTGGTCTACATCCGGGCCGGAGAAGAGTCCACCATCAAGGTCCAGAGCGGCAAATACCGGGTGAAGCTGGCAACGGGCAAGGACTGGTACGGCATTGACCAGAACGCCCTGTTCGGCCCCGACGGCTCCTACTATTCCTACACCGGAACCTTCGAGATGCAGACGATCACCTACACCACCTACTACTGGTATTATACGTACACCCTGTCCACGGACCCCAGTCTGGCCTCCACGACCCCCATCTCCCCCGGCAGCTTTTGACACTGCCTCCGGGTATACCGATTGTTGACGCGGGGTGCGTCTGTTATCGCGATAAACGATCCGCTGCGCCAAAAGCTCCGCCGCGGCGAAGGGCTGCAAAAGGAAGAAAATCCCCTCCCGCTTTGGCCGGAAGCATCCGGTTAAGGCGGGAGGGGATTGCTGTTCCTATCGGATAAGCAGCGGAAGATCTTTGGAACGGTCCTTTGGGGATGACGGCGGGGCGGTCAGAGGCGTTCTGTTTTCAGGCTGACG
Source organism: bacterium (assembly GCA_004562395.1). Classification (GTDB taxonomy): domain Bacteria; phylum Bacillota; class Clostridia; order Oscillospirales; family Oscillospiraceae; genus Faecousia. The sequence continues at coordinate 41,625 of SFQY01000004.1, read as the reverse complement.
GACAGGCTCAGGAGTCCTGCCATGATGCACAGCACGCTCAGCTCCGGCAGCCAGTCCCAGACCGGTACCGGGGGATCGGCGAGGAAATATTTGCCCGGGTCCTCCACCAGCAGGTGGTATATAAGAGGCAGGCCGAACAGCGGGTAGAGCAGCTTCTTGGTGGGCAGCCACCCCAGCATCGTAGCGGAAAACAGGGCCAGCACCGTCAGATACAGCAGGGTACACAGTCCCCGGTGCAGAGGCGTGAAGGTGGTGGCCTTCAGCAGGAAAAACGCCACCCCCAGGGCCAGGGCCGTCAGAACGCAGGGCCGGGCGTACCGGCCTCCCGCCGCCGTCATCCCCGCCACAAACACCGCCGAGGCTGCCACAGGCAGCACCAGCCGGACCCATAGGGTAAAGCCGTCCATGCTCTGGGGCAGGTAGTAGGCCAGCCGCATCAGTCCTGACAGGGCCAGCAGCACACAGGCCAAAACCGCCGCCGGGTGCCGGACCGGAATGGTTACCGTCATTCTCCGTTTCATCAAAACACCTCCCGTTTTCTTTTTATGATACTCCATTTTCCCCCGGACCGCAAGGGCGGAAACAGGCGTATTTTGACGCGCCGAAAAAAGGGAAACATGCCCGTTTCCGGCACGAACGGATAGGGACATTTCGCCCTGTCCCCAGCGGGCGATATTGACGCGGGGGGCCGAATGTGGTATATTGAAAGCAATTACCGGCAGTTTTTCCGGAAAAAACCGGAAATCCGCCGATTTCAGGTGACGCTCATGAAAAGCGGTAAACGCATTCTTTTCCTTATGACAGTCCTGTTTCTGGGGCTGGCCCTGTTTCTGGGTCTTCTGGACCGGACCCCGGAGGCAGGCCCTCTGCTTTCTCTGGTTCTTCCCTCCGGCAGCGGCTCCGAAACCATTGACTGCTGGGAGGACGGGCAGGGAGACCTGTACCTCTTTCTTCCCAGCTATGCCCGGCTCTCCCAGGCACAGCTCCGGTCCGGACGCAGCGGCGCGGCGCTGGAGGGCAGGTCCCTGAAGGGCGGCCTGTCCTGTGAAACCCTCCGGACGGACACCCTCTATACCCTCTCCTACTCCGAAAAGGGGAACACCAGGCAGCTCCGCGTGACCTTCCTTCAGTCCCAGTCCCTGCCCACGTTGTACATCGACACCGCCAGCGGCAGCATGGACTACATCCACGCCCAGAAGGGCAACGAGGAATCCGGAATTCTCCGGTTGTACGCCCAGGATGGCGCTCTGGAATGCCGGGGCAATCTGGACACCCTGAAAGGCCGGGGCAATGCCACCTGGCTCAGCCAGAAGAAGCCCTACAGCCTGACTCTGTCCCAGGAGGCAGACCTGCTGGGCATGGGCGCCGCCCGGAACTGGATCCTTTTGTCCAATCCCTATGATTCCTCCAACCTGCGAAACAAGATCGTCTACGACTTTGCCCAGGAATTGGGCCTGGCCTATTCTCCCCGGTGTCAGTGGGTGGACCTGTATCTCAACGGTCAGTACGCGGGGCTTTACCTGTTGACCACCCGCAACGAAATCCATCCCCAGCGGGTGAACATCTCCCAGGGCAGCAGCTTCCTGGTATCCATGGAGCTGCGCTCACGGCTGGAGGAGCAGAATCTCTCCTTCGTCAGCACCGACCGGTCCGGGGCTCTGGCCTTCCGGATCCAGGACTCCGCCCTCAGCAAGGACACCGTCCAGGCCATGCTGCAGTCCCTGGAAAACGCGGTGCTGGCTCCGGACGGAGTGGACAGCGTCACAGGCAAATCCTATTTGGAGCTGATCGATCTGGAATCCTGGGCCGCCCGGTACCTCATTGACGAGGTTTTCTGCAATTTTGACGGCGGCTCCCTGAGCCAGTTTTTCTACTATGACGGCGGCTCCGATTCCGGGAAAATTTACGCCGGTCCCATCTGGGATATGGACAACACCCTCTCCCGGGGCTATTTTCCGCCCAACACCCTTTGGGCTGGGCGGCCCCATCTTTGGTCGGAGGAGGATTCCCCTCTGTACGCCGCCCTTTGGAACAAGGAAGCATTCCGCGCCGAGGTGCTGCGGCAGTACCGGGAGCTGTTCCGTCCCGGCGTGGAGCGGCTGCTGGAAAGCACCCTGGACAGCTACCCCGGCCGGATCACCCAGGCCGCCAGGCTGAACGCCCTGCGCTGGGCCATGGATTCGGGCTCCGGGCAGCCGGAGATCATCCGGGAGGGACTGATCCGGCGGCTGGAATTTCTGGACGACTACTTCTTCGGGGACACCGATTACTGTCTCGTTCAGGAGGCGGATCCCGGCGGTGTCTGGCGGTGCTATGCCGTCCCCCGGGGACAGAGTCTGTCCTATGAATACGGCTACACCGACACGGAGCAGGGACGCTTCGCCGGATACCGGGTAGCCGGAACCGGCGAGTCCTTTGATCCTTACCAGCCCATTGTGTCCGATCTGACCTTCTGCCCCGTGTGGGAATCCCAGCAGGAGGAAGAGCAGTCCCAGCGCGGTTCCGGTTCGCTTCCCCTGTGGACCATGGCGCCCCTGGCGGGGCTGCTGGGGATCCTCGCCCTTCTGTTTTTGATTGATCTGTCCCGGTGGAGGAGAAACGGAGGAAACGCCCATGAACGAGCCCAAAAGCTTCCGCCACGAACTGAAGTATAACATCACCGACGCCCAGCTGGCCCTGATCCGCAGCCGGATCGACCACCTGCTGCCCCCGGACAGCCACACGGGAGACACCGGCGCCTACACCATCCGCAGCCTGTACTTTGACGACTATGACAACCGCTGCTTCCTGGAAAACGAGGACGGCATCGACCCCCGGGAAAAATTCCGCATCCGGATCTACAACCACTCCCCGGACCGGATCACCCTGGAGTGCAAGCGCAAGGAGCGGGGCATGACCCAAAAGACCGCCTGTCCGCTGACCCCGGAGCAGACCCGGCAGCTGATGGCAGGGCAGCCCATACCCGACATCGGCAGCCAGCCGCCGCTGCTTCAGAAGCTGACTCTCCAGATGCTGACCCGGCGGCTGCGGCCCGTGGTGATCGTGGAGTATGACCGGATCCCCTACGTGTACCAAAACGGCAACGTGCGGATCACTTTGGATACGAATCTGCGCTCCAGCCGGTCCATAGACCTTTTTCTGGAGCCGTCCATCCCCCATCGGCCGGTCATGCCCCCCGGGCAGCAGCTGCTGGAGGTGAAATACGACGCCTACCTGCCGGATTTCATCTACCGGAGCCTCCAGCTTTCCAGCCTGCGCCAGACCGCCTTTTCCAAGTACTACCTGTGCCGAAAATTCACGAGATAAGGAGATTCCCATGAGCTTCAAAGACATTTTCAAGAAATCCTTCCTGGAGGGCTTCGCCTCGGCGGAGATCACCACCGTCACCATCGTCATCGCCCTGGGCATCGCCTGTGTCCTGGCGCTGTATATCTTCTTCGTCTACCGGGTGGTCACCCGGAAGACCTTCTACTCCAAGAATTTCAACATCACCCTGGCAGGGGTCACCGTGATCACCGCCTCCCTGATCCTCACCATGCAGTCCAGCGTGGTGCTGTCTCTGGGCATGGTGGGCGCCCTGTCCATCGTCCGGTTCCGCACCGCCATCAAGGATCCTCTGGATCTGATGTTCCTGTTCTGGTCCATCAGCGTGGGGATCATCTGCGGCGCGGGCCTGGCCCAGGTGGCAGTGATCCTCTCTGTGGTGGTGACCCTGGGCATCCTGATCCTGGACCGGATGCCTGTGGCGAAGGCCCCCATGCTGCTGGTGGTGAATGCCTCGGATCCCGACGCTGAGGAACGGGTCACCGCCGCCGTGGAGCGGTATGCCCGGCACTACACCGTCAAATCCCGGAACCTGACCCCCGGCTCCCTGGACCTGGTGCTGGAGCTTCGCACCGCCGAGGGCAGCCGCCTGGTAAAGGACGTGATGGCTCTGGAGGGCATCAGCTCCGTCTCCCTCCTGGCCCACGACGGCGAGGCCACCTTCTGATACTCTCTGTACCAAAAAACAGGAGGCTGTCAGGAACATCTCCGTTCTCATTCTGACGAGAACCGAGGCGCTCCTGACAGCCTCCTGACTTTTGCGCAATCACGATATTCGCGGCCCCGGAAGGGCGAGAACAGAAACGATCGATGGATTCACAGGGACCGGAGGAACACAGCGATCTCCCGGGCCAGGACAGCGTGTCCCTGATCGTTGGGGTGAAGACCGTCGGTGGAATACAGTCCGGAGATCTCCGGGCGGCGGAAGTCCAGGGCACTGGTTTCGTACAGATCCAGCACTTCAATGCCCCGGACGGCAGCAGTCCGCCGGATTGCCGCCACGTACTCCCCCAGAGTCGGGGTTCTGGAAGGGTCTGTCTCGTCCCGGCAGTGCAGAGGCGTCGCCACCAGGAGCCGGGCAGCGGGGAAACGCTCCCGCAGGCCCCGATACAAAAAATGGCAGGCTCCCAGGAAGGTATCCGGAGTCCGGTCGGCTTCGGTGCCCATAGGGGCATCTCCGTGGCCGAAGTCGTTGACGCCGCCAAAGACCAGGATGATATCCGCGTCGGGGTCCATTTGGGCAAAGCGGCCGCAGAAATCCAGGTCGTAGGACGCTTCCTCCGAGGGGACCCGCTGCCGGGCATACCGGGTGCCCCCGATGCCATAATTTCTCGCGGCGGCCAGATGGCAGTCCCGGGCCAGGATGTCCACGAAGCCCCGGTTATCGGTGGCGCAGCAGCCAAAGGTGATGCTGTCGCCTAAAAAGTTGATTTTCTTGCCGGATAGGTCCATGGTTTTCTCCTTCCCGGGAGAGCGGAGCCGGTGCTGTAAAGGATCGTTTACGCTCGCACCCACTGTAGGGCGGGGGCTTGCCCCCGCCGACGCACCAATAATTTTGCATATCCGCGTCTAACGCACCCGAGCATGAATCCAACCTGCTCGGCGGGGGCAAGCCCCCGCCCTACGTTGGGTGCGTCATTGTTTGCAAGATGCTGCGCAAAACGATCATTTACAGCCCCATCGGCTTCACTCTCAGCTTCTCACCGCGTCAGCGGATGTCGTAGACACTGCGGGCGGTGACGGCTTCGGGGGTGCCCCGGATAATTTTGATCCGGCGCTGTCCCGCGTTCATGTCGAAATAGTTGTCCTCCAGTACCACGTCCGGACCGCACTGGACTTCCACGGAGCGGGCGTAGCTGCCTGCGGTGATGACCACTTCGTCTCCCTCGATCCGGGCGGTCATGTGGGGATCCTCAAAGCGGAAGTGCTTGGGAGCGCAGAACAGGACGCTGCCGGAGCCGACGGTGTTTCCGTCAGCGTCTTCCAGGGCATAGGAATAGTAGCAGCCGTAGGTGTCCTGGTCGGAGAAGTCCTGTTCCGGCAGCCACAGGGCCGAGAGGGCCGGGACGCTGACAGGGAAGCTGCCCTCCTCGATCACCGAGGCATCGGGACGGCGCAGGCTCCAGCGGGCGGTGCCGGTGAAGGGGGACAGGGTCTCGTTGCTGACGTTCAGGCGGGCGGATTTCTTCAGGTGGAAGGGCTCGGCGTTGACGTTGGTGTTCTGGGACAGGATGCCCTCCTCATGGCAGGAGATCAGCACCGGGGCGAAGAACCGCTTGGCATAGTAGTGCAGGGCCTTCCAGCGGCCATAGTAGTCAATGCTGGACCAGCTGGCTACAGGCCAGCAGTCGTTGAGCTGCCAGATGACGGCACCCATGCACTGGCCCCGGTTTCGCCGCCAGTGTTCCACCCCGTACTGCATGGCCTGGGCCTGCAGCAGCTGGGAGGCGTAGACCAGACCGTCCAGAGTGCCGGGATACAGGTACATCTGGGACAGGTACGAGACAATGCGGCCATTGGCGGAGGCGTTGCGCTGGTGCTTCTCCATGACGTAGGAGAAGACGTTCCGATCCTCCGGGGCGGTGAAGGACTCGATGGTCTCCATACAAGGGAAGGACTGGAAGCCGAACTCGGAGACGTAGCGGAAGGTGTAGTTGCGGTAATCGGTGAAGGGCTTCAGACCGTGCCACACGTCCCAGTAGTGGACGTCGCCACGGGTGGGGTCCTGGGGCTTGTCAAAGCTGCCGCCGCTGGAGGGACTGGCGGGCCAATAGAAGGTCTGGGGATCCTCCTTCTTCAGCACCTTGGGCAGGATGTACTCGTACATCTTGATATAGTCCGCCTTCTGGCCCGGGTTGGAAACCCATTCGCCCACGTCCACAAACTGCTCCATTTCGTTGTTGCCGCACCACAGGGCCAGAGAGGCGTGATGGCGCAGGCGGCGGACATTGTCCACAAACTCGGCGGTGATGTTTTCCTCGAAGTCCTCCGTCAGGTTGTACACGGCGCAGGCGAACATGAAGTCCTGCCACACAAGCAAGCCCAGCTCGTCACAGATGTCGTAGAAATCGTCTCCGGGATAGTAGCCGCCGCCCCAGACCCGGATACAGTTCATGTTGGCGGCCCGGGCGTCTTCCAGCAGCCGCCGGGTCCTGGCCGGATTCACCCGGGGCAGCAGGTTGTCCTCGGGAATGTAGTCCGCGCCCATGGCGAAAATATCCACACCGTTGACGCAGTGGCAGAAGCTCTCGCCCCATTCATCCTTCCGGCGGCTGACGGTGAGGGTCCGCAGACCCACCCGGCGCTCCCACTGATCCAGGGCCTTCTCCCCATGGGTCAGCTCCACCCGGACCCGGTACAGCGGCTGATCGCCGAAGCCCGCGGGCCACCAGAGCCGGGGATCGTCAATGGGGATGGCACAGGTTTCTCCGGTTCCCCGGAAGACGGTGCCGTCGGGGGCGGTGACGGTCACGCTGACAGCCGTGGGGTCGGCGGTGAGATGGGTCACATGGGTATGGACCATCAGGGTGACGGCTCCGTTTTCGTGGCGCTGCTCCACATAGACATCCCGGATCCGGGCCTTTTCAATGCCGAGAATGGAGATGTCCCGCCAGATACCGGCGTCGGGAAGCCTGGGGCCCCAATCCCAGCCGAACATGCAGTGGGCCTTGCGGATATCCGGGAAGCCCACCATGGCATCGGTGCTGCCGTCGGCCTTGTTCACGGCGTAGGCTTCCTTGATATAGCGGGTGGGAGAGGACAGGGCCACGGCGATGGTGTTTTCCCCGGGACGCAGCAGGCTCCGGACGTCAAATTCCCAGATCCTGTGCATGTTGTCGGCCTTCCCCGCCGGGGAGCCGTTGACGGAAAGGCTGGCGATGGTATCCAGACCCTCACAGCGCAGTACCACCGCGTCCGCCTCCAGCAGCGCCGGGTCCACCCGGAAGGAGCGGGTGTACAGGAAGTCGTTGTCCATCAGCTTCAGGGCGGCCATTTCGTTGTCCCGGTAGAAGGGGTCCTCCATCAGGCCGGCATTCAGCAGGTCATGGTATACGGAGCCGGGAACCGTGGCGGGCAGGGGCGGGAAGGCTCCGCCGGATACCTCCAGCGTCCAGCTACCGTTCAGGGAGAATTCTTTCATAGACGTACCTCCGAACACGTTTTCGAAAAATAGGGGTTTCTGTCCATACTATAAGCCAGAGTTTCGTCAAAGTCAACAGGGAATCCACTTTTAGCACCCTGGATTTTGGAAGCGAAAAAATACATAACTGGCAGATTGCACAAAATTCCAATGAGATTGGATTTTTGAGATAATCCTTATTGACAACTGCTCCTTCGACGCCTATAATGAGATTACGAAAACGATTTAGATTTTGCCGGAGTTTTTCCCGGGAACGGTCATTTCCCCCCTTCGGTCCGGTCGGAGGAGGTTCCCTGTGATTACCATCAAAATGATTGCCAAGGCCTGCGGCTGCTCCACCGCCACCGTCAGCAAGGCTCTGAACGGCGCACCGGACATCGGCGCGGAGACGGCGGAGCGAATCCGGAAGGCCGCCGCGGAGATGGGTTATCTGCCCAACGCTGCCGCCCGGGCCCTGAAAACCAGCCGCTCCTATAATTTCGGCGTTCTGTTTGAGGACGACGCCAACTTAGGGCTGACCCACCGGTTCTTCGCCCACATTCTCAACAGCTTCAAGCACCGCTCGGCAGAGTTGGGTTACGACATCTCCTTCATCAGCGGACGGCTGGGGGACCGAGAGTTCAGCTATGTGGAGCACGCCCGGTACCGCAATTTTGACGGCGTTATCATTGCCTCGGTGGATTACGCGGACCACGCCGTTATCGATCTGGTGAACAGCAGCATCCCAGTGGTTACCGTGGACTATGTCTTTGACAACTGCGGCAGTGTCCTGTCCGACAACATCGGCGGCGTCCGGGACCTGGTAAATTACGCCTACAGCATGGGGCACCGGCGCATCGCCTTTATCCACGGTGAGGATACCGCCGTCACCCGGCACCGGGTGGCCAGCTTCTGCCGGACCTGTGCGGAGTTGGGGGTGGCACTGCGGGAGGAATACCTGATTCCCGCAGTCTATATGAATCCCCAGGCGGTGGGAGTTGCCACAGCCAGACTCCTGGATCTGCCGGAGCCGCCTACCTGCATCCTCTACCCCGATGACATCTCCTACATCGGCGGCATGAACGAAATTGAGCGCCGGGGGTTGTCCATTCCCGGAGATATCAGCGTCATGGGTTATGACGGCATTGATGTCAGCCAGATGTTCCACCCCAAGCTCACGACCCTGAAGCAGGATGCCGACCGCATGGGTGTCCTGGCCGCCGAGGAGCTGGTGAAGACCGTGGAGGAGGGCCGGCGCTATATTCCCGGCAGGATTCTGGTCCCCGGCCAGCTGCTGGCGGGCGAAACGGTCCGAAAGCTTACCCCGTAGTTCATGGCTCAGAAGAAAGCCATAACAATATTAAAGGAGGAAAACCAAATGAAGAAGATCCTTGCTCTGATCCTTGCGGCTGTCATGGTGATCGGTCTGCTGGCCGGCTGCGGCAGCAGCGAGAAGCCCGCCGCCACCACCGCGGCTCCCGCCGCCACGGAGGCCCCCGCCGCTACGGAAGCCCCCGCCCCGGAAGCCCCCGCTGACGCCGTCTCCCTGCCCCGGAATGAGACTCTGTACTTTGCCGGACAGCAGTGGGGTACCGTCAACTCCTGGAGCCCCATCGGCACCAACCAGAACAACTCCATGGCCATTGCCGGCAACGCCGGCGGCTACCGCACCCTGATGTTCGAAACCCTGTACATGTTCAACTTCATGGACGGCTCCCTGGTTCCCCTGCTGGCTGACGGCGACTACGCCTGGAACGCCGACATGACCCAGCTGACCGTGACCATCAAGGACGCTGCCAAGTGGTCCGACGGCACCCCCGTCACCGCCGCTGACGTGGTCCGCACCTTCGACATCGGCGTTCAGGTCGGCAACAACACCGGTACCGGCTACGGCGCCTACATCTCCTCCGTCGAGGCCGACGGCCAGACCGTCATCATCAACGCCGCCCTCAACGACGAAGGCGCTCCCGTGAACCCCCTGAAGGTTCTGGACTTCCTGACCGGCACTCCCATCGCCCAGGCTGCCTGGATCGACACCGTGGTTGACCGCTGCGGCGGCGACTCCGTTGCCATCCTGAACGATCCGGGTGAAGACGTTGTCTGGTCCGGCCCCTACACCAAGTACTACTCCGACGACCAGAAGGTCGTTCTGATCCGTGACGACAACTACTGGGGCCAGGATGCCTCCATGTGGGGCAAGCTGCCCGTTCCCAAATACATCGCCCATACCATCTACGCCGACAACGCTGCCGGTGAGACCGCTCTGAAGGCCGGTGAGGTCGATGTCTGCCAGCAGTTCATCGGCAACATCCAGAACCTGTGGGAGAAGGACGGCCTGCCCATCTCCACCTACTACGAGGAAGCCCCCTACGGCGTCTGCCTGACCATGCCCACCGCCTGGTACAACATGAACGTCCCCGTCCTGGCCGAGAACCCCGCTCTGCGTAAGGCCATCGCCATGGCCGTTGACTACGATTCCATCATCGCCAACGCCATGACCAACCAGTCTCCCTCCTTCGCCGATGTGCCCCGCTCCCTGATGAACCCCACCGACGGCGAGCAGGCTCTGTTTGACCACGCCGCCGTGGCTGACCTGCAGTGGGCCGGCAACGACATCGAAGGCGCAACGAAGCTGCTGGACGAAGCCGGTATCGTGGACTCCGACGGCGACGGCTGGCGTGACTGGAACGGCGAGAAGATCTCCCTGAACGCCTGCTGCCCCAACGGCTGGTCCGACTGGCAGGCCGCCATGGAAATCGTCGCTGCCGCCGGTGAGAAGATCGGTGTGGAAATCACCACCCTGTATCCCGAATGGTCCATCTATCAGACCGTATTCACCAGCCCCAGCCAGACCGAGTACGCCATCTTCATGTGGTCTCCCGACGCTGCTTCTCCCTCCAACCCCTGGCAGCGCGTCAACCAGATGATGGGCAAGGTCTACGTCGGCGTCGAGAACAACTGGTCCGGCAACTGGGGCCAGTACGTCAATGATGAGGCTGACGAGCTGATCAACAAGATCCCTCTGACCACCGACGCTGCTGAGCTGAAGGATCTGTACACCAAGCTGACCGAGATCTATCTGTCCGATGTTCCCAGCTTCTCCCTGATGTATCGTCCTTCCCTGTTCCACGCTGTCAACGAGTCCGTCTGGACCAACTTCCCCTCCGGCGATGACGGCCGCAACATTCCTCCCGCTGACTGCACCGACGGCTACGGCATTGCCGCGCTGTACGAGCTTGAGCTGGTAGGCTAAGATTCTCGCGAAGCGGCCATGCTCCCCCTGGGAGCATGGCCCTTCCTTATTAAAGGAGGGATGGTATCCATGAAAGGTTACCGCAAATACTTTGGCAAAAAGATCCTCTGGTTCGTCATTACCTTCGTGGTGGCGGTGTTCCTGAACTTCTTCCTGCCCCGGCTGATGCCCGCCGACCCCGTGGCCGCCATCACCGGCAAAATGGCCTCCGGCATGACCGACGCCTCCGCCGTGCAGGAAATCTACAAACGCTACGAGGAAGAATTCGGAACCAACAAGCCCATGTGGCAGCAGTTCCTGATCTTCTGCAAAAACGCCGTCCGGGGCGACTTCGGCACCTCCTTCAGCCAGTACCCCCGAAAGGTCAGCGACATCATCTCCAGCGCCATCGGCTGGACCATCGCTCTGCAGCTGCCCGCCATTCTCGTGGGCTGGCTGCTGGGCAACCTCCTGGGCGCTCTGGCCGCCTATCTGCGCAAGGGCTGGGACAAGGTCCTGATGCCCGTTTCTCTTTTTATGAGTAATGTTCCCGCCTTCGGTATGGCGGTGATTTTGCTTGTGGTCTTCGGCGTGAACCTGAAATGGTTCCCCATTGCGGGAGGCTACAGCTTCGACATGATCCCCAATCTCAGCTGGAGCTTCGTCAAATCCGTGATCTCCCACTACCAGCTGCCCTTCTGGTCCATCGTGCTGGTATCCATCGGCGGTCAGGCCGTGGGTATGCGCTCCATGTCCATCTATGAGCTGAACGCCGACTACGTCAAGTACGCGCGCTTTTTGGGCATCAAGGACAGCAAGATCGTGGGCTACGTGTTCCGCAACGCCATGCTGCCCCAGATCACCGGTCTGGCCCTGTCCATCGGCACCATGATCGGCGGCGCCCTGGTTGCTGAGATCGTATTCTCCTACCCCGGACTCGGCAGCACCATGTACGCGGCCGTCACCGCGGCGGACTATCCCCTGATTTCGGCCACCACCCTGATCATCACCGTCATGGTTCTGCTGGTCACCTTCCTGCTGGATATCGTCTACGGCTTCATTGACCCCCGGGTCAAGGCCGCCCAGTTCGACTAAGGGAGGAACGCGTTATGAAAAACACACTGCGCCAGATCTTCCACTCTCCCAAATTTGTGGTGGGCTTCGCGATTTTCGCGGCGATCCTGCTGACCGTATTCATTTACCCCCTGGTGAACCCCGGCGATCCTCTGGAGATGATCGGCGTGGGCACCTTTGCCCGGCCCGGCGCCTATGTTTCCATGTATGACGCCCTGAAGACCGATACCGAAACCCTACGGCTTGCCGACGCCGATGACAACCGCATCGCCAAGGCTCTGGGTGCCGAGGACCGGGTGGCCATGGTGGAATGGTTCACCACCATGGGCATCGACGTCTCCGACCTGGACATTGAGGATACCGACGCATTGCTTGACCTGTGGAACGAGAATTATGACCCCTCCGTCAAGCCCCAGGGCATGACTCAGGCAAAGCGCAACTACTACAAGCGTCTGAACAACTCCCTCCAGGAGATCCGGGCCGCAGACCAGATCATTCTGGCCGATACCGACGGAGAAACCGGAGAGCTGGTCAAGACCGGCACCGTCACCAAGACCGACTATGTCAACGTCGGCCAGGTGGCCAACGTCAAGAACCTGCCCCTGGGTACCGATAACTTCGGCCGTGATGTGCTGAAGGAGCTGGTCTCCGCTGCCGGCACCTCCATCGTCATCGGCCTCATCGCCGGCACCGTGGCCACCCTCATCGGCCTGACCCTGGGCCTGCTGTCGGGCTACCTGGGCGGTTTCGCCGACGACTTCATCATGTTCGTCACCAACGTCTTCACCGTCATCCCCAGCTTTGTACTGCTGATCCTGATCTCCTACTCCATCGGCCAGGAGCAGCGGGGCGCCGCCGTGGTGGCACTGGTCATCGGCCTTACCAGCTGGACCTGGACCTGCCGAAGCGTCCGCTCTCAGGTCATCTCCCTGCGCAACCGGGACCACGTCAACCTGTCCAAGCTCTCCGGCCACAGCATGTTGAGAATCGTGCTGACGGATATCCTGCCCTACATCGCCTCCTATGTGGTCATGGCCTTCATCCTGCAGGTCTCCACCGGCATCCTCAGCGAGGCACAGCTGAGTCTGCTGGGCCTGGGCCCCAAGACCACGGAAACCGCTACCCTGGGCCTGATGATGAACTGGGCCATGCTGTACTCGGCACATACCAACGGCTCCTGGTGGGCTTATTTCCCCGTGATTCTGACCATCACCCTCATCTCGTTCTCCCTGAACCTGATGAATACCGGCCTGGATCAGGTGTTCAATCCCACCCTGAGAGACTAAGGAGGACGTTATGGGAAAGATTATGCTGGAGGTCAGAGACCTCAAAACCAAATATGTCACCCGGTTCCACGAGGATGTCTATGCCGTGGACGGTGTGTCCTTTACCATTGAGGAAGGAAAGTCTCTGGGCATCGCCGGTGAGTCCGGCTGCGGCAAGTCCACTCTGGCTCTGTCCATGATGGGCTACTACTTCCCGCCCCTGCACTACATCAGCGGTGACATCATCATCGACGGCGTTAACATTTCCGGCATGAAGCCCGACGATGTCCGCAAGACCATTCTGGGCACCGAGATTGCCTACATTCCCCAGGCGGCCATGAACGCCCTGAACCCCACCCAGCGGATCATCCGTTTCGTGGAGGACGTGGTCCGGGCCCATGATCCCAAGGCTGACAAAAAGCAGATCCGGGAGCTGGCCGAGGCCCGTTTCGCGGAGCTGGGCCTGCCCAAAGAGGTGCTGGACAAGCACGCGGTGGAGCTGTCCGGCGGCATGAAGCAGCGGACGGTCATCGCCGTGTCCACCATTCTGAATCCCAAGGTCCTCATCGCCGACGAGCCCTCCTCCGCTCTGGATGTCACCAGCCAGAAGATGGTCATCAAAATGATGCGCCAGCTGATGGAAAAGGGCTACATCAAGGCCATGCTGTTCATCACCCACGAGCTGCCGCTGCTGTACAACGTCACCGACGATATCATGGTCATGTACGCCGGTCAGATCGTGGAGCGGGGCAGCGCCAAGGAGATGGTCTTCGACCCGATGCACCCCTACTCCCACGGCCTGATGAACTCCATCCTGGTGCCCGAGGAAGGCACCCGGGGCAACAAGCTCACCGCCATTCCCGGCACGCCTCCCAACCTGAAGCGGCCTCCCAAGGGCTGCCGGTTCGCGGAGCGCTGCAAGTATGCCCGTCCCGAATGCCACTATACCGCGCCTCCCCAGAAGCCCTTTGACGACGGCCGCATGTACCGCTGCCTGATGGGCCTGGAGGAGCTGAAGGAGGTATACAGCCATGAGTGAAAAGGACTTTACCGGTAAACCCCTGTGCCTGTCCGGACGGGGCGTCACCCGGGTCTTCGGCCTGGGCGACAAGAAGACCGTGGCCGTGGACCATGTGGACTTTGACTTCCACGAGGGTGAGTTCATCTCCATCGTAGGTGAGTCCGGCTCCGGCAAGACCACATTGTCCAAGATGCTGCTGGGCCTTCTGAACGTCTCCGAGGGCGAGATCCTGTTCCAGGGCAAGCCCCGGGACATCTCCACCCACGCCAAGAAGAAAGAGTACTGGAAGGGCATTCAGGCCATTTTCCAGGACCCCTTCTCCTCCTTCAATACCTTCAATAAGATCGACACCGTTCTCCTGGACTGCATCAACATGCGCGGCGGCAAGCACCTGCCCATGGAGAAGAAGATCGAAATGATGACCGAGGCCTGCAGCTTCGTCAACCTGAAGTTCGCGGAGCTGACCAACAAGTACCCCTTCGAGCTGTCCGGCGGCCAGATGCAGCGTCTGATGATCGCCCGGATCTTCCTGCTGAAGCCCAAGATCCTGCTGGCCGACGAGCCCACCTCCATGGTGGACGCCTGCTCCCGGGCCACCATTCTGGACATGCTGCTTCAGCTGCGGGACGAGACCGGCATGACGGTCATCTTCATCACCCACGATATCGGCCTGGCCTACTACATCTCTGATACCGTCTACATCATGGAACACGGCAAGTTCGTGGAATCCGGCAAGGCCGACGACGTGATCCTGAACCCCACCGCCGCCTACACCAAGCGCCTGATCAGCGACGTGCCCAAGATCCACGAGGAATGGGACCTCAGCACCGTAGACCTCCAGGCGCAGGTGTAAGGCGGTTTGGCGCTGCAGCTCCGGAAAGGATCCTTTCCCGGCAGCGCAAGCCGCCTTTCCCACATACCATACAGCTTATCATTATCAAAGAATCAAAGGAGTTTCATTTCAATGGATGTGAAAGCACTTGTTTCTCAGATGACCCTGGAAGAAAAGGCGGGGCTTTGCTCCGGTCTGGACTTCTGGCACACCAAACCCGTGCAGCGGCTGGGCGTTCCCTCCACCATGGTCAGTGACGGCCCCCACGGCCTGCGCAAGCAGGACCAGGAGGCGGATCATCTGGGTGTCAATGACAGCATCAAAGCGGTCTGTATGCCCGCGGCCTGTGCCACCGCCGCTTCCTTCGACCGGGAGCTGATCCGCCGCATGGGCGAGGCCATCGGCGACAGCTGCCAGCACGAGGAGCTTAGCGTGGTGCTGGGTCCTGCCGTGAACATCAAGCGCTCCCCCCTGTGCGGACGGAACTTCGAGTATTTCTCCGAGGATCCGTATCTCGCCGGTGAGATGGCCGCCTCCTACATAAACGGTGTCCAGAGTCGGAACGTAGGCACCAGCATCAAGCACTTCGCCGCAAACTCCCAGGAACACCGGCGCATGAGCTCCAGCTCCAACGCCGACGAGCGGACGCTGCGGGAGATCTACTTCCCCGCTTTTGAGACTTCCGTGAAGAAGGCCCAGCCCTGGACCGTCATGTGTTCCTACAACCGGATCAACGGCGTCTACGCCTCGGAAAATCCCTGGCTGCTGACGGAAGTTCTGCGAAACGAATGGGGCTTCGAGGGCTACGTCATGTCCGACTGGGGCGCGGTGTCCGACCGGGTGGCCGGCGTGGCCGCGGGACTGGATCTGGAAATGCCCTCCTCCGGCGGCGTCAACGACCGGAAAATCGTGGAGGCCGTCCGCTCCGGCAAGCTGGACGAAGCCAAGGTGGATCTGGCCTGTGAGCGGATCCTGAACATCGTCTACCGCTATCTGGAGAACGCCAAGCCCGAGACTCCCTGGGACAAGGAAGCGGATCACCTGCTGTCGGCGAAGATCGCTTCCGAGTGCATGGTTCTGCTGAAGAACAACGGTCTGCTTCCTCTGAGCAAGGAAGACGACGTGGCCTTCATCGGCGAATTTGCCGCCAAGCCCCGGTTCCAGGGCGGCGGAAGCTCCCACATCAACAGCTTCAAAACCACCAGCGCCCTGGAGGCGGCGAAGGATCTGAAGGTCACCTATGCCCAGGGCTACAGCGCTGGTCTGGACTGCGCCACCGACGAGCAGATCGCGGAGGCTGTGGAAGCCGCGAAGAAGGCCAAGGTGGCCGTGGTCTTCGCGGGCCTGCCGGATTCCTACGAGTCCGAGGGCTATGACCGGACCCATATGCGGATGCCCGAGTGCCAGAACCGGCTGATCGAGGCCGTGGCAGCGGCCAACCCCAACACCGTGGTGGTGCTGCACAACGGCTCTCCCGTGGAGATGCCCTGGATCGACAAGGTGGGCGCGGTTCTGGAAGCGTACTTAGGCGGCCAGGCCGTGGGAATCGCCACGGTGCAGATCCTCTTCGGCGACGTGAACCCCTCCGGCCATCTGCCGGAGACCTTCCCCAGAAAACTGGCGGACAACCCCTCCTACCTGTTCTACGGCGGCGAGGGCGACAAGGCCGACTACCGGGAGGGCGTCTTCGTGGGCTACCGGTACTATGACAAGAAGGAAATGGACGTGCTGTTCCCCTTCGGTCATGGCCTGAGCTATACCACCTTCGCCTACTCCGACCTGCGTCTCAGCGCTTCCGAGATCACCGACAAGGACACCCTGACCGTCACCGTTACCGTCACCAACACCGGCAGCCGCGAAGGCAAGACCGTGGTGCAGCTGTATGTGGGCGACGACAAGAGTACCGTTCTGCGGCCCGTCCGGGAGCTGAAGGGCTTTGAAAAGGTGGCCCTGGAGCCCGGCGAGAGCAAGGAGGTGTCCTTCACCCTGGACAAACGGTCCTTCGCCTACTGGAACGAGCAGATCCACGACTGGCACGTGGAGACCGGCGACTTCACCATCCAGGTGGGACAGTCCAGCCGGGACATCAGCCTCACCGGCACCGTCACCGTGAAAAGCACCGTGGAGCTGCCCCGGCACTACACCGCCGACAGCATCTTCATGGATATCCTCACCGACCCCAAGGCGGTCCAGGCCCTGCAGCCTCTGCTGGATGCCATTCGCCAAACCCTGGCACCCAGCGGCGACGACGCAACCGAGGCGGCAAAGGACGCCGTTTCCGAGGACATGTCCATGGCCATGCTGCAGTACATGCCCCTGCGGGGTGTCATGAGCTTCGGCGGCTCCGTTACCCCCGAGGCGCTGCAGGCCCTGCTGGATTCCCTGAACAACGCCTGAGCCTGATCTGTTATCCTTGAAGAACCCTTTGCCGGAGGACCCCATGGACCATGGCGGTCCTCCGGTTTGAGCTTCAGACGATCCATCCCCATCGCAGCAGGCAGCCCCCTCCCACCAGGAATGCGAAAGCTTTCAGGCTTTCTCTCCCCCAGTCAGCTTCGCTGACAGCCCCCTCGTCAGAGGGGGCCTTGGGGACGCTAAACGATCATTTATCCATTTTCTCTTTACCGGAATCCTTAAGCTGATGACGTTGCCCCAACGCGGATGGATTTGGGGTACAACCATAAACGATCCATTTATGAGGAAACAGCCTATGAAATATGGTTTTTTTGATGACCAGCGAAAAGAATACGTGATCGAGACCCCCGCCACTCCTCAGCCCTGGATCAACTATCTGGGCAGTCAGGAGTTTTTCTCCCTGATCAGCAACACCGCCGGAGGCTACTGCTTCTACCGGGACGCCAAGCTGCAGCGGCTGCTGCGCTACCGGTACAACAACGTTCCGGCGGACGTGGGCGGGCGGTTCTTCTACATCCGGGAGGCGGGCAAGGCCCCCTGGAGTCCCACCTTCCACCCGGCGGATACCCCCCTGGACAGCTACCTCTGCCGCCACGGTCTGGGCTACACCGTATTTGAGACGGCAAAGGACGGCCTGGAGGCGGAGCTGACCTTCCTGGTTCCCATTGGGGAAACCTGTGAGCTGCAGCGGGTGACCCTGAAAAACACCTCCGGCGAGGAAAAAAATCTGCGTCTTACGGCGGCGGTGGAGTGGTGCCTGTGGAACGCCGTGGACGACTCCACCAACTTCCAGCGGAACCTGAACATCGGCGAGCTGGAGGTGGAGGGCAGCGTTATCTACCACAAGACAGAGTACCGGGAGCGGCGGGACCACTACGCCTATTACGGCGTCAATGCCCCCCTGACCCACTACGATACCGACCGGGACCGCTTTCTGGGGACCTTCGGGACCTGGGCCGCCCCCCAGGCCATCCTGACGGGCAAAACCGGAGACACTGTCTCCCACGGCGGCGCTCCCATGGCAGGCCTGGCCCTGGACCTGACCCTGGTCCCGGGAGAGACGAAAAGCTTCGTCTTCGTGCTGGGCTACGGCCAGAACCCCCGGGACCGGAAGTTTGTCAGCCCCGGCATCATCCGCAAGGACACTGCCTACCGGGTGATGGAGAAATTCTCCCTCAGCGCCGCTGTGGACGAGGCTCTGGCGGAGCTGGCCGCCTATTGGGAGGGCCTGCTGGGGACCTACTCCCTCCGCAGCGATGATGAGAAGCTGAACCGGATGGTGAACATCTGGCACCAGTACCAGTGCATGGTCACCTTCAACATGAGCCGCAGCGCCAGCTACTACGAAAGCGGCACCGGCCGGGGCATGGGCTTCCGGGACTCCTGCCAGGACCTGCTGGGCTTTGTCCACATGGCCCCAGAGCGGGCCAGACAGCGGATCATCGACATTGCCTCCATCCAGTTCTCCGACGGCAGCACCTACCACCAATACCAGCCTCTGACCAAACGGGGCAACAACGACGTGGGCAGCGGCTTCAACGACGACCCTCTGTGGCTGGTGGCCTGCACCTACGCCTACCTCAGCGAGACCGGGGACTTCTCCATTCTGGATCACCCCACCCCCTTTGACAACGTTCCCGGCAGCGAAGTACCCCTGATGGAGCATCTGCGCCGCAGCATCCAATACACCATGACCCACAAGGGCCCCCACGGCCTGCCCCTCATCGGCCGGGCGGACTGGAACGACTGCCTGAATCTCAACTGCTTCTCCGAGGAGCCGGGAGAAAGCTTCCAGACCACCGGTCCGTCGGAGGGTCCCGTGGCGGAAAGTGTCTTCATCGGAGGCATGTTCGTACTCTACGGCAGACAGTACGCGGATATCTGCCGCCTGCTGGGCCTGACGGAGGAGGCGGAGGAGGTGCTGGCTGAGGTTTCCGAAATGGAGAAAACCGTGGAAACCGCCGGCTGGGACGGGGCCTGGTTCCGCCGGGCCTATGACGCCTACGGAAATCCCGTGGGCAGCCGGGAATGTGAGGAAGGACAGATTTTCATCGAACCTCAGGGCATGTGCGTCATGGCGGGTATCGGCACCGGAGACGGCAAAGCGGAGCAGGCCCTGGACTCCGTCCGGCAGCGGCTGCTGGGCAAATACGGCGTGGAGCTGCTGACCCCCTGCTACACCGTCTACCACAAAGAGCTGGGAGAGATCACCAGCTATCCCCCCGGTTACAAGGAAAACGGCTCCGTCTTCTGCCACAACAACCCCTGGGTCAGCATCGCGGAGACCGTTCTGGGCCGGGGCGACAACGCCTTTGACATCTACCGCCGGACCTGCCCGGTATACCAGGAGGAAGCAAGCGACATCCGCCGGGTGGAGCCCTATGTCTACGCCCAGACTGTGGCGGCCAGAGACTCCTTCGAGGAGGGGGCCGCCCGGAACAGCTGGCTCACCGGCACCGCCGCCTGGACCTTCGTGAACATCAGCCAGGCCATTCTGGGTGTGAAGCCAACTCCCGAGGGCCTGACGGTGGATCCCTGCCTGCCCGGGACCCTGACGGAATACACCGTTGACCGCCGGTACCGGGGTGCCATGTATCACATCCATGTCCGGCAAACCGGCAGCGCTTCCATGACCGTGGACGGCGCCGCCGTCAGCGGGAACATGATCCCCCTTACAGAAGGAAAAGAAACCTATCAAGTGGAGGTAACCCTATGAATCAGTTTCCCAAGGATTTTCTCTGGGGCGTAGCCTGCGCCTCTTACCAGTGCGAGGGCGGCTGGAATGCCGACGGAAAGGGTCTCAACATCTGGGACGAATTCTGCCATGACATCACCCGCTGCCATGTAAAAAACGGCGATACCGGCGACGTGGCCTGCGACAGCTACCACCGGTTCCGGGAGGACGTGGCCCTGATGAAGGCCCACAATGTCCAGGCCTACCGCTTCTCCATCAGCTGGGCCCGGGTCATCCCCGACGGCGACGGGGAGGTCAACGAAAAGGGCCTGCAGTTCTACGACGACCTGGTGGAGGAGCTGATCGCAAACGGCATTGAACCCATGATCACCCTGTACCACTGGGACCTGCCCAGTGCCCTGCAGGACAAGGGCGGCTGGCTGAACCGGGACATTGTGACCGCCTTCGGCCGCTACGCCCGGATCATCGCGGAGCGGTTCCGGGGCCGGGTCAAAGCCTTCATGACCCTCAACGAGCCCCAGTGCGTGGCCCAGCTGGGCTACGGCAACGGTGTCCACGCGCCGGGCTGGGTCCTCAGTGAGGAAAAGGTGGCCCGGGTCTTCCACAACCTGTGCCTGGCCCACAGCGAGGCCTACCGCCAGATCAAGGCGGTCTGCGGCCCGGAGGTGCTGGTGGGCGCGGTGCCCTGCGGCAACCTGTGCTACCCTCAGAAGGACACCCCCGAAAACCGGGAAGCCGCCTACCAGGCCAGCTTCAACCTGGCAAACGGCTGGGCCTTCACCTTCAACATCTTCCTGGACAGCCTGATCCTGAAGCGCTACGACGACTCCGCCCCGGAGCCGGTAAAGCGCTTCGCCGCCACCATTGACCCCGCGGACTGGGAGAAGATGGAGGCCCCGGATTTCATCGGCATCAACGTCTACCACGGCACCATGGTGGACGAGACCGGCGCCCGGGTGGATCCCTACCCTGGCTCCCCCCTGACCGCCTGCAAATGGAACGTGACCCCGGAGGTCATGCACTACGGCCCCATGAACCTGTACCGGCGCTATGGGCTTCCGGTGATGATCACGGAAAACGGCCAGTCCTGCAACGACCGGATCTCTCTGGACGGCAAGGTTCACGATCCCAACCGCATCGATTTCCTGCACCGGTACCTGCTGGAGCTGCGCAAGGCCGTTGACGAGGGGGTGCCGGTGCTGGGGTACCTGCAGTGGAGCTTCCTGGACAACTTCGAGTGGAGTGAGGGCTACAACGAGCGCTTCGGCATCGTTTTCGTAGATTACCGGGACGGCACCCGGATCCCCAAGGACTCCGCCGCCTGGTACGCCCAGGTCATCGCCGCCAACGGCGCCAATCTGTAACCGGAACACAAAACAGGCCTTCTCCCCGGAGGAGGCCTGGCCTTTTTTATCGTTTTATCGGCTGTTTGATAAATTGGAATTTACAAGGATGTTTCGTAGGGCTTATGTCATGACCCCGCCGACCCACTGCAAATTTCCGATCGGTTTGTTGAACGGAAAAAGGTTCGTTCATACCGTAGGGCGCTGGCTGTCCCCCGCCGAAACGTATCTATTTTCTGGCGATTCCGTTGAATGATCCTCGGTCAAAACCGGAACCTGGTCGGCGGGGTCATGACCCCGCCCTACGAATTATGATAACGTCAAACACCAATTTACCGGGCAGCTGAGCAAAGACGGTCAGCAAATTTTTTCACCCAAAGGATTTGAGCTGCCCTGGGGAAAGCCTGTGAACTTTTTGTAAAAAATCGGAAAAGATCGGGTTTCCGGAGGGCCGGTCCCGGCGGATCTCTTGACAAAACAAAAGAAAATCACTACAATTTTATATTGGATGGTTATCAAATGCCGGAAAAGGCAAATTATCTCGTATATTTACAAATTAGTTAAAAAATAGTTTCAAAAATTAAGACTAGTTACAAGAGGAAGATGCGCATGAAAAAATTTCTGCGTGGCGTTTTGCTCATTCTGCTGATCCTTGTGACCGCGTTTGTTTCCGGTTCCGCTGTTTACCTGTATATGAAGGGTGTAATCGTCATCGATCTGTCAAAGCTGGGACCCGAACCATCCCAGGCCGCCGCGGACAACACGATGTCTGTCACCGCTCCCCCCATTCCGGAAACGGATCCGGTCTTCCCCCTTCCGGAGACGGAGGCCACTGCCGGCACCGAAACTGCCCCCGGGGAACCCCCCGCGCTTCCGGAGCCTGAAGTGACGGAAGCCCTATCCACGGAGGTCACGGAGCCGGAAAAGGCGCAGAGCGTGCCCACGGAGGTCAAGGAGCTTACAGAACTGGCGGAAACAGCCGATGCGGCCACGGAGCCTTCCGTCCTTTCGGACACGGAACCCACGGAAACAGAGGCTCCCCCACCGGAGGTGGAATCCACGGAAGCTCCCACGCTTTCCCCAACGGAACCGGCAGCAGAACCGGAAACCGCCCTATCCGAAGAACCGGAGGAAACGCGGCCTTCTGAAACAGAGGCTTCCGAACCGGAGTTCCTTCCGGAAACGGCCCCCACAGACGCCGCGGAGCCTGTTGAGGATCCCGTGGAAATTCCCCCGGAGGATGAAGAACCGGAACTGCCTGAGACGGCCCCGGATCTGTCCGGAAGCGTCGCCGCCGGTTCCTACCACAGCGTCTGGGTCCGTCCGGACGGAACCGTGGGGACCGCCGGAAACCGGGAGTCCGGCCGCCGGGAAACCGACCAGTGGACGGATATCCTGAAAGTGGCCGCCTATCACCACACCGTCGGCCTGCGGGCGGATGGCACTGTGGTCGTGGCGGGAAAGGTTCCCGGAAAGGACAGCGTCTCCGCCTGGACGGATATTGTGGATATTGCCGCCGGACCCGTCAACACCGTAGGGCTGACCTCGGCAGGCACAGTGGTCTGTGAGGGTGACAATGCCTTCGGTCAGTGCGGTGTATCCGGCTGGACGGACATCGTGGATGTGGCGGCAGGCTCCAGAACGGTCTACGGTCTTCGTGCCAACGGCACCGTGGTATCGGCCGGCAGCAACGACAGCCGCCAGCGGGAAGTCGAAGGCTGGACCGATATCGTAGCCATCAGCGCAGGGGATTATCATGTGGTGGGTCTGAAATCCGACGGAACCGTCGTGGCCGCAGGTCTGAACAACTATGGACAATGCGGCGTGTCGTTCTGGAAGGACATCGTCGCCATCGGCACCGGAAGCAGTCACACCATCGGCCTGCGATCTGACGGAACCGTGGTTGCCGTAGGCAGCAACCGGTACGGTCAGTGCAATGTAGGCGGCTGGACGAATATCACGGCCATCAGCGGCGGCTTCTGCCACACCCTGGGCCTGCGTTCTGACGGAACCGTGGCCTCAGCCGGCAGCAACGGGTACGGCCAGTGCCAGGTCGGTTAATCTAAAAAAGAACAGGCGGACCCGAAAAGCCATGGCTTTTCGGGTCCGCCTCCGTCAATTTCCGGGAGAAACGGTTTGTAAATCCCCATTCCCTGTGATAGAATAAAAAAAACAACCGCACCGGGAGGCAGCTATGTTAGTATCGGCGGAACATCTTTCCATCAACTTCGGCAGCAGGCAGCTGCTGCAGGATGTCAATTTTTATCTGAACGAGGGAGACAAGGTCGGCGTCATCGGCATCAACGGCACGGGAAAGTCCACCTTTCTGAAGGTCCTGTCCGGCGGGATCCGGCCTGATGAGGGGCGGGTGCAGCGGGATCCCAATGTACAGATCAGCTATCTGCCCCAGAATCCCATAATGGAGGACGACGCCACGGTCCTGGAGCAGGTGTTTCTCCATTTCCCCGCCCAGTTCCGGGCGCTGAACGAATACGAAGCCAAGTCCATGCTGACAAAGCTGGGCTTTACGGACCTTTCCCAGAAGGTCGGCACCCTTTCCGGAGGCCAGCGCAAGCGTGTGGCCCTGGCCGCGGCGCTGATCCATCCGGCGGATGTCCTGATTCTGGATGAGCCCACCAACCATCTGGACAGCGAGATGGTGGTCTGGCTGGAGGACCGGCTCCGGGCCTTTCGGGGCGGACTGGTCATGGTGACCCACGACCGCTATTTTCTGGAGCGGGTGGTGAACCACATCACGGAGCTGTCCCGGGGGAAGCTTTACCACTACGAGGCCAATTACTCCCGGTATCTGGAGCTGAAGGAACAGCGCTGGGAGATGGCCGAGGCCAGCGAGCGAAAGCGCCAGTCCATCCTCCGTTCGGAACGGGAGTGGATCCTTCGGGGCTGCCGGGCCCGGACCACCAAATCCAAGGACCGGATCCAGCGCTACGAAGCCCTCCGGGATCAGGAAGCTCCGGAAGCCGACGATACCGTCCAGCTTTCGGCAGCCTCCAGCCGTCTGGGCCGGAAGATCATCGAGCTGCACCAGATCACCAAGGTCTATGACGGCCGCCCGGTGATTGAAAACTTCTCCTACAACCTTCTCCGGGGAGACCGGATCGGCATCGTCGGCCGCAACGGCGCGGGCAAATCCACCCTTCTGCGGATGATCGCCGGCCAATTGGCCCCGGACAGCGGCTCCGTAGAGACAGGCTCCACCGTAAAGATCGGCCACTTCTCCCAGGAGGGCCGGGAGCTGGATCTGAACCAGCGGGTTTACGATTTCATTCACGACATTGCCGGGGAAGTGCGCACCGAAGAGGGAACCTTCACCGCCAAGCAGATGATGGAACGGTTTCTGTTTCCCTCCGATCTGCAAAGCGTGCCCATCGGACGGCTCTCCGGAGGAGAACGGCGGCGGCTGTATCTGCTCAGCGTCCTGATGGAGGCTCCCAATGTACTGCTCCTGGACGAGCCCACCAACGATCTGGATGTCATGACCCTGTCCATTCTGGAGGATTACCTGCAAAGCTTCCCCGGTCCTATTCTGGCGGTATCCCATGACCGTTTCTTCCTGGACAAGCTGGCCCAGTCCGTTTTTGAAGTCCGGGGTGACGGAACCGTTGACTGTTTCACCGGCAACTGGAGCGACTGGGCAGCAAAGCGCCGGCAGGAGGCTCCCTCCCCCAAAGCGGAGAAGCCGAAGCCGGTCCAGGAGCGGCCCCGGGAGAAAAAGCTGAAGTTCTCCTTCAAGGAGGAGCGGGAATTCGCCACCATCGATCAGGACATCGCCGATCTGGAAAAAAAGATCGAAGAAAACCAGACAGCCCAGGCCGCAGCCGGAAGCGACTATGTGAAGCTGCAGCAGCTTCAGGAGGAGCTGACGGATCTGGAAGCGGCACTGGAAGCAAAAACCGAGCGCTGGCTCTACCTGACAGAACTGAAGGAAAAAATCGACGCGCAGCGGCAATAACATGCCCAATAGCCCCCGGCCGCAGCCGGGGGCTGTTGTTGTAGATAAAACGGAAGAACCCTTATCGCAGCAGTCCTGCGGCCATGGGACACAGGATCGCTGTCAGGATTCCCGCCACGGCAATGGACAGGCTGCTCATGGCACCTTCGATCTGCCCGATCTCCAGGGCTTTTGAGGTTCCGATGGCGTGGGAGGCGGTCCCGATGGCAACCCCTTTGGCGATGGGATTGGTGATCCCCAGGACCCTGCACAGACTGACGGCCAGCAGGTTCCCCACAATACCCGTCAGGATGATCACAGCGGTGGTCAGGGCGGCGATTCCTCCCAGCTCCACCGCCACATCCGCGCCGATGGCCGTGGTAACGGATTTGGGAAGCAGGCTCACCGCGCAGGCTCTGTCCAGCCGGAATCCCCAGGCAAGCAGCAGGATACTTCCGATGCTGGTAAAGACGCCTGTGCCGATCCCAGCCAGAATGGCCAGAAGATTCTTCTTCAGCAGCTCCCACTGTTCATACAGAGGAACCGCCAGACTGACAGTGGCAGGAAACAACAGATACGTCAGCGCCGAGGCGCTTTGCTTGTAATCCTGATAAGGAATCTTCAAAACACTCAGCAGCACGATCACAAAAATGCTGCCCAGGAAGAGTGGATTGCACCAGGCGGCTTTTGTCTTCTTATGCAGGAAGGACCCCAGGGCAAATACCGCGATGGTCACCACGGCGCCCCATACGGAGGAGCTGTTTAAAAAATCACGCATGCCGCTTCCTCCCCGCGATCCACTGGGTCACCCGGCCGGATACACCGAAGACCAGGAACGTCACCGGCACCAGCGCAATCAACAGCGGAAGCCAGTTTGCCTCCAGCAGATCCCACAGCTCCATAACGCCCGCCGCCCCCGGAATAAACAGCAGCGTAAAAATCCCGGTCAGGAAGTTGGCGGTTTCCTTTACCTGGTGCAGCTTGACAATGCCTGCCTTCAGAGCCAGCAGCAAAAGCACCAGCCCGTATATGCTGGCGGGTATGGGCAGCGGCACATAGAAGTGGAGAAGCTCCCCCAACAGGCAGAAAACCAGAATCCGCAGAAATTGAAAGAGATATTTCATTCGATCACATATCATGAAAGGGTAGTATCATGATTTCTCCTTCCCGAAAAAATATATCACAGGGGCAGCTGCCCTTGTCTGTCACCCAGATCATATCACATTATCGAAAAAACACAAAGCGTTAATTGAAAAATCGGATTTGAAAGCAGAGCGCCCACAAAAATTTCCATGCAGCATTCAACGGCCATTTTTGTTTTCTCCTTGTGCATGGTGCCTTTTCGTTTCAATTGGAATGGAACATCAGAGAGAATCTTCATCGCGCAGGGGCTTCACAAGCGAAAAGATCTGGTGTATTATGAATGTACGGAATGGAAGGCGCGGAGAAAGAAGAAAAAATGGGCGAAAAGGATTTTGAATTGTTCCAGGCGCCGGATGAAAGCCAAAAGATTGCCAAGTCGGCGGACAAGCAGCGGTCAGAACGCAGGCTTCTGCGTGGAGATGGTGAAGCGGGGACTTGGCTGGGGAATCGTTCCGGAAATCGGATTGGCAGGCTTTGACGGATGTGTCCGCCCCTGCCTTTTCGAAAACGGAGAGCCTTTCGTCCGGAAGACCTATCTGATGTGCCAAAAGGAAGTTTTGGCGCTGCCCCAGGTGAACGCCTTTGTAGAACTTCTGAAAAAATACCGGTAAGGAGGAAGCAATGGAAGTAACTCTGATGGAAATGCTGGAGGCCCGGGAGCAGCGGGCGGCACGGCAGCGGGCACTTCTGGACGCCTATGGACATACCATGGTCTGCTTTACCATGAACATCGCCGGACCCATAAAAAACAGCCCCTCCATCCTGCGGGGATTTCTGCTGGGCAAACAGCTGCTGGAGGACCAGCTCCGGGTGACGGGCACCCGGGTACTGTACCATGAGCAGATCCAGGAGAAAACCGGAAACGAAGCCATTTATCTTCTGGACCGGGAACCCCTGGCGGTCAAGGCGGTAACGGTGGAAATTGAGGATCAGTCCCCTCTGGGCCGCCTGTTTGATATGGACGTTCTGCGGCCCGACGGACGGAAGGTGGACCGTCAGGAGCTGGGGCTCAGCGGGCGCAGGTGTCTGATCTGCGGCGGTCCCGCCCAGGCCTGCGCCCGGAGCCGCACCCACACGGTGGCGCAGCTTCAGGAAAAGACCCAGGCGGTTCTGGCAGCGGCGATCCGGGAGGCGGACAGCAAAACCATCGCCCGGCTGGCCTGTCAGGCGCTGCTGTACGAGGTGGCCACCACCCCCAAGCCCGGTCTGGTGGACCGGGCCAACAGCGGCAGCCACCGGGACATGGATTTCTTTACCTTCCAGGCCAGCGCCGCCGCCCTGTGGCCCTACTTCGCCCGGTGCGCCGAAATCGGCATGGATACCCATTCCCTGCCCCCGGAGGAGACCTTCTCCCGGCTCCGGACCCCCGGCAAGCTGGCGGAGGGGGATATGCTCCGGGCCACGGCTGGCGTCAACACCCACAAGGGAGCAATCTTTTCCATGGGCATCCTCTGCGGCGCCCTGGGGCGGCTGGAGCGGCAGCAGCGGCGCTGCCCGGAGCGGGTTCTGGCGGAATGCGCCGCCATGACCAAAGGACTGACCGCCCGGGATTACGCGGGGCTGACCCCGGAAACCGCGAAAACCGCCGGGCAGAGGCTCTACCTGCGCTACGGCATCACCGGTGTCCGGGGGCAGGCGGAAGCGGGCTTCCCCGTCGTTCTGAACATCGGCCTGCCCCGGCTGGAGGAAGGGCTTGCCCTGGGAAAATCCATCAATGAAGCAGGCTGCGCTGCTCTGATCGCCATGCTGGCCGCCACGGTGGATACCAACATGATCCACCGGGGAGGCTATGAAGCGCAGCAGCAGGCCGCCAGGGAGCTGTCCGCTCTGCTGAATCGGGAGCCCTTCCCCCGGAGGGAAACGCTTCTGGCCCTGGATGCGGATTATATTGAACGGAACCTGTCCCCCGGCGGCACGGCAGACCTGCTGGCCCTTGCCTATATGCTGCATTTTCTGAAGGAGGAATCCCATGAGTGATTACGTCATTTCTCAGGTTTACCCTGCGGATAAAAGAAGCCTGTCCAAAATCGACGCTTTGCTTCAAAAGGAGGGCATCTCCCGGGACGGCAATCTGGACTATATCTGCGCCATGTACGACGGAGAGGACGAGATCATCGCCACCGGCAGCTGCTTCGGCCCCACACTGCGCTGCTTTGCCGTCAGCCGGGAACATCAGGGGGAGGGACTGCTGAATGAGATCATTTCCCACCTGGTGGAGGTACAGTACGCCCGGGGAAATACCCATCTGTTCCTGTATACCAAGGTGTCCTCCGCAAAGTTTTTCGGCGATCTGGGCTTTTATGAAATCGCCCGGGTGGACGGCACCCTGGTGTTCATGGAAAACCGGCGAAAAGGCTTCTCCGGTTATCTGGAAACCCTGGAACGGACAAAAAAAGAGGGCGTTTCCGCCGCTCTGGTGATGAACGCCAATCCCTTTACCCTGGGACATCAGTATCTTGTTGAGACTGCCGCAGCCCAGTGCGATACCCTCCACCTGTTCGTCCTCAGTGAGGATGCCTCCTTAGTGCCCTTTGCGGTGCGAAAAAAGCTGGTGCGGGAGGGTGTGGCCCACATTCCCAACGTGGTTCTCCATGACTCCGGCCCCTACATCATCAGCAACGCCACCTTTCCCAGCTATTTCCTGAAGGACGAGGCAGCGGTGATCGACGGTCACGCCCGGCTGGATCTGGCGGTATTCACAAAGATTGCCCAAGCACTCAATGTAACCCACCGCTTCGTGGGCGAGGAGCCCACCAGCCAGGTCACCGGAATCTACAACCGGATCATGGCGGAGGAACTGCCCAAAGGGGGCATCGCCTGCCATATTATCCCCCGGAAGGAAGCCGGTGGGAAGGCCATCAGCGCTTCCACCGTCCGTCAGGCTCTCCAGCAGGAAAACTGGGAGCTGCTGCAAACCCTTGTCCCCGCCACCACCTACCGCTACTTCACCAGCCCGGAAGCCGCTCCGGTTCTGGAACGCATCCGCCGGGCAGGCAACGTGGTTCACTACTGATTCTGTCGGCATAAGCAAAGCCGGATAAGCATGGGTTTTCCCAGCTTATCCGGTTTTTTCGGCTGCAGCCGTGAGGGTCAATAAGCACGGTATCCTGATCGGACAGCAACCCGGAGGCTGATTGAAGCACACCGGCCCTTTTGAAAGAAATGAATGCGCCGTGAAACAGTGAAAGCCGGGAGATGCCGCGATGCGGGCATGATCCCGCCCTACGAAAGGGTGCAAACGATCCTTTATCAAAAATTCTTTTGGGTTTCAAATCCTGAAGCTGTTGCCATTGCTCCCGGGAGGCTCCGGAAGTCCGCGAAGGGATGTTTCGGTTTGGCGGGGAACAAAAAAACCAGGCAAAGAAGCAGAATTTGATATAGAAAGCATCCAAAAAATATGTTAAAATGGAGCCTGAAAAAGCAGCGGCTCACAGTTCCGTTTCCGGCGAAGCCGGAAACCATCGGAAAGGAGCGTTCATCATGAAAAACGGACAGATCTGGCTGGACGTGGACGGGAAGGATATCCAGGCCCACGGCGGCTGCATTCTGCAATACCGGGACCGGTTTTACTGGTACGGAGAGAACAAAGACGCCCCCAACTGCCCAGGCCGCAGACGGGTGGATGTCATCGGGGTATCCTGCTATTCCTCCGGAAACCTCGTGGACTGGAAATATGAAGGGCTTGTTCTGAAAGCGGAGTCTGACCCGGAAAGCCCCCTTCACTTTTCCAAAGTGGTGGAGCGGCCCAAGGTCCTTTACAACGAGAAGACAAACCGGTTTGTGATGTGGATGCACCTGGACAGTCCGGATTACAGCTTTTCCAGCGTGGGCATTGCCGCAGCGGAGCAGCCCACGGGTCCCTTCCGGCTGATCAAGACAACCCATCCCAACCGCCAGGAGTCCCGGGACATGACCCTTTACCGGGACGAGGACGGCACCGCCTATCTGATCCACGCCAAGGACTGGAACAAGACCATGAACATTGCCCGGCTCAACGGGGAATACACCGATCTGGACGGTACCTACGTCAGCGTCATGGCGGACCAGGAGCGGGAGGCCCCCGCCCTGTGCAAGCACGGCGGGCAGTACTATATGATCACCTCCGGCTGCACAGGCTGGGCCCCCAACTCCGCCCTCTACGCCGTCAGCCCCCAGATCATGGGCCACTGGAAGCTGATAGACAACCCCTGTGAGGGGCCCAACAGCCGCAAGACCTTCTTCGGTCAGAGCAGCTTTCTGTTCACCGTCAATCAAAAGCACTATCTGATGCTGGACCACTGGATCCCGGAGAATCTTCAGAAATCCGGCTACAGCATTCTCCCGGTGACCTTTGACGGGGACGGTGCCATGACCGTCCGGTGGGTGGACACCTGGAACGGCCCGGAGGAATAGGAGGCAGGCATATGCGGTATCGGTTTTTACGGTTTCCCGGCGGAAAAGACAAGGCCGTGACCTTCAGCTATGACGATGGCTTTCGATACGACATCCGGCTGGAGGGAGGACAGACCATCCGGATGACAGGCATCTGACATTCATTTTGTCATAACAATCAAAACCATTGGGAGGGAGTTTTATGACCATATCCGAAAAACTGGAAACCACCGTATCCGAGAGCTGTGACGTTCTGGTCTGCGGAGGGGGCTTCGCCGGAATTTCCGCCGCCCTGGCCGCGGCCCGGCTGGGCAAGCGGGTCACCCTGCTGGAGAAGCAGTATCTGCTGGGCGGTCTGGGCACGGCGGGTCTCGTGACCATCTATCTGCCCCTGTGCGACGGTATGGGCCGTCAGGTCTCCTTCGGCATCGCGGAGGAGCTGCTCCGCCTGTCCGTGTCCATGGGCGCGGAGGCGGGCTATCCTGCCAACTGGCTGGACGGATCGGACCCGGCCAGACGGACCCAAAAGGATCCCCGCTTCCGGGTCCAGTACAATCCCTCCCTGTTTGCCATCCTGGCGGAGCGGCTGCTTCGGGAAGCGGGGGTGCGGATTCTCTACGGCACCTGGGCCGCGGCGGTGGAGAAGGAAGCGGACACCATCACGGCGGTGATGGTGGAGACCGTCTCCGGACGGCGGGCCATCCGGACAGAGGCCGTGGTGGACGCCACCGGAGACGCCTGTGTGGCGTACCAGGCGGGAGCGCCCACGCAGGTCAACCGCCAGGGAAACCTTCTGGCAGCATGGTACTACTATCTGGGAGAAAACGGATATCACCTGAACGCCCTGGGCTTTTCCGACGTGGCTCCTGAAGGCGCGGAGGATCAGAACGATGTTCCGCCTCTGACAAACCGCCGGTTCTCCGGTCTGGATTACGGGGAGCTGTCCGAAATGGTTCAGGCCTCCCACACCTCGATCCTGGAGGATATCGTCAAACGACGCGGCCACGACCGAAGCCTGATCCCCACCTCCATCGCCACCATCCCCCAGCTGCGCATGACCCGCAGGATCCTGGGAGAAGCCACGCTGGACGACAGCCAGGTCCATCAGTATTTCCCGGACTCCATCGGCATGGTCTCCGACTGGCGGAAACGGGGCCCGGTCTATGAGGTACCCTTTTCCACGCTGTACTCCTCCGCGGTGAAGAACCTGATCACCGCCGGCCGCTGTACCTCGGTCACGGATCCCATGTGGGATATCATGCGGGTCATCCCCTGCTGCGCCGTCACCGGCCAGGCCGCCGGCACCGCCGCCGCCCTCTGCGCGGATTTCTCCCGGACGGACATTCCCGCCCTCCAGTCCCTCCTGCAAAAAAACGGTGTCGTCCTCCACGAACGGGACCTGTGACACCGCCTCCGCAGCATAAACCCAAAAAAGAAAAAACTGTCATTCCGAGCCAGTGCGCACACTGGCGTGGGAATCCGTTCTCCTTAAAAATGCCAGTAATCTGAACATTTCAAGGGGGATACGGATTGTACCGAAGGCATTCCCTTCGGTCACCACACCAGTGACTGCGGTCACTGGTTCGCAATGACAGTTCTTTTATTTGTGCAATTTAACTTTAGTGAGACAGCCCCGTTTATGTGTCTGTTTGAACGCGGGTTCTTCCAGACTATGGTGTGTAAATGGTGGTCGGCTGGAAGAACTGATCCAGCGCGTAATAGGCGGCGCCCTCGGCGAAGGCGAAGGAGGACAGATCCGCGATCGCCAGATTCACGGGACGCAGGCTGGGATTCATGGTATTCTCATCCAGATAGTTTTTCAGATGGTCAATAAAGGTCGGACCGCACTGGGTCACCTCTCCGTAGAACAGCACATCGCTGGGATTGAACAGGTTGATCACCTGATTCACCGCGTAACTGAGATGATAGCATATTTCATCCAGGATACGAACGCAGTCCGGCTGATTTTCCTTTACCAGCCGAACAAACAGCTCCATTTTTTTCGCGGTGGTCATAGGATTGCCGTTCTCGTCCTCCAGGGTGCCCAAAATGGCATCCATTTTTTTGGTTATGGAGTAGATGGACACCTCCGCATCCAGGCAGCCGATTTTTTTGCATTTGCACAAAGCGGTGGAATTGGGAAGCCGGATGTGTCCGATCTCACCGGCCTGGCCGGTGGCTCCGCGGTAAATGCTGCCGTTCAGAATGCAGCTCATTCCGACGCCTGTACGAATGCTGAACAGGATCATATCCTTCAGGGGGCGGCCGGATTCCTGTTCCTTATAGGCGGTGGCGAGACAGTTTAAGCTCTTGTCGATATATACGGGGCAGTTGTAGCGGCCGCTCAAAGTGGGCGTCACCGGGATGTTCCGTTCGTTCGAGAATCTGGAATAGTAGATGACGGAACCGGCCTCAATGTCAATCAGACCGGGAGCGGCAACGCCGATGCAGATTAAGTGCGGCGCGGTTTCAAAGGAAGCCAGAAGCTCATCGATCATCCCGGGAACCAGGTTGATGATTTCCTGCAAGGAATCGATCTCGGCGGGGATTCTCTTATGCTGGGTCCTGACCGTCTCCCGCTTAAAATTGATGATCGCGACGTTGATGGAATTGGAGTTGATATCAACGCCAACGGAATACCCATAATCGGCGTTGAGGGAATAAAAAAGCGCGGGACGGCCAATGGCAGCGGGGTTGGAGCCGCAGGGCTCGATCAGTCCGTCCTGGTTTAAATCGTCAACGGTGGAAATGACCGTGGAGATGCTGTACTTGGTCATCTTGAAAATATCGTTTTTGGAAAGCGCTCCGTGTTCCTTGATCAGATTGACGATCTGCTTTCGACGGTCAACAATTCGCCGCGCGGTAGAAGATGGTTTAGACAAGCGCACGACCCCCCCTATTAAATCTATTTCATAATAATAAAATATCCCAAATTATGCAGGTTGTCAAGTGATTTAAAGAATGTCACTGGAAATTTAGATAAAATCTCCCATATTAATTTATCGAAAATGTTGATTGACATTTTCCGCACGCCTTTATATAATGAAGACATAAATCGAAAACGATATAATTAAACACAAAGACAGGTTTTGAAAGAGGGATACGGTTTGATGGAGTTCCAAGGTACGGTTATCCTGCCAAATCGGATACTGAAATACGGCAGAGTCCTTTGCGACGGCGGAAAGATCACCGCCATTGAGGAATTGGAGAAGCCAGGCAAAGAGCCCGTGGGCTACATTCTTCCGGGGTTGATAGACATCCACAATCACGGAGCCATGTGCCACGACTATATGGAAGCCACGGATGAAGCCTTTGACGCGATTGAAAACTATTTAACTTCTCACGGAATTACCACAGCCCAATGCACCACAGTCAGCGCTCCGGTGGAGCAGATCCTTTCGTTTATTCAGTTTTATCGAAAACGATTAAACAAAAAGCGTGGTGGCAAGACCCTGTGCCGTCTGTCAGGGATCCATATTGAGGGTCCTTATATCGCACCCGGAAACAAGGGAGCGCATCCGCTGGATGTCCTCTTGACTCCGGACGATGGATACCAATGGATTCTTGAGAATTCCGATGTCATCGGCGAAGTGACAATCGCGCCCGAGCTGCCCGGAATGGCGCAAATGATCCGGGATCTGCGCTCCAGAGGAATTGTCGTTTCCGGCGGGCACGATCACGCTGAGCTGGAAGATGTGCTTCAGGCAGCCCAGAACGGCATGACCCATTGCACCCATATTTACTGTGCCATGTCCACCCTGCACAAGACAAACGGACACCGGCGCTGCGGCCTGACGGAATACGCCATGACCCACGACAACCTGACCGCGGAGATCATCGCCGATAACCACCATGTCCCCCCTCTGCTGGCCCAAATGGTCTATCAGGCAAAAGGTCCGAAAAAGCTGTGTGTCGTATCGGACGCCATCGCCCCCAGCGGTCTGCCCGAGTCTGCGGAGGTTTACCAGCTGGGGACCGGAGACGGCTGTACCAAGGTCATCGTGGAAAACGGCGTCGCCATGGTGGCAGACCGGTCCTGCTATGCCGGAAGCGTACAGTCCATCGATCTGATGATCAAAAATCTGGTGCGCGACGCGGGGATCCCTCTGGTGGACGCGGTCCGGATGGCTTCCCTGAGCCCCGCGGAGATCATCGGCATCGACCATGACTGCGGAAGCATCGAAACCGGAAAACGGGCAGACCTTTGCATCATGGATGAAAACCTTCAGGTCTGTAAAACAGTCATTGAAGGGCATGTGGTTTATGAACGATAATCGTGCAAAAGTCTTTTGGAATTGAGGTGATAGGAAAGATGCAGCCGAGAAAAGTCGCTTTATTAATGAACTGCTACCGAAACTACCCTTTTACGGAAGCCCTGGCAAGGATTAGGCGCATCGGATTTGAATATGTCGAACTGACCTCTTCTGAAACAGCAAATGATCCCATCAATGTTCACCGCACCAAGAGCGAACTGTCTGAAATACAAAACGCAATTGCGCTTGCGGGTCTGAAACCCCTTGCTCTGAGCGGGCACACAGACCTGTTCACAGAAGCAGCCCCGGACGCATTGATAAAGAAAATTCAGCTTGCGGATTTTATGGGGTGCCGGTATTGCAATACCTTTCTCGGCACCCCGGCTCCCGGGCGCGAGGATGCTGTTTTTGATACACTTTCCAAAGTGCAGCCTTACCTGAAAAAATATGATATTCACCTGGGTCTGGAACTGCATGGGACTTTTGCAATCGGAAGCAGCCTTGCCCGTTTGACCCGAAAACTCGCAAGCACACATATCAAGATAAACTATGATACTGCTAACTGCATTTTCTACGGCGATACCAATCCGGAAGATGATATCCCCTTATGTGCAGACGAGGTAGGTTATCTGCATATAAAGGAGAAAGCAGGCAAGCGAGACGAATGGAATTTTCCGGCGCTGGGAGAAGGATACGTAAACTTCGAAAGTGTTTTCCAAGCACTGAACTCTGCCGGCAACCCTTCCCCCTTCAGTATTGAGATCGAATTTACCCCAACAGGGCCGTCTTCTATGGAAGCCGTCGACCAGGCGGCCAGAAAATCGCTTCGGTATATCGTGGAGCATGAATTCCACTTATACAAATAAAAAACAGGAGGAAAAAATATGAAAACCACAGCAACAAAGATCTTAGCAATGGTTCTTGCACTCAGCATGGTATTTGCGCTTTGTGCCTGCGGCCAGAATTCAGCCACGGAGAGCAGCAAGCCCGCCGAAGTGAAAGCAGAAGCTACCGAAGCTCCTGCCACAGAAAAACCCGCCGAAGAGAAAAAGCACTACACCTTTGGATATCTGGCATACGACATGAGCGACACATGGAATGAGTATTCGGCCAACGCGTTTATGTATGCGGCGGAACAGCAGGAAGATGTGGAAATTGAAGTGGTTTTGCTGGACCCCAAAATGGATCTGGAAGCTTCCATTTCCGCAATGGAATCTCTGATTCAGCAGGGTGTTGACGGTATATCCGCAGCTCCTTTTTCCTCTGAGGAAGGCGCACAGCTTGTAAAGATGGCAAAAGAAGCCGGAATCCCGATCACCATCGAGAACAGAAAGCTTGACGGTGTCAGCGAAGACGATTATATTGCCGCTGTCGCCTGTCAGTACGCCGATATCGGCTATGCTGCCATCGAGTTTATTGCGACAACCGCTCCCGGTTCCAAAATCTTCTACTGCGCCGGTAAGGATGGCTCTGGTGTTACCGAGCAGTACATTCAGGGCGTTAATAAGGCGCTGGAAGATTACGGCGACAAGGTTGAATTGGTCGCGACCTTAAATGGCGACTGGAAAACAGATGTTTCTTATGATGTTACAACCAACCTGATCAGCTCCGGCACAGAATTTACTTACATTTTCGCAAACAATGACCTGCAGGCTATGGGCTGCTACAACGCGCTAAAGGACGCAGGCATGGAGAATATCCCCATTGTCTCCACCGGCGGTTCTCCTGATGGCTACAAAATGATGTGCGAAGGCATTGAATACGCAAATATGACCGCTCCCGCAACCCTGCAGGGCGTAAAGACCTTCCTGAACCTGTATGAATATGTTGTCCTTGGTCAGGAGCCCGCAGAGAAATTCACATCACTTCCGGTCGTTCCCATCTCTCAGGATAATCTCGACGAGTGGATGCAGTGGGATGACTATGAAGTAGCATACCGGTATTACGTCAAGTAACCGGGATCTGAAAGAGCATTCGTCATTGAGATAAAAGCAAAGAAGGTTACATAATTTTATGTGACCTTCTTTGCACAATAAAAACGAAAAGGGAGTTTCGTATGAAAAAAGGCGAAAAACATGCGGAACCTGTAATTTCAATGCAGAACATCGAAAAAGAGTTCTCCGGTGTGAAAGCGCTGGACGGGATCACTTTTGATGTATACGCAGGGGAAATACATTGCCTTGTAGGCGAAAACGGAGCCGGTAAGTCCACGCTGATGAAAATACTGAGCGGCGCGTACCGTCCGTCTGCGGGACAGGTTTCATTTGCAGGGGGACCGACCTATGATTATCTCACCCCGGCGCTTTCCCGTAAACTGGGAATTAATATCGTCTACCAGGAAAATGATCTGGTTCCTTCCATGAATGTGGTGGAAAATATATTCGTTGGAAGCGAAAAGGCAAATTCATTTGGGTTAGTCCAGTATGACGAAATGAAAAAGTACACCTGCGATTTGATTGCGGATATGGGGCTGAAGCTTGACCCGGAAGCAAAAGCCGAAAATCTGTCGGTTTCCGATCAGCAATTTGTGAAAATTCTAAAAGCACTGTCCAGCAATCCCCAGGTCCTGATTATGGATGAACCCACATCCATGTTCAACGCGGAGGATTCTCAGAAGGTGCTTGATCTGACCCGCAATATCGCCAGCAAGAATATCGCTGTGATTTTTATCTCCCATTTTCTGAAAGAGGTTGTTGAGATTGCTGATCGCATAACCGTCATCCGGGACGGAAAGGTCATCAGCACCCTCGACAACAGAGGTCATGACACCCCCTATGAAATCATCACAAAGGACATGGTCGGCCGCTCGGTAGAAATGTTCTACCAGAAAGAGAAGAATGAAATTGGCGACATATTTCTGGAAGTCAAAAATTTGAAGCTTACAAAAGACAGTCCCACAATCAATTTCTACGTTCGCAAAGGTGAAGTGTTGGGTTTCGCCGGAATGGTCGGCTCAGGCAGAAGCGAAATCATGCGTGCCGTATTCGGCGCGGATTCCAGATATTCAGGAGAAATATATATCGATAAGAAACGGGTCTTCAATCGGAATCCAGCGGAAAGTATTGATAATTCCATTGCTTTTATTACAGAGGACAGGCAAAAATACGGTCTGTTCCTACAGCAAAGCGTATTGGAAAACACAACGCTTGTTGGTCTGAAAAAAGTAATCAAGGGCAAGTTCGTTAATATAAAAAAGCATCCTCCGTTGATTCAGAATATCATTACTTCATTGAATATCAAGGTGCCCAGTGTGTGGACGGAAGCTATATATCTTTCCGGGGGCAATCAGCAAAAAGTCGTTTTGGGAAAATGGCTGTTTGCCGGACAGGATATTTATATTTTTGATGAACCGACACGGGGCATTGATGTCAACGCAAAAACAGAATTCTACAAGCAGATGTCAAAACTTACCCGGGAAGGAAAAAGCATTATCATGATCAGTTCGGATATGCCGGAACTGATCAGTATGAGCGACAGAGTAATGGTCGTACGCGACGGCGCAATAGACTGCGAGCTGGTCGGAGATCAAATTAACGAGCAGACAATTATTAACAGAGCGTTAGGAGTAAGAAAAAATGACAAAGAATAAAATAAAATCGATTTTTTCAGAGCAGAGAGTAATTCTTGCTCTTGTCATTGCTGTTGTTGTTGTCGTGGTATCCATTATCAACCCTCGCTTCATCGCCCTGAACAATATCATCATTATTTTCCAGCAAATCAGTGTTCTGGGCATCATCACCATGGCCATGGGTTTGTTGATGATTTCCGGCGGCACGGATATTTCCCTGGCGCACATCATGGTTCTGTGCGGAATCACCATGAGTAAACTCCTTCAGCAGGGAATGCCCCTCGCGGTCGCATTATTGGTCGGCCTTGCTGTGGGTGCCTTATGTGGCTTTGTAAATGGGTTCATCATCGCAAAAACAAACAGCATTCCGCTGATCATTACGCTGGGAACCGGTCAGGTTTATTACGGCATTTCTCTTTTGCTTTCCGGCGGCACCATTCAGGGCTTCGACGGCGCTCTGGACTTCCTGAAATACAAAATTTTCGGTGTCATTCCCGTCATGCTGATTGTTTTGTTCGCGGTCACCGCAGTTACATCATTTTTGCTGAACCGCACCAAATTTGGCCGCAGAGTTGTAGCCGTCGGCGGCAATCCGCATAATGCTTATCTATGTGGAATCAATGTGGTGAAATACAAAATCATCACATGGACAATCGCCGGTTTTCTCTCCGCTGTTGCCAGTATCGTCTTCTGTGCCAGAATTGATTCCATTACAGCCAATTCCTCCGGCAGCTATTCCATGAACGCAATGGCAGCCGCGATTATGGGCGGCATCACCTTTGCGGGCGGAACCGGAACCATCAGTGGAGCTTTTCTGGGCTGCTTAATGATGGGCGTGATCAACAACGCAATGAATATCCTGAAGGTTCCAAGCTTTGTTCAGACAATTGTATCCGGTGCGATTATCGTTGCCGCTCTGATCGTCAGCAATTTCAAAGCCAGCAAGAAAAAATAAACGCGAGAACCGATGATCCGTCGGTAAAATGGGAGATGACTGAATATGGTAAAGGTCGCAATTATTGGTGCCGGATTTATGGGCGGAACCCACTTAAACGCATATCAGCAAATGCCCGATGTAACTGTAGCAGCCATCTGTGACGCTGGAGAGGCAGCAGGACGTTCCCTTGCGGAAAAAGCGGGCTGTGAATGGTACGGTGACTGTTTTGAGATGCTGAAAAAGATCGGCGCGCAAATTGATGTCGTTGACATTTGTCTGCCAACTTTTCTGCACGAGAAATATGTCATTATGGCAGCAGAATTCCAAAAGAATATTTTCTGCGAAAAGCCCGCCGCGTTAAGTCCGGAGATTTTTGCCCGAATGTCTGAGGCAGTTCGAAAAGCCAACGTCACCATGAACATCGGGCATGTAATCCGGTATTGGCCGGAGTATACATATGCAAAAAATATGTACGACAACGGCCAGTTCGGCAGCATCCGGTATGCCAGAGCAACGAGAATGTCGTGTGTATCCGCCAGAGCAAAAAACGGAGGCTGGTTTACAAAACCAGACCGAAGCGGAGGCGGACTGTTTGACCTGCATATCCATGATGTAGACTATTTCTGTTATCTGTTCGGCAAGGTCAAAAGCGTATACGCCGCCGGTTCTCAAAATGCCGTGGGAAGCTGGAACTATGTCTGCTCCACATTGAACTTTGAAAATGGCATTTCCGCTGTTGCAGAAGGTATCAGTGAAATGCCCCACGGATTTCCCTTTACCATGGAGCTGAATATCGTTGGCGACGCGCAGGCACTCTGCTATCGCATGGGAGCTGGTGAGAATCTATATAATATCCATGCAGCCAGCAGAACAACACGTGTATACAGCAATGAAAAAGAGCCCGAAACGGTATGCACGGAACACCCGGATGCTTATTTCCTGGAGCTTCGTGACTTTATCGACCATATCAAAACAGGTTCTCCTGTGGAAGTCATTACACCGGAGGCTGTCGATCACACACTGCGTGTTCTCGCGGCAATCAAACAGTCTCTGGAAACCGGCAAAGAAGTACCCGTGATGTGACAAATGGTATCCTGCTACAAATTAAGGAGATTGCATACAATGAATAAGTTGGTAAATGGCATCCCCTGCAAAGTGGTAAAATCCGAATGGGAAGTTTACTTTGACATGGCTCTGACCATGTTTCGTGAGATCGTAAAGCACAACGAGGCGGGAGAAAGGACCGTATTCATTGTGCCGGTGGGGCCCACGGAGCAGTATCCGATTCTGGCGGAGCTGATAAACAGCCAGAGAGTTTCTCTGAAAAACGTCCACTTCTTCAACATGGATGAATACCTGATATCCGAAACCCAGAGGATCGACGACAACGATGCCATGAGCTTTCACGGCCGGATGAAACGGGAATTTTATGACCGTGTGGATCCGGAGCTTGTCATGCCGGAATCCCAGCGTCATTTTCCGGAGCCTGGTCAGGAAGCGCAGTATGATAAGATGCTTGAAGATCTGGGCGGCGCGGATATGTGTTTCGGCGGTCTGGGCATCAACGGCCATGTGGCTTTCAACGAAGCGGCGGCAGCCGGCGACCCCATTACCCCGGATGAATTCGCGGAACTCGGCACCAGAATTCTGCCCATTACCCGGGAAACCAGGACCATCAACGCCTTCGGCTATCAGCGCGGTGACCTGATGGGTATGCCGGAGCTTTGCATTACCATCGGCATGAAGCAGATTTTGGCATCCCGGAAAATTTATATTGCCCTGAACAGGCCCTGGCAGCACGGACCGCTGAAGCACGTCCTCTTCGATCCGGAGCAGCCCCAGTGGCCGGCAACCCTGCTCCGCCGGTCAAAGGATCTGCAATACTGTATGACCAGCGACATTGCCAGGGGAATTGTGACTGACTGATTCCATATTGTGCATATCGATTTTACTCAGCTACCCGATAAATTGGTGTTTGTAAGGATGACGGAACGCAATACCTTCCCCCGGGGGGCAATGTCATCAACTTAAGCGCCAAGGTACCGTCTACCACTGTCATTGCGAGGAGCGAAGCGACGTG
>SFQY01000003.1 GCA_004562395.1 bacterium | reverse complement strand
GCGGCAATCAGCTCGGTTTTATTCATATCGATCTTCCTCTCTTCTGATGACGGGGGCGGGAAAATACCCCTTTTTTCCGTGGGATTCCCGGCTCCCGGCGCTGTTCAAAAATCGGTTCTAGATTAACATAACTACAGAGAAAATGCAAGTGATTTTTCGCAAAAAGCTGTGTTTTCGGGAAAACTTACAGCTTCAGCAGCCGGACGATCTTTTCCCCCTTGGGCAGCAGCAGGCAGTCCTCTCTGGTGACGGCCTTCAGCTTCAGGGCAGCGGCCAGATACACCACCACACCCAACGCGATGGGCAGGGCACACAGGATCAGGCGGCTGGTGATTCCCAGGGCCTTCAGCCCCTGCAGGCCGCCGTACACAAAGGCGCCCATGATGGCTGCCGCCAGGAAGGGCCGCACCAGATTCCGGACAATGGCGGGGGGCTGTTCCAGCAGGGAGCGCATGGAGTACAGATTCAGGGCAGCGATGGCCATATAGCACAGAAGCGTACCCACAGGGGTGCCCACAATGCCGATGTTGGGGTTGCCGGTGAGGATATACACCGCCGCCAGCTTCAGCACGCCGCCGATGAGCATATTGATCACCGGCCGGACGGCGTGGCCGTGGGCCTGCATAATGGCGGTGGTGACCAGCACGACGGCGTTGAACATGATGGAAACGCCCAGAACCGTCATCAGCTTCGTGGCCAGGGCCAGGTTTTGCCCGGAGTAGCCACCCAGCAGGGCGGTGACAGGCTGGGCCATCAGGGCCAGTCCGATGGCGCAGGGCATGGAGATCAGCCCGGTGATCCGGGCGGCGGATTCCTCGGTGGCCTTTGCCTCGGCATTGTTGCACAGGGTCAGGTGGGAGGCGATGGCGGGGATGATGCTGATGGTGATGGGGGTGATAAAGGCGCAGGGCATGTTGAAGATGGTCTGGGTCATGCCGTAGATGCCCCGCATGGTATCAGCGGAGGCTTGGCTGATCCCCAGACCCAGGAGCCGGCCCATGTAGATCTTGGTTTCCAGCATGGTCAGAAGCTGCAGCCCGGCAGAACCGATGGTGATGGGAATGGCGATGATCAGCAGGCCTCTGGCGGTATCCTGGAAGGACCGGGGCTCATCGCCGGAGAGGGGAAGCTGGGAGTAGCTGCGCCGGAAACGGCCGAAGAGATAGAACGAAGCCACCAGGCACCCCACCGTGACGCCCAGAATGGCGCCGCCGGAGGCCAGGGGAACGCTGTTCGTCAGCTTCAGGATCAGCAGCGCCGCCGCCATGCCCACGATGAGCTTGATCACAGCCTCCAACACCTGGGAGACGGAGGTGGGGAGCATATTGCTCTGCCCCTGGAAGAAGCCCCGGAAGGTACTCATGATGCAGATGAGCAGGACACAGGGACCCAGACAGCCGATGGCCACCCAGGCGTCGGGCTGGTTCTGGAACCGGGCCAGCTGGCGGCAGAAGAGGGTCATCAGCAGGCTGCCGGTGATGCCCAGCCCCAGGAAGATGCCCCGGGCGGTTTTGTAGATCCGGCGTACCTGGTTGTAGCTGCCCAGAGAGCTGGCCTGGGAGATCATCCGGCTCATGGCCACGGGAAGACCCGCGGTGGAGACCATCAGAAGCACGTTGTAGATCTCATAAGCGGTGTTGAAATAGCCGAAGCCCTGCTCGCCGATGATGGCGTTGAGGGGGATCTTATACAGCGCGCCGATGACCTTGACGATGGCGGTGGCCATGGCGAGAAGGGCAGTACCCTGGAGAAAGTTCTGCTTTTTTTGGGTATCAGACATGGTTTCATCCTTTCTGCGGCAGGAAATGCGAGAATGAGATCGCTGTATCACACTGCACCCAACGTAGGGCGGGGGCTTGCCCCCGCCGAACAGGTAGGACACGCAATCTGCTGCGTTAGACGCAAGTATGCAAAACCATAGGTGCGTCGGCGGGGGCGAGCCCCCGCCCTACGTTGGGTGCGGATATAAACAATCATTTACACGAAAGTCTTTGCTACTGCTGAATAGTTACCACTCTCTTTTATTTTTGGTCGTCGAACAGCTTGGGAATCGCGTAGTTAGTCAGTTCTTCCACAACTTCCTTCAGATCGATGGTGGGGAAGCGGCCGTTCTGGTAGAGGATCTTGCCCCGGACCATGGTCAGAGCCACGTCGCCGCCCTTGGCGGACCACACCAGAGCGTTGAGGACGTTGTGGCAGGGCATCAGATGGGGGGCGGAGAAATCCAGCAGGGCCAGGTCGGCATCCATGCCCACCTGGAGCATACCGCACTCTTTGGACCGGCCCTGGGCCTGGGCGCCGGTGACGGTGGCCATCATCAGGGCGGCGGAGGAGGGCAGGGCCGCAGGGTCGCCGCTTTCCTCCCGGGCGGACATGGCGGCAAAGCGCATGACCTCAAACATATCCAGATTTCCGCACTCGATGGCGCCGCCGGTACCCAGGGCTACATTCATCCCCGCCTGGACGGATTCCAGAATGGGGGTGGAGCGCTGGCCGTTTTTGTAGGCAGTGAGGGGTGTGGCTACGGCGGAGACATGCCTCTTCCCCAGCAGTTTACGCTCATGAGGCTCCAAATATGTACAGCCCGCGGCGACAGCGGGGACGGCAAAGAGATTGTGGCAGTTCAGCAGCTCCCCGGGACCCATGCCGGTGCGCTCCTGGCAGGAGTCCACCTCCCTCTGGGTTTCGGCCAGGTGCAGCTGCATACCGATGCCCTTTTCCGAAGCGTAGCCTGCCAGCCCCTCCCAGAGGCGGTAGTTGCTGGTGTACTCGGCGTAGATTCCGGCGTCGATTCGGATTCGGCCGTTGTCAAAGCCGTGCCAACGGTCCGTGACGGTTACCAGCTCCCGGCACTGCTCGTCGGTTTCGAAGTCAAAATCCTCGTTCTGGTCGATGAAGCGGTAGCTGGACAGGGCCAGATTGGCCTTGATGCCGGACTGGGCCACGGCCTCGGCGGTGG
Source organism: bacterium (assembly GCA_004562395.1). Classification (GTDB taxonomy): domain Bacteria; phylum Bacillota; class Clostridia; order Oscillospirales; family Oscillospiraceae; genus Faecousia. The sequence goes on along the minus strand of SFQY01000003.1, from coordinate 38,762 downwards.
CGTTGGGATAGTAGTACAGGTCGGACACGGAGGTCACGCCGAAGCGCAGGCACTCGGCGATGGACAGCAGAGCGGCTGCCTTGGCGGTCCGGGAGTCCATTTTGGCCTCCTTCTGCAGCAGTGCCTGCAGCGCCTCGGTGTTGCTCAGATCGTCGGTGAAGCAGCGCAGCACGGAGGTGGCCAGATGGGTATGACAGTTGATCAGGCCCGGAATGGCTACCATGCCGGTGCCTTCCAGGATGGTTTTGGGAGTCTCCTTGGGGGGCGTTTTGGAGATGGAAACGATCTTGCCGCCGTCAATGCCGATGTACGCGCCGAAGATCACTTCCATCCGGGGGTTCATAGTCACCGCGGTGACGTTGGAGATCAGGGTATCCAAGGGAAAAACCTTCCTTTCGTTTATCCATTCATCAGATCGAACAGTTCTTCCTTCTGCTGCACGACGGAATCCAGCATTTCAATGTACTGTTCGGGGAATTTTGGGTTGTGGAACCGGCGCAGGCTGCCGTCTGGCAGGTTCACCTTGTTCATGCCGCCGCCTCCCAGGGAGACGATGGTGTGCAGCTCCTCCATCATATAGATGTTGTACAGGCAGTCCAGGCCGTCCCGGCTCCAGCCCACGTTTTCAAAGCTGCCGGACATGTATTTCTGCCGGTACAGGTAGTAGGGCCGGTAGCCCAGAGCCCGGAGGGCTGCGCCGGCGTAATCCACCATGGCGGCTACGGCCTGGGGGCTGGGGAGGTTTTCCCGGTGCTGGAACAGGTCCGCGCCCTTTTTCAGGGCCAGGGTGTGGACGGTGATGTTGGCGGGGTTCAGAGCCGCTACGGCGTCCAGGGAACGGCGGAAGCCCTCCTCCGAGTCCGTGGGCAGTCCCGCGATGAGGTCCATATTCACGGCGTCAAAGCCCGCCTCCTCCGCCTGACGGTAGGCCCGGAGCACGTCGGCCCCAGTGTGGGGGCGGCCGCAGGCCCGGAGAACGGAGTCCTCCATGGTCTGGGGATTGATGCTCATGCGACCGGCACCATGATCCCGGATGGTCCGGAGCTTTTCTTCGTCCAGGGTATCGGGACGGCCGCCCTCTACGGTAAATTCCAGACAGCCGGACAGGTCGAAGGCGTCGGAGATGGCGTCCAGAAGGGTGACCAGCTGGGCTGCGGACAGGGTGGTGGGGGTGCCGCCGCCGATGTACAGTGTGCGTAAGCGCCTGCCGGAGTCCCGCAGAAGACGCCCGGTCACCTGGATCTCCCGGAGCAGGGCGGCAAGGTAAGGCTCCAGCAGCTCGGTTTTTTTGCCGATGGTCCTGCTGACAAAGCTGCAGTAGGTACAGCGGGTGGGGCAGAAGGGAATGCCCACATAGACGGAAAGGTCGCCGGGTCGTAACAGACTGGCGGCTTTTACAGTGGAGACGGAGCAGTCCACCGCCAGGTTCCGGCGGTCCTCCGTTACATAATAGACATCCTTCAGCATACGGGCGGCGGAGGCGGGGGTTCCGCCTTCCAGCAGGTGCTTCGTGGTGATTTTGGTGGGCCGCACCCCTGCCAGGGCGCCCCAGGGGGGCACGGTGGGCAGAAGCTCCCGGGCGGCCAGGTAGTAGCTCTGCTGAAGGATCCGGCGGCGCAGACGCACCGTTTCGGCATCGGCCTTCAGACGCCGGGACCGGGTGACGGTTTTTCCGCCCAGGGTGATCTTCGCGGAGGCGGTGAGCCAGGTCTTTCCCCGGTGCAGGGAGGAGATGGCCTCTGCCTCAGTATCGTCCGGAAACAGCGCCAGCTGCAGCTGCTCCACGGCATAACGGTCATCATGACCAATCAGTGTTAATTTCATAGCTTTCCTCAAATGCAAAATGCAGAATGCAAAATTTCGTCGTTTCTTTTGCCTGTAATTTCAGAGCAAGGGCTGCAGAACCGGGATACATCATTCTGCATTCTGCACTGCGCATTTTCTACATGTATGGATTATAGCGCTTTTCCCCGGCCAAGGAAGTGGACTCTCCGTGGCCCGGCAGGACCCAGTAGTTGCTTTCCAGAGAGGCCAGGCGGGCCAGGGACTTTTTCATGGAGGACCAATCGCCGCCGGGCAGATCCGTCCGGCCGCAGGAGCCGGCGAACAGGGTGTCGCCGGAGAACATGGTATCCTCTACCAGAAGACACACGGAGCCGGGCGTATGGCCAGGGGTCTGGATGACCCCGATGTCCAAGCCCGCCAGATGCAAGCTGTCCCCTTCGCCATAGGGATTGGTATAGTACAGCGGTCCGGCGGTCAACTGGGGAGGCATATGCAGGTCCTCGGTACAGAGGTACACCTGGCATCCGGTTTCCGCGGCCAGATCCCTTACGCCGCCCACATGGTCAAAATGGCCATGGGTCAGCAGGATCGCCTCCAGGGTCAGCCCCAGCTCCTCCAGCTTGTCCAGCACGACCTCCGGCGTATAGCCGGGATCGATGACACAGCATCTGGAGGATGCACGGTCGTGGATGATGTAGCAGTTGGTCTGGTAAGCCCCCAGAACCAGGGCGTGGACGTTCAGCATAAAAACCCCCGCAATGATAGAATAAAAGGATCATATCCGCCGGGCTGCCGCTCCTGACGATCCCATCGCGGCAGCAAATATGTGTATTTTAATGGAATATCTGTATAAATGATCGTTTTGCGCAGCAAGAGTACGTCCACCACCTGTCATTGCGAGGAGCGCAGCGACGTGGCAATCCGTTTCTCCCTGGGAACGGTACGAATTGGGACATGTTGCAAGGGGAACGGATTGCCACACCAGTCTGCGGACTGGTTCGCAATGACAGTGGTAGTCGGTACCCTGGCGGAACCATCGCACGTTAGTGAGATAAACGATCATTTACCATAGCACTGCACCTGTGGTCGAGGGGCCCAAAGGATGTGCGTCTGCCACCCAAAGTGCGTAACGCATTTGCCGCGGGCCTTGCCCGCTAAACAATCATTTACCGCAATAACGATACCGGGCATGTCAGGGAAGTAACGCAGGCAAATGCGCCGGGCGCGCATTCGCGTAGAATGGCACCCGCGAAACGATCCATTGTCTGAGGAATTGGCGTTACTTTCTTCTCGGCGTGTCCATCAGCTGGTCCGTGTCCAGGATCAATGTCACGGGGCCGTCGTTGACGGAGGCCACCTGCATGTCGGCGCCGAATTGGCCGTGCTGCGGGGGATATCCCAGTTCAGCGCAGACGGCCAGAAACTTCTCGTACAGGGCGTTGCCCAGCTCGGGATCCGCCGCGTCGGTGAAGCTGGGGCGGCGGCCCTTACGGCAGTTGCCGTAGAGGGTGAACTGGCTGACCACCAGCACCTGGCCTCCCACGGCGTCCAGTCCCAGATTCATTTTGTCGTTTTCGTCGGTGAAGATCCGAAGACCCAGAGCCTTTTCCGCCAGATAGCGGCATTCCTTCTCGGTGTCGTTGGGGCCGATTCCCAGCAGGATCAGAAAGCCACGGCCAATCTGGCCCACCACCTGACCGTCAATGGTCACGGAGGCGGAATTCACTCTTGTCAGTACCGCGCGCATGGCCTTATTCTCCTTCCGCTTCGGCAGCGTCTTCCGGCTCCTCCTCCATCGGAAGGAAGGTACCGTTGCCGTTGTAGCTGCCGATGGTCATGTGCTTCCGGGGGCTGACCAGAATGCCTGTGAGAACGCCCGCCAGGGCGCAGACAGTGAGGCCCAGAAGCAGCTCCCGCTGGTTCACGATCAGGTTCCGGTCCAGGGATTTCCAGTATTTTTGAAGCTTCGCGCACATAATCGGGTTCCTCCTTAATTCTGGCCTCTCCGGGAACCGGTGACGTCCCGGATGTTCAGCAGCTTTTTGCGGACGGTTTCCAGTTCGGCCACGTCCTTGACCTCGAAGCGGATGATGATGGTGCTGCGGCCGCCGGGAAGATCCTTGGCGTTCAGCTCCTTCACCCGAACCCGGGAGGTACTCATCACCGTAGCCACGTCCAGGACCAGGCCGTCCCGGGTGATGCAGTCCAGCTCCAGGGTGGTATCGAAGGGCTGCTCCTCCTGAGCGGCCCAGCGGACCCGGACCCAGCGGGCGGCCTGCCGGGGATCCTCCCGGTTCTGGGCGTTGGGGCAGTCCGCCCGGTGGACGCTGACGCCGAAGCCCTTGGTGATGAAGCCCACGATGGCGTCTCCGGGAACGGGGGTGCAGCATTTGGCGAACTTGATCATGCACGAATCGATGTCCTCCACGATGACGCCGTTGACGGCGTGGCGGTTGCGCAGCACGGCTTCGGAGTCCGGCCTCATGCGCAGGGGGGTCTGGGGGACCTTTTCGGCATTCTGGGCCTTGAGGGCCTTGGTGATATCGTCCCGGATGCGGCCCACGGCCTTGGTGGCGGTGAGGCCCCCGTAGCCGATGGCGGCATACATATCGTCCCAGGTTTCAAAGGAGAGCTTGCGCAGAAGCTGGGGTTCCAGCTCCGGGTCGGACAGGGCGGTGAGAGGCAGGCCCAGCCGCTTCATCTCCGATTCGAAGGAGGCCCGGCCGTGGATGATGTTGTCCTCCCGCTTTTCCTTCTTGAACCACTGCTTGATCTTGGTCCGGGCCTGGTTGGACATGCAGATGTTCAGCCAGTCCCGGCTGGGACCCTTGGCGGATTTGGAGGTCAGGATCTCCACAATGTCGCCGTTTCTCAGCTTGGTGTCGATGTTGGCGATGCGGTTGTTCACCTTGGCGCCGATCATGGAGTTGCCCACTCCGGAGTGAATGGCGTAGGCAAAGTCGATGGGGGTGGACCCGGCGGGCAGGGAGACGATGCGGCCCTTGGGGGTGTAGACGAAGACCTCATCGTCGAACATGTCGATTTTCATGGACTGGACGAATTCCTCGGCGTCGGAATCCTGCTGGCTCTCCAGCAGGCGGCGCACCCATTCGAAGTCCTTTTCGCTTCCGGCTCCGGCCCCTTGCTTGTACTTCCAGTGGGCGGCGATGCCGTATTCCGCCGTCTCGTGCATCTGCCAGGTGCGGATCTGCACCTCGAAGGGAATGCCCTGGGATCCGATGACGGTGGTGTGCAGGGACTGGTACATGTTGGGCTTGGGGGTGGAGATATAGTCCTTGAACCGGCCGGGAACCAGGTTGAACAGGTCGTGGATATGGCCCAGCACGTTGTAGCAGTCGGGAATGGAATCCACGATGACCCGGAAGGCGTAGATGTCGTACAGCTCGTCCATGGTCTTGCCCTGGGCCTGCATCTTGCGGTAGATGGAGTAGACGTGCTTGATGCGGCCATAGGTGGTGTTGTGGATGCCCACGGCGGAGAGGCGCTCGGTGATCTTCCCCTGGATGGTGCGCATGAAGCTCTCGTCCTGCTCCTTGTGGGCCTGCAGATAGGAGGTGATCTCCTCATAGGCGCCGGGAGCCAGATACCGCAGCGACAGGTCCTCCAGCTCCCACTTGATCCGCTGCATACCAAGCCGGTGGGCCAGAGGCGCGTAGATGTCCATGGTCTCCTGGCACTTGCTGATCTGCTTGGCAGGGGTCTGGTACTGCATGGTCCGCATGTTGTGCAGACGGTCGGCGATTTTGATCAGCACCACCCGGATGTCCTTGGACATGGCCATGAACATCTTGCGCAGGTTTTCCATTTGAGCCTGCTCGGAGGTGGAGAAATTGGCCCGGGTCAGCTTGGTGACGCCCTCCACCAGCTCGGCGACGGTGGGGCCGAAGATTTTTTCGATGTCCTCATGGGAGGCGTCGGTGTCCTCGATGCAGTCGTGGAGCAGGGCGCCCAGAATGGCGTCCATGTCCAGACCCATTTCCGCCACGATCTGGGCCACGGCCAGAGGGTGGATGATATAGGGGGAACCGTCCTTGCGCTTCTGAAGAGCGTGCTTGGCGTTGGCGTATTCCACCGCCCGATCCACCAGCGCCATATCCGCGCCGGGCATATGCTTGAGAATGGCTTCCCGCATGGCGGTGTAGTGTTCTTCAAAGGTTTCCACGTAAATCAGCTCTCTTTCGCTCGCAGCAGGCGCTGCATGGTCTGACTCTCCGTCAGATCGGCCTTTCCCGAACCCGGGGTCAGATGAATGGAAATGTACTTGTGCTGCCGCTGCAGGTCTATTAGACCCACGTCCCGGAAGATGTCCAGGCAGGTCATCATCTGTCCCAGACTCAGAGGCTTGCCCGCCCAGCGGACGATCTTGCGGCACAGGCAGATGGGCGACTCCTGAATGGCAGCCTCGGAGGAGGAAGCCAGATACCGCCAGACCATGGCCAGGGTGGCCCGCTCCGGGAGCAGGGAGGCGGCGATGGCGGCGGTGAGGCGATCCTCCAGCAGCGCCCGGTAGCCGGAGGTCTCCGGCGAGCATTCGGCGGCGCAGCTGGGGCGGATGTCCAGCACGTTCATCTGCACGCTGCGCTCCCCCCGGAACTCGTTGATCTGGGGTGTAAAGGCCACGTCCACCACGTCCCCGGGCTGGATGGAAACCGTCTGGGGATTGGCGGAAAAATAAATGGCGTTGACAATGTGGCGTCCGCTCCGGAGCCGCAGGCGCATATGGCGTCCGCCGCCCACCATGCTGATGCGGTCGATGGTGAGGTTCTTCATCATCAGCACAGGCTTGGGGCAGCCGTTGCCGCAGGGCTCCAGCACGGACAGGGATTCGATGTTGGGAATGGTCAGAAGATCCGCTTCAATGGCACAGTCCACATCCAGGGAGGTCCTGGGGGTGTCGTCGGAGTAGAACCCGGCGGCCAGGGAACAGATGCGCCGGCGGAATTCCGGAATGTTGGCCCGGGAGATGGTAAAGCCCGCCGCCAGCTCATGGCCACCGTAGCTTTCCAGCAGGGGGGCCAGGGCGGTGAGGGAGGAGAACAGGTTGAAGCCTCCATGGCTGCGGGAGCTGGCCTTGCCATGCTCGCCGTCCAGACAGATGAGGAAGGCCGGACAGGCGTATTCCTCGGCGATGCGGCTGGCCACGATGCCCACCACGCCCTGATGCCAGCTTTCGTCCGCCAGGACAATGGCCTCCGGCGGCCTGCCGGGGGGCAGCATGGCCACGGCCTGCCGGTAGATCTCCGATTCGATGGCCTGCCGCTGGCGGTTCAGGTCACACAGCTGCCGGGCCAGCTCCGCGGCCCGGACCGGATCGTCAGTCAGAAACAGCTCCACAGCCAGATCGATCTTGCCCATGCGGCCCGCGGCGTTGATCCTGGGAGCCAGCATGAAGCCGATGGAGGAGGCGCTGACCGACTCCGGGGCGCAGCCGCTTTCCACCATCAGGGCGGCGATGCCCGGACGCTTGGTGTGGGCCAGGGATTTCAGTCCTCTGGACACAAAGACCCGGTTCTCTCCCTGAATGGGCATCACATCTGCCACGGTACCCAGGCAGACCATATCGGTGTATTCCTTCAGCACGGCCTCCTGATCCCCGCAGAGGGCGGCGGCCAGCTTGAAGGCCACGCCCACGCCGGAGAGATTCTTGTGGGGATAGCCCCCGTCGGGGCGGTGGGGATCCACCACCGCGGCAGCCCGGGGCAGGGTCTGCTTGCACTCATGGTGGTCGGTGATCACCAGATCGATGCCCAGCTCCCGGCACAGCTCCGCCTCGGCTACGGCGGTGATGCCGCAGTCCACGGTGACGATCAGCTTGACCCCCTCGCTGCTGAGCTGGCGGATGGCGATGGGATTCAGACCGTAGCCCTCCTCCAGCCTGCCGGGGATATAGCTGACGCAGTCCGCCCCGTGACGCCGGAGAAAATCGGTGAGCAGACAGGTGGCGGTGATGCCGTCCACATCGTAGTCGCCGAAAACGGCGATCTTCTCCCCACGGGACATGGCCAGACCCACCCGGCCGGCGGCCAGATCCATATCCGTCATCAGGAAGGGGTCCGGCAGTGGGGCGTCACAATCTAAGTACTGATGGGCCTGGCCGCAGTCCCGGATGCCCCGGGAGGCCAGAACCATGGCGGCCAGAGGCGCATAGCCGCCGCCCACCAGGGCGTTAACGGCGCTCATCTCCGGTTCCCGCGCATTCCAAATTCCGTATTTCACGTTCGCACACATCCAATTAAAACAATTTCTTTGTATTATAACAAAAATGAACGGGATGTACAATAGGGAGATCGGAATTTTGTTGAAAATGCGGGATGTTTCCCCTGCCCTGACCCGCTCGGTATCGTTACTGCCGTAAATGATCGTTTAGCGGCCCAATGGCCCCCTCTGATGAGGGTGGTGCTCCGCGCAGCGAATCAAAATATTTATGATTGCCGGTGGCAATCATACCTAAATGTATGCTGTCAGCGAAGCTGACTGGGGGAGAGAAAGCCTGAAAGCTTTCGCATTCCTGGTAAATACGGGAAAAGACGAAACGTTTTCTCTCCCTCAGTCGCTTCGCGACAGCTCCCTCATCAGAGGGAGCCTTGTACGTTCACAGCAACCAACGTAGCGTAAACGATCATTTACAGTAACATACCAAACGGGGCTTTTATTCACCGGCGTTTCGTTTTCGGTTGGGGACGATCTGGGTGGCGGTGACGGCCAGCAGGGGGGCCAGGATCATTCCGCCGATGCCCCAGAGCTTGTAGCCCGCGTACAGGGCCATCAGAGTCACCAATGGATCCAGTCCCAGGTGCCGGCCCACCAGCTTCGGCTCCAGGGCGGACCGGGTCAGGGAAGCCGTGGCGTAGATCCCCAAAAGGCCGATGGCCCGGGGGGTGTCCCCCCGCAGAAAGCAGATCAAAGCCCAGGGGATCAGCACCGTGCCGGTTCCCAGCACCGGCAGGGCATCCACCGCTGCCACGCCCAGGGCCCACAGCAGGGCAAAGGGGATCCGCAGCAGCAAAAATCCCAGAAACAGAATGAGGAAGGCCACGCCCATCAGCTTGCACTGGGCAAGCAGCCAGCCTGCGGCGGCGGTTTTCATCCGCTTTCCCGCATCCAGCAGGGGCTTTAACCGTTCCACCGGCAGCCGGCGGCGGAGCCAGGAGCGGATCAGCGGCAGCTTCGCGGAGATCATGTAGCCCGAGAGTACCGCCGTGCCCAGACTCAGGGCACTGTCGGGAATGTGGCTGAGCAGGCTCCCGGCCAGTCCCAGCAGATATCGGACCGCCTTGTCCAGCAGGGCTGCCCCGTCGGAGAACAGGGCGGAAAGATTGTCGCTGAGCAGGGGGCGGATGCTCTGAGGCGCGTGGCTGGCCAGCTCCAGCAGCCAGCCCTGCAGCGCTGAAACGCCGGATTTCACGGCACTCTCCCAGTCGGGCAGCACACCCGCCAGCGCCCCCAGCTCCCGGACCAGAAAGGCGCAGACCAGCAGCACTGCCATGGCCAGAAAGCAGAATGCCATGCTCACACCGATCCCCGCGCTGATCCCCCGGGGGATGCGGCAGCGTCCGTTGAGCTGGCGCACCATGGGCTCGGCGGCCAGCGCCAGGGCGGCACCCAGCAGAAAGGGAAAAATCAGGGGCAGAAGAAACTTCAGACCCAGCCAGACCGCCAGAAAAAGGGCCAGCAGGGAAAGGTATTTTCTGGTTCCGGGAAACAAGGGGAAACCTCCTTTAAACGTGGCTTTTTGGGGTTGCATTTTCAGAAATGTATGCTACAATACATAGATGGAAGACAAATGTTATTCCTGCGGAAACGCATTTTCATATTCAGGAGGTTTGCCATGTCGACAAAACCAAAATACTACATTGTGGAAGCGTCCGCGCTGCCGGAGGTTTTCCTGAAGGTGGCGGAGGCCAAGCGCCTGCTCTCCACCGGGGAAGCGACCACCGTCAATGAGGCCACCCGGATGACCGACATCAGCCGCAGCGCTTTTTATAAGTACCGGGACGCGGTCCTGCCCTTCCAGAACATGATGACCGGCAGGATCATTACCTTCCAGCTGCTGCTCCACGACGAGGCGGGACTTCTGTCGGAGATTCTGGGGGTTTTTGCCGAAGCGAAGGCAAATATCATTACCATCAACTCCATCGTCCCCACCAACGGTACCGCTGTGGTCACCATCTCCGCCGAGACCATTGACCTGACGATCTCCCTGGAGGAGCTGATGAACCGGCTGGCGGTTTTCCGGGGCGTGGTGAAGGCGGAGGTCCTGGCGGGCTGATCCGCTCCATCCCCGCTTCCCGGATACCCTCCGGCCCACCGTATTTGGAAAGGCTGCCGCCTTCGCGGCGGCTTTTTCCTTTCGTCACCTTTCGGCCCCGGGTGACATAGGATGTGCCGGGGAGGAATGCTGTATGCTGATCGTGCAGAAGTACGGGGGCACCTCGCTGGGAGATATGGACCGGATCCGTGCAGCGGCACGGCGGGCGGCGGGACTGGCCCGGCAGGGAAACCGGGTGGTCATGGTGGTATCCGCCCAGGGCGATACCACGGACCTGATGATCCGAAAGGCCGCCCAGGTCAACCGGCGGGGGGCAGCCCGGGAAATGGACGCCTACCTGGCGGCAGGAGAGCAGATGTCCGCGGGACTGGTAGCCATGGCCATCGGCGCTTTGGGATATCCCGCCGTCAGCTTTACCGGCTGGCAGGCGGGGATCGCTACCGACGGCGTCCACGGAAACGCCCGGATCCTGAACATAGACGCGGCCCGGATCCAAAAAGAGCTGGAGGCCGGGAAGATCGTGGTGGTGGCGGGGTTTCAGGGCCTTGACCCGGAGGGAGATATCACCACTCTGGGCCGGGGCGGCTCGGACACCACGGCGGTGGCCCTGGCGGCGTATCTGAAGGCGGACCGGTGCCAGATCTTCACCGATGTGGACGGGGTCTACGACCGGGATCCCCGGCTGTACCCGGACGCCACCCGGTTTGGCCGGATCGGCTATGACCGGATGCTGGCGCTGATCGAAAACGGGGCCCAGGTACTCCATGACCGCAGTGTGGAATTTGCCAGAGACTACGGCATCCGGGTGGAGGTCCTGTCTGCCTTTACCGGAGAGCCGGGGACCATTGTGGGGGATGTGGAATAATCCTACCCAAAAGACGCATAAGATATTCCACCCGGACCGGGTTCCGGTCCGGGATAGAAAAGTTTTCCCCGAAAAGACTCTTGACAATCGGGAGAACCTGTGGTAAACTAACCGGGTAATAAAGAAGGCTGAACATCCGCCTCACCGTCAGCGTCAGCGAAACGGTCCATATTTCACATTTCCCTCTCGGGGGATCCTGTGCGAATGGTGCGGATGCTTTGGCATCCGCTTTTTTGTTGTTTATTGGAGGTGCTTACCATCGCAAAGTTTGATCATCAGCTGAATGAGGAAATCCGGGACAAGGAGGTTCGTCTGATCGGCGCCGACGGCGCCCAGCTTGGCATCCTGTCCGCCGCCCAGGCCAACGCCATGGCGGAAGAGCAGGGTATGGATCTGGTGAAGATCTCTCCCAACGCTGTCCCGCCCGTCTGCAAGATCATGGACTATTCCAAATTCTGCTTCGACCAGAAGAAGCGGGAGAAGGAAGCCAAGAAGAACCAGCGGGTCGTGGAAATCAAGGAAATCCGCATGAGCCCCAGCATCGACACCAACGACTTCGATACCAAGGTACGTGCCGCCCAGAAGTTCCTGGCAGACGGCAACCGGGTGAAGGTCAGCGTCCGTTTCCGCGGCCGCGAAATGGCCCATACCAACCTGGGTGAGAAGCTGCTGCTTGATTTCGCTCAGAAGTGCGCTGAGATCGCCAGCATGGAGAAAAATCCCAAGCTGGAAGGCCGGTTCATGGCAATGTTCCTGACCCCCAAGAAATAACAGGCAAGTATTTTTTAGTACAATAGATTACGGAAGGAGAACCACCTATGCCCAAGCTGAAGTCCCATAGCGGTGCAAAGAAGAGATTCAACCTGACCAAGACCGGTAAGGTTAAGAGAGCCAGCGCCTACAAGAGCCACATCCTGACCAAGAAGACCACCAAGCGTACCCGCCATCTGCGTGCGACCGCTTATGCCGATGTGACCAACATCGACGCAATCAAGAAGATGATTCCCTACAAGTAAGGCAGAAGGAGGATACTGAAAAATGGCTAGAGTAAAAGGCGCGATGATGACGCGCAAGAGAAGAAATGCTACCCTGAAGCTGGCTAAGGGCTACTGGGGTTCCAAGTCCAAGCACTTTAAGATGGCCAAGCAGCAGGTCATGAAGTCCGGCAATTACGCGTTCGCTGGCCGCAAGCAGAAGAAGCGTGACTACCGCCGCCTGTGGATCGCCCGTATCAGCGCTTCCGTCGCTCCCTACGGCATGAACTACTCCACCTTCATGAACGGCGTGAAGAAGGCCGGTATCGAGATGAACCGGAAGAGCCTGTCCGAGATGGCTATCCAGGACTCCGCCGCTTTCGCCGCTGTTGTGGCAAAGGCCAAGGCTGCCCTGAACTAAGGAAAGCAAAACAAGACCCTGCTGATTTTCGGCAGGGTCTTTTTGTAAAGATAAGGTTTAAGTTCCGAAATTCCTGGGGGAAGGATTCTTTACACGTAACTATTCCGTTGTACCCGAAATTTCTCATATAAATGATCGTTTAGCGTACCAAGACCTTCCCCCTCGGGGGGAAGGTGGCACGGCGAAGCCGTGACGGATGAGGGGAAAACGTGGAGATTTCTGAGGTAGTAACGATAAAAGGGGATACTTTTGGCCTTGTACTTCTGTTTTGGTACGGAGAAAAAATCGGCACGCCAGCCCCTCATCCGCCCCAGTGTGCGCTACTTAAGCACCTTCCCCCGAGGGGGAAGGTTTTGGGGTGTAAACGATCATTTACCGCAGGAACGATACCGAATATTTCAGGGAAGAAACGATGATCAGTACGCCGGGCACGCAAAACGGGAAAGAGGGGAAGTCTATGGAGCTTTGTCATACAGCGGATCGGGAGGGGCGGCTGTCGTCCTTTTTGCTGGGAGAACTGAAAATGTCTTCGGGCTTGATGAACAAGCTCAAATGGGGGGATGGGATTCGGGTCAACGGGGTGCCGCAGCGGACCAATTTCCCCGTGAAGCCCGGAGACGTGATTACCGTCCGGCTGGACGAGGAGGAGCCGGAGTATCCGGCCCAGGAGGGGCCTCTGGAGATCCTCTATGAGGACGGGGACCTTCTGGCTGTGGACAAACCCGCCGGAATGCTGATCCATCCCTCCCGGTCCCGCAATGAGGGAACCCTGGCCAATTACGTGGCGGGCTATTACCGGGCCACGGGGCAGAAAAGTGCCTTTCATCCCATGACCCGGCTGGACCGGGACACCTTTGGCATTGTTCTGCTGGCGAAAAACGCCCGGGTTCACTGGCTGCTGCAGAACGTCCCGGTACGCAAGACCTACCATGCCTTGGTGTACGGCGGTCCGGAGGAGGATGCCGGGATCATCGACGCGCCCATCGCCCGGCGGCCCCTGCCCAGCCTGCTGCGCTGCGTCAGTCCGGAGGGGAAGCCCTCCGTCACGGAGTTCTCGGTGCTGGAACGACAGGAAAAATTATGTAAACTCGCTCTGCGGCCCGTCACCGGCCGGACCCATCAGCTGCGGGTACACTGTGCCTGCATGGGCTTTCCCATTCTGGGGGATCCCCAGTACGGCACGCCTGAATCGCTGGATCTTTCGGCGGAGCTTGGCCTCGGAAGCCAGATGCTCTGCGCCAAAGCTCTGGAGCTGATCCACCCCGTTACCGGAGCGCCGCTGACCCTGGAGTCAGAAATGCACGTGGTTCCTCTGCCCGGTCTGACTGCCGGTGTGTAAGGGAATCCTGCGGCCCAATGGGAGAAGATTGACGCGGATTCGGGATATTTTCCGGAATCCGCGTCTTAAAGGTTGACAAATCAACATATTGCCTGTATACTTGTTGAGACGTCAACAAAGGAGGCGGTTTCTCTTGGCAAATGAATATGGATATGAACTGTTTTCCTCGTCCATTTCCTGTATTTACCACGATATTCAGAGAATTGAACGGGCCCAGATGGCAAAATACGGACTGAAAGGTCCCCATGCCCAGTGCCTGCTGGCCATGAGTCGAAATCCCGGAGGCATTACCGCGGCGGAGCTATGTGAGCTTTGCGAGAAGGACAAGGCGGCGATTTCCCGGACGGTGGCGGAGCTGGAGCAGGCGAACATGATCCGGCGGGTTCAGAACAACGGCAAACGCTATCGGGCCAGCCTGCTGCTGACACCCCAGGGTCAGGCGGCGGCTCAGGCCGTGAGCGAAATCGCCCGGCGGGCTGTGGAGCAGGCCAGCGAGGGCTATGACGAGGGTTCCAGAGAGACCTTTTACAGTGTGCTGGCCATGATCGCGGGCAGCCTGCACACCATCTGCAAAAACGGCCTGCAGGACGAGAATCAGGAAGGATAAAGGAGTATCATCATGAGTGTAAGGATTATTGTGGATTCCACCACGGATTTAAGACCCCAGGCTGCCCGGCGTGTCCAGGTGGTCCCCCTGACCATCCACTTCGGAGAGCGGGAATTCGTGGACGGTGTGGACATTGACACCGACCGGTTCTACCGGATGCTGGTGGAGAGCGACGTGCTTCCCACCACCAGCCAGCCCACCCCCCATGCTTTCGGCAAGGTGTTCTCCCAGGCTGTGGAGGCAGGGGACAGTGTGGTGTGCATTACCATTTCGGCCAAGCTTTCCGGAACCTTCCAGAGCGCTTCCATCGCCGCTGCCGACTATCCCGGTAAGGTTTTCGTGGTGGACAGCCGGAATGTGACCATTGCCGCCGGTGTCCTGGTGGAGTACGCACTGGAGCTGGCGGATCGGGGCATGGAGGCAGAAGAGATTGCCCTGACCCTTATGGATAAGCGGGATCAGGTGAAGCTGCTGGCCATGGTGGATACCCTGGAATATCTGAAGAAGGGCGGCCGGATCTCCGCCACCGTGGCCTTTGCCGGGGGACTGCTGAACATCAAGCCCCTGATCACCATTGACGACGGCGAGGTGAAGATGGTGAGCAAGGCCCGGGGTGTCAAGCAGGCCTACGGACAGCTGGGTGAGCTCATCGCCAAAGCGGGCGGCGTGGATTTCAGCAAGCCTGTGATGCTGGGCTACACCGGCGTGGAGGATACCCTGCTGAAAAAGTATATGGAGGAAAACGCATCCTTCTGGTCCGCCTGCGGCGGAGAGCCGCCTTACGCGGTCATCGGCAGCGTGGTCGGCACCCACGCAGGCCCCGGCGCGGTTGCCGCGGCATTCTTTACCGCGGAATAAAATCTCCCATTGACGGCTTCCGGACGGGTTGCTCCGGAAAAGCGGCAAAGAGCCATTTTGCGGAGCACCCGCATTACCTCCCCCTCGGAGCGATGTCATCCATTTATTCCGATAAAGGATCGTTTATGCTTCGTTGGTTACCGCGGCGCGGCAGCGCCCTTGCCTCCACCAGTGGGGGGAGGTGGCAGCTCGAACGGGCTGACGGAGGGGGTGACGTCGGTTAGGAGCACAGTTTTCCCGTCACCCCCTCAGTCAAAAATCAAAGATTTTTGCCAGCTCCCCCAGCGGGAGAGCCAAGGGGTGTTGCGATAAACGATCCTTTAGAGCCCTTACCTTATGTGAGAATCCTTAAGCGGATGACATTGCTGCCCGAAGAAAAGTCCCCCGGTCCGAATCATGGACCAGGGGACTTTTTCGTCTGTTCAAACGGTGTGCAGCCGGGGATTTTCCGCCAGCAGGAGGGCGCCGGCCAGGACGGCGTCGTCCCCCAGAAGGCCCGGGCGGATGTCAATGTGACCGGCGTCGGCCACGAAGGCGGCCTCTTCCGTGAATCTGCGCAGCCGGTCAAAGAGCACGTCTCCCAGCTTTGCCACGCCGCCGCCTACCACCACCCGGTCAGGGGTGGTCAGGGCCAGGACGTCGGCCAGCCCCAGGGAAAAGGTTTCGGCCACCCGGTCCAGCTCCCGGCAGCAGAAAGCGTCCTTTTCCCGGACGCCCCGGCCCAGCGCCTGACAGGTCAGCGGCCCCGGAAGGGTTTTCAGCACCGAATCTTCCGGGACATAGCCGGGGGTATTCAGCCGCCGCTCAATGAAGGGACCGGCGCAGAGAAATTCCAGCCGGGTGGCCTTGCCCGGGAGGCCGCTTTCCCAGTCCGGCACCCAGACGTAGCCCAGGGAGCTGGCTCCGTAACCTCCCGGCCAGTAGGAGCCGCCGCCGATGCCGGTGCCGATGTTGGTGTAGAAAAACCGGGTACTGCCCCGGCCCGCGCCCAGGTACAGCTCTCCCAGGCCGCCGGTGACGGTGTCGTTGCGAACCACGGTGGGAAGGCCGAAGGTGTCCCGGAACCAGTCCCCCAGGGCGAAGCCCTCCCACCCCGGAATCTGGCAGGAGCAGATGATCCTTTCGGCAGCAGGGTCCACCGGGCCGCCGAAGCCCACCCCGATGGCGGCCACGGAAGCCGCTGCCGTCAGGTCCTGGATCTGCTGCCGGATCCAGGCGAGAATGGCGGGAGCCGTGGTATTTTCTCCCAGCCTGACCACACGCCGCCGGGTGATGACCCCTCCCGCCGTGCCCAGGCAGACCTGCTGCTTGGTGCCGCCGATTTCAACGCCGATGTAATTCATGATGGAGCCTCCCTTTTTCTTTTGATGATAGCACAGCCGGGGACACCTGTCATCCGGAAAGTTGTCCTCCGGCACGGAATTGTGGAAGTCGGCGAAAAGCAATGGAATTATTTGTGCAAAATGTGGATTGAAATGGATTACAAAATTATGTATTATGTAGAAAATGCTTAAGAAAAGGATTACATTCCATGGTAACGATCGCGGATGTCGCACGGGCGGCGGGCGTATCGGTCGCTACGGTTTCCAGAGTGATGAACGGCAGCGGCTCGGTGGCGGAACCGACGGTGCAGGTTGTCCAGGCAGCCATTGAACGCCTGAACTACATTCCCAACCAGCAGGCCCGGAATCTGCGCAAAAACGAAAACCGCAGCATTTTGGTGCTCTTACCCAATATCACGAATATTTATTACGCCTGCGTCTTCGACGGAATCAACCGCCGGGCCCAGGAGCTGGGGTACAACCTGTTCCTGTGCAATACCGAGGGCCGGGACCCCCAGGCGCTGATTCAGGAGACCATCTCCTCCCGGCGGGTGGACGGGGCTATCCTGCTGCACATCTCCTATAACGAGGACTGGCTTCCCAGGTACGCCAGGCAGCTTCCCATTGTCCAGTGCTGCGAGTATACCGGCCACGGAAATGTGCCCCATGTGACGGTGGACAACTACCGGGCCGCCTTTGAAGCCACCCAGTACCTGATCCAGCTGGGGCACAAACGCATCGGCACCATCAGTGCCGCCAACAACAATATTTCCACCCTTCAGCGGATGAAGGGCTTCCGGGACGCCATGGCTCAGGCGGAACTGCCGGTGCCGGAGGGCTGTGTGGCCTATTCCGACGTGGATTACAGCTACCCCAGCAGTCTGAAGGCCGCCCGGAAGATTCTGACCCAGCGGGAGCCTCCCAGCGCCGTTTTCTGTATCAGTGACTCCGTGGCTCTGGCCACGGTGGTTGTGGCCCAGGAGGTGGGCCTGCAGGTTCCCCGGGACGTCTCTGTCATCGGTTTTGACGACGTGATGTATACCCAGATGTTCCATCCCTATCTGACCACGGTGGTTCAGCCCTGTGCGGAGCTGGGAAGCCGGGCGGTGGACATGCTCTGCGGACTTATTACGGAAGGAAGGCTGCTGGAGCGGGAGGTCACCCTTCCCCACGGATTCCACATCCGGGAATCCACCTGCTCCGCGAAATAACTGCGTATTTACCGGCGAAAGCCGCTAAATAAAAAATTTTTGAGGAGGATCCCAATGAAAAAGTACATTGCACTGCTGCTGGTCGCCGTGATGCTGATCGGCCTGATGGCCGGCTGCGGAAAGAAAGCGGATGACGGAAAGGTCAAGGTCGCACTGGTCATTCTGTCCGGTGACCATGGCTTCACCGGCGAGTCCGTCAAGCACGCGGAGCTGGAAGCCAAGGCTCTGACTGAGAAGTATGACAACCTGGAAGTCGTTGTCAAGTCCTGCGGCGAGGCTGCCGACCAGATCTCCGAGATCGAGAACCTGATCGCCACCGATAAGCCCAACGCCATCATGCTGTGGCCCACCGAGGGCGAAGCGCTCCGGGCCGCCGCTCAGACCATCGTGGACGCCGGCATCAGCCTGGTGATTTATGACCGCCTGATCGAGAACTTCGACGGCCTCACCGGCCAGATGATGGGCGACAACTTCGCCATCGGCGAAGGTATGGGAAACTACCTGAACACCTACTTTGCCGATTACGATTCCGTTGAGTACCTGCGGTTCGTCGGCGACTCCTCCACCGTCACCTCCCAGCGCTCCGGCGGTATGGACGAGGTCCTGACCGTTGGCAAGTTCGACCAGGTCTCCGAGACCTACGTCACCGACTGGTCCTCCGAGAAAGCTCAGAACCAGATGGAAGACTGGCTGGCTGCCCACACCAAGGACGAGATCGAGGCCATTGACCTGATCGTCACCCACGACGATGAGATCGTTGACGGCCTGATGAACGCTCTGGAAGCTTACTCCGGCGATGCCGACCTGAGCAACCTGAAGCTCATCACCTCCGTCGGCGGCCGCCGCGAGACTCTGGACAAGTTCGACAACACCTCTCTGGGTGTCAAGTTTGTCACCTGGTACTTCGCTCCCTCCTTCATCCGCGAGTGCGTTGACTTCACCGTCGAGCACGCTCTGGGCCTGGAGTTCAGCGGCACCGCCGCGGAGTCTGACGGCATCTACCTGATTCCTTCCTTCTCCATCGGCAACGCGGGCAACACCGATATGGACTTTGCTGCCTACAGAGCTTCCGATATCTTCGCCGTCCGTTACTCCATCGACGGCTGATCGTCTTCAATCAAACGCGCAGACCCTTTCCCGGCCGGCTGATCAGTCAGCCGGCCGGGATCTCTATCAAGGCTTACCGGAAGGCGCGGCCTGCTGCCGGCGCGTCCCGGGAGGGGCGGACCGCCGGAAGACCCGATAAGCCCCACAAACCTCCCCCATCCTACAGGAATCTCAGAAAGGAACCGTTGCCATGCGTTTACAGATGAAAGACATCGTGATGGAGTTCGGGCCTGTCCGCGCAGTGGATCACGTTGATCTGACCGTTGAACCGGGACAGATTGTGGGCCTGCTGGGCGAGAACGGCGCCGGAAAGTCCACGCTGATGAATGTGCTTGCCGGCGTTTACGCGCCAGTGTCCGGCAGGATTCTTATCGACGACAAGGAAGTCGTCATGCGGGATGTCCGGGCGGCCAACAGCCAGGGCATCCGCTTTATTCACCAGGAGCTGAACCTGTGCAAGGACCTGCGGGTCTTTGAGAATATGTTCCTGGGAGAGGAGCTTAAAACCAAGCTTCATCTCCTGGACAGAAATACCATGATCGCCCGGTGCCGGGAGGTTTTCCAGCGGATGAAGGTGGACATTGATCCCACCGCCGTGGTGGAAACCCTGTCCGCCGCCGAAAAGCAGCTGGTGGAGATCGGCAAGGCGCTGCTGTTCCACTCCGAGCTGATTATCATGGACGAGCCGTCCACGGCTCTGAATACGGAAGAAATTGAGAATCTGTTTGAAATCATGCGTCAGCTCAGAAGCCAGGGAGTCAGCTTCATCTACATCTCCCACAAAATGCCGGAGCTGTTTGAAATCTGCGACGTGTACTACATCCTGGTGGACGGCAAGCTGGTAGCCAGCGGAAACTTCGCCGATGTGAACGAGGATTACGTCACGGAGCTGATGATCGGCCACAATCTGCAGTCTGACGAATTCAATACACATACCTGCGCCGCCACGGAGGAAGTGCTTCTTCAGGTGAAGAACGTCTCTGGAAAGCTTCTGAAGGATATTTCCTTTGAACTCCACCGGGGTGAGATTCTGGCGGTGACGGGCCTGCAGGGCTCCGGCCGGGATGAGTTGGCGGACGTCCTGTTCGGCGTGGAGCCCCACACCGGTGAGATTCTGGTGGAGGGCGCGAAAATGCCCAACCACTCCGGCAGTGGCACGGTGGGCCGGTACATGAAAAAGGGCATCGGCATGGTGCCCCGGATGCGTCCGGAGCGGGGCATTCACAACGATCTGAGCGTGCTGGACAACTTGTCCATGGGCTATCTGAACACCCGGGCAAAGAAGCTGCTCATCAGCCCCAAGGCGGAAAACGAGCGCTTTGACCGCCAGCAGCAGGCCATGTCCATCAAGGTAGGCAGCCGGAAAAATCCCATTACCTCCCTCTCCGGCGGCAATCAGCAGAAGGTCATCCTGGGCAAATGGCTGGAGACGGCCCCCGACGTACTCCTGCTGGACAACCCCACCCAGGGCATTGACGTGGGCACAAAATTCGACATCTACCACCTGATCCTGGAGCTGGCCAAGCAGGGCAAGGCCATTCTGGTGTTCAGCGCCGAGTTCCCGGAGATCTGGAAGGTTGCCGACTCCTGCATGGTGCTCTACCAGGGCAGGTGCAACGCCCGTCTGAGCCGGGATGAGCTGACCGAGAAAAATGTGATGTACTATTCCACCGGAGCGAATTTGGAGGGTCTGAAATCATGAAAACCACAGATAAGAAACCCATTACCCTGAACAAGGATACCGCCAAACAGGTTGGCAGGGCGCTGACCGGCGAATACAGCTTTGTGCTGTCCTTCCTGGTGCTGACGGTCATCGGCGCCTGCATCAACCCCAACTTCTTCACCTGGGGCAACATTTCCAACCTGTTTGTCCAGGGCTGTATGATCGGCCTCATTGCCATGGGCATGACCATGGTTATCGGCGCGGGCATGATCGACATCTCCGTCGGCGCCCAGGTGGCACTTATCGGCGGCTTCGGCATCAAGATCCTGAACGCCACCAACAATGTGTGGATCATGCTGCTGTTCTGCGTGGCCGCGGGCCTGGGCATCGGCCTGATCAACGGCCTGCTGGTTACCAAGGGCGGTATGCCTGCCATGGTGGCTACCCTGGCAACCATGAGCGCGGCCCGGGCCATCATCAACTACTACGGCGCCGGCGGGCCCTTCACCGTGTCCAAGGAGAATTACGACTCCTTCCGGCAGCTGGCCATCGGCGGCATTCAGATTGGCAGCTTCAAGATTCCCTACCTGATGCTGATCTTCATTGCCGCGGTGATTCTCTTTGACATTATCATGAAGCGTACGGCGCTTGGCAAGCACATTTTTGCCGTGGGCAGCAACGAAAAGTCCGCCCGCCTCTCCGGTATCAACGTTGACCGGGTCAAGACCGCCGCTTACATGATCACCGGTGCCATGTGCGGTGTGGCCGCTCTGATTTACGCCTCCCGTATGACCGCTGTGGCTGCCGCTTCCGCCGCCAATGGCTGGGAAATGGACGCCATCGCCGCGGTGGCCATCGGCGGTACCTCCATGAACGGCGGCCGGGGCAAGATCATCGGCACCTTCCTGGGCGTGCTCATGTTCCGTATCATCAGCAACGTGCTGACGGTGGCGGATATCTCCTCTTACCTGAACGGCGCCATCAGTGCCGCCATCATCGTGCTGGCTGTCCTGATGCAGAATTTCCAGAACCGTCGCCATTGATCCGACGGAAAGAAACAACGGAGGAATTGCATTATGATTAAAATTGGCATTATCGGCTGCGGCAAAATTACTGAGGTTCGCCACGCTCCCGAATACCAGGAAAATCCCAACTGTCAGATCACTGCGTTCTTTGACGTGGTTCCCGAGAAAGCGGAGGCCATGGCGAAGCTTTACGGCGCCAAGGCCTATGGCTCCGTGGACGAGCTGCTGGCCAGCGATGTGGACGCCGTCAGCGTCTGCGTGGCCAACCGGTTCCACGCCTCCATCAGCATTCAGGCCCTGAAGGCCGGCAAGCACGTGCTGTGCGAGAAGCCCATGGCCACGACTCCCGAGGACTGCGAGGCCATGGTGGCCGCCGCCCGGGAGAGCGGAAAGTATCTGATGATCGGCCAGAACCAGCGCCTCGCCAAGGCCCATGTGAAGGCCAAGGAGATTCTGGACTCCGGCGAGATGGGTCCCATTCTGACCTTCGAGACCCACTTCAGCCATCCCGGCCCCGAGGGCTGGACCGGCTCTGCCAACTCCTGGTTTTTTGACAAGCGGACTGCTCAGTTCGGCGCCATGGCGGATCTGGGTGTCCACAAGACGGACCTGCTGTACTACCTGACCGGCAAGAAGATCGTCAAAACCAGCGCCGTCATCACCACCGTGGACAAGCGCTACCCCGACGGCCGGCTCATTGACGTGGACGACAACGCCTTTGCCATCTACACCCTGGAGGACGGCGTGGTGGGCACCATGCACGTGGGCTGGACGAACTACGGTGCCGAGAACAACTCCACCAAGCTCTACTGCAAGAACGGCGTCATCCGCCTGTACGACGACCCGGAGTACTCCCTGATTGTGGAGAAGCCCGACGGCACCGTGATTCCCTATGAGCTGGACAAGCTGACCTCCAACAAGGAGCAGACCACCGGCGGCAGAACCTCCACCGGCGTCATCGACGCCTTTGTGGACTGCATCGTGAACCATCACGAACCCGCCATCAGCGGCGAAAGCGCCATGCACGCCATGAAGGTCATATTCGCCAACCAGCGCTCCTCCGCCAGCGGAAAAGCGGAGGATGTGGAATAAGGAGGAACGCCATGAGACCCATTACCATTACCACCGGCCAGTACGGCGACCTGTCCTTTGAGGAGGTCTGCCGGACCATGTCCGAAATCGGCTATGACGGTTTGGAAATCGCCGTGGCCTCCCATCTGGACGTGCGCAGATTCTGTGCCGAGGAAGATTACCGCCGTCAGATTCAGGAAACTCTGGACCGGTACCATCTGAAGGTCTGGGCGCTGGGCGCCCACCTGGCGGGCCAGTGCGTGGGCGACAATTGGGATCCCCGGCTGGACAATTTTGCCCCCAATGAACTGGCCGGCAAACCCGACGAGATCCGGGCCTGGGCCATTGAGGAAATGAAGTACGTGGCAAAGGCTGCCCAGCTCATCGGTGCCAAGGTGGTAACCTGCTTCATGGGCAGCCCCATCTGGGCCTGGTGGTATTCCTTCCCCCAGACCACACGGGAGATGATCGACGCCGGTTACGCCCGGATCAAGGAGCTGTGGACCCCCATCTTCGATGTGTTTGACCAGTGCGGCGTGAAATTTGCCCTGGAGGTCCATCCCACCGAGATTGCCTTTGACTATTACAGCACCAAAAAGCTGCTGGAGGTCTTTGATTACCGTCCTACCCTGGGTATCAATTTTGACCCCTCCCACCTGCTGTGGCAGGGCGTGGACCCGGCTCTGTTCCTCCGGGACTTCGCTGACCGGATCTACCATGTCCACATGAAGGACGTGAAGGTCCGCCTGGACGGCCGGGCGGGCATTCTGGGCAGCCACCTGGACTTCGGCGACCTGCGCCGGGGCTGGAACTTTGTTTCCCTTGGCCATGGCAATGTGAACTTCGACGACATCACCCGGGAGCTGAACGCCATGGGCTATGAGGGACCTCTGTCCGTGGAGTGGGAGGATTCCGGCATGGAGCGGATGTACGGCGCCAAAGAGGCCTATGAGTTCACCCGGAAGATGAATTTTGAGCCCTCCCATGTGGCCTTTGACGCGGCCCTGAAGACCGAGTGATATGGCCAGCCTGGAAGTTATCCGCCCGTGGAAGAATCTGGATATCCGGTATGCCCTGTTTGATTTTGACGGGACCATCAGCCTGATCCGGGAGGGCTGGCAGGATATCATGATTCCCTATTTTACCGAGGTCCTGTGTTCGGTCCGGAGCGGAGAGAGTGAGCAAACCCTGAAAGAGGTCGTGACCGACTTTGTGGACACCCTCACGGGAAAGCAGACCATTTTCCAGTGCATCCGTCTGGATGAGGAGGTGGTCCGCCGGGGAGGACCCCACCGGGACCCTCTGGAGTACAAGCATGAATATCTGCGGCGGCTGGAAAAACGCATCCGGTCCCGGAAGGAAGCGCTGGAAGCCGGCAGGGAAAAGCCGGAAGACCATCTGGTTCCCGGCGTCCGGTCCTTCATCGATGTCCTCCAGGAAAAAGGTGTCCGCTGCTATCTGGCCAGCGGCACCGATGAGAAGGATGTGCTTTATGAGGCCCATCTGCTGGGCCTGGACGGTGTCTTCGCCGGAGGCATTCACGGTGCCCACGACCATATGCTCACCTGCTCCAAGGAGCTGGTGATCCGGGACATGCTGGAGCGGGAGGGAATCCTGCCGCAGCAGCTGGTGTCCTTCGGCGACGGGTATGTGGAGGTGGAGTTGGTGGCAAACCTTGGGGGTCTTGCCATCGGCGCGGCCACCGACGAGCAGGCCAGAACCGGCATCAACCAGTGGAAGCGCCGCCGCCTGATTGACGCCGGAGCAAACGCCATTATCCCGGATTTCCGGGATGTGGACGGCATCCTGTCGGCGGTACTGTCCCGCTGACGTGGAAAACAGAAGGAGAGAATCCATTTATGCCTTATCCTCAGTTTGACCGCTCCAGGCTGAAAATCCTGCCTTTGGAGCAACGCGTCCATGATGTGGACTTGAAAAAGGTGCTGCTGGACCCCAATGACCCGGCACCGGAATTTTCGGACCCGGCCCTGCCCCTGCTGGCGGAGGCCATGGTCAAAGCCCGACGGGGGCATGACGCAACGGTGCTGATGATGTACGGCGCCCATGTGATCCGTACCGGAAACGCCCTGTATATGATCGAGCTGATGAAGCGGGGACTGGTGACCCATTTTGCCACCAACGGCGCCGGCTCCATCCATGATTTTGAGCTTGCCATGATCGGCCACACCTGCGAAAGCGTGGCCAAATATGTCAGCGAGGGCCAGTTTGGCCTGTGGACGGAAACCGGCCTCATCAATGACATCATTGTTCAGGGGGCCAAGGAAGGTCTGGGCTGGGGTGAAGCCCTGGGACGCTATATCTGGGAGAACAACTTCCCCTACCGGGAGCAGAGCGTCCTGGGGATGGGCTATCACCTGGGGGTTCCCGTTACCGTCCACATCGGCGTGGGCAACGACATCATCCACGAGCATCCCAACTGCGACGGCGCGGCCATGGGCCAGTGCTCCTATACGGATTTCCTGGTGTACACCCAGAGCGTTTCCAATCTGGAAAACGGCGTGTTCCTGAACTTCGGCTCTGCCGTGGCGGGTCCGGAGGTGTACCTGAAGGCCCTGGCCATGTGCCGGAATGTGGCCCATCAGGAGGGACGGAAGATCTGCCATTTCCATACCGCCGTGTTTGATCTGCAGCCCATCGATTCCGCCGAGGATTACCACACCGCCCCGCCCAAATCGGACCCGAGGTATTACTTCCGGCCCTGGAAAACCATTCTGGCCCGGACCGTGGCCGACGGCGGTACCAGCTTCTATGTCCGGGGAGAGCACAACCGGACGCTGCCCAATCTGGCGAAGCTGACCTTCGCCGCCGATGAGGCCCGGGGAAAATGATGGATATCGGGCGAATTTCCGGGGTGCTGGAGAATACGGGGAAGGTCCGTGTAGCGGTTTTCGGAGACTTCTGCCTGGACAAATACCTGTATTCCGACCCCGGACGGGATGAGCCGTCGGTGGAAACCGGGCTGCCTGCCTGGCAGATTCACGCCAAGAGGCAGTTCCCGGGAGCCGGGGGTACCGTTACGGGAAACCTGCGGTCCCTGGGGGCCCAGGTAACGTGCATTGGCCTGATGGGGGATGACGGCGAGGGCTACGAGCTTCGCAAGGCCCTGCAGGCCATCGGCGCCGACACGGAGAAAATGGTGCAGTCCGAAGAACTCTGCACCAATACCTATACCAAGCCCATGCGGCTGCGGCCGGAGGGAGGCTGGGAGGAAGCAAACCGGCTGGATTTGCGCAATTTCACCTCGCCCTCCCGGGCACTGCAGCAAAGGCTGCTGGAAAATCTGGAGTCGTGCCTCCATGACGTGAACGCTGTAATCCTGCTGGACCAGTTTACCCAGCGCAACACGGGTGTCCTTACGGACGATGTCCGGCAGGAGGTGGGCAGGCTGGCCCAGGCCCACCCGGAGGTGATCTTCTACGCGGACTCCCGGGCCTTTATCCGGGAATTCCGGCATGTGATCATCAAGTGCAACAATTTTGAGCTGATGGGCCCCGGCGTGGATTCTACGGACCCGGAGGCGCTGGGCAGCCGGGCCAGGGAGCTGCAGCAGACGCTGGGAAAGCCCGTGTTTGTAACCCGGGGCAGCCAGGGAATGCTGGTGGCGGAGAGAGGAAGGGTGACTGCGGTTCCCGCCTTCACCGTCACTGGGCCGGTGGATATCTGCGGAGCGGGGGATGCCTCCTCCGCGGGTATTGTACTGGGCCTGTCCCTGGGATTGTCTGCGGAGGAAGCGGCGCTGCTGGGCTGCTGCGTTTCTTCCATCACCATTGAGCAGATCGGCGTCACCGGAACCGCCACCGTCCAACAGGTGCGGAACCGGCTGGCAGGCCGGAGCAAGGAGTGACAGTATGAACTATATCCCCCAGATTGAGGACTATCTGAACACGGAGATCGAAATCCTGCGCCGGCTGGACCGACAGCAGATCAATACCCTCATGGAGATGATGGAGAAGACCCGCCGGGAGGAAAAACGGATCTTCATCTGCGGCAACGGCGGAAGTGCCGCCACCGCCTCCCACTTCGTGTGTGATTTCATGAAGGGCGTCAGCCTTGACCAGACCGTAAAGTATGACTTTGAGTGCCTGAACGACAACACACCGCTGCTGATGGCCGTTGCCAATGACATCGGCTACAACCAGGTGTTTGAGATGCCCCTGCGGGCCAAGCTCCATCCGGGAGACCTGGTCATCGGCATCTCCGGCAGCGGAAACTCGGAAAATGTAGTCCGGGCCATTCGCTACGCCAAGGACCACGGCGGCCGGACAGCGGTACTGGTGGGCTACAGCGGCGGCAAGCTGCTGGAGCTGGCGGATCACGCCGTTCATGTGCGGATCGACAATATGCAGATCGTGGAGGATGTGCATATGATCCTGGACCACCTGATGATGTACATTCTGGCCCATTGCCCCGAATAATCATCCACAGAAAAAAGCCAGCCCGAGGAAGACGCACTGTCTTTCCCGGGCTGGTTTTATCAGCAGACTCTGACGTCATTTCTGGGAAAAATGATCGTTTATGCTTCGTTGGTTGCCGCGGCGCGGCAGCGCCCTTGCCTCCCCCAGTGGGGGAGGTGGCAGCCCGAACGGGCTGACGAAGGGGGTGACGTTGGTTAGAAGCACGGCTTTCAGGTCACCCCCTCAGTCAAAAATCAAAGATTTTTGCCAGCTCCCCCGTTGGGGGAGCCAAGGGGTGCTGCGGAAAACGATCATTTACGTCAGAAACGAGGAAACTGCCCCACGGTGTGTGGGGCAGCTTTTGCGCGTCGCGGGGATTACTCTGCCCGATCCATGGCGAGACGGAAATCCCGGGTGTCGGTGAAGATCTCCTGCTTGTAGGGATTCTTCTTCTGCTGGATGGCCCGGCGGATGATGACGGCAAGGGCCAGAGCATTGATGGCCAGGGCCAGAATGGAGATGACGCCCTGGGGCACGGGATTGACCAGGGTGGGCCGGACGGCGGCGTCCATGAAGCCGTCGGCGTACAGCACCGGGATGGTGGTGAAGACGCTGGCGTCCTGGAACAGGGGAAACACCTGGGCGAACATGCACCACAGAGCCAGGGTGTTGGCCCGGTTCTGGATCCAGCCGCCCTTGTTCCACAGGGCGTTGGCCACGGTGGGGGCCAGCAGCAGAGCCAGACCGCAGTACCAGGCGTGGGTGGGCAGATTCAGATAGGTGTACTGGAAATTCCACACGTCGTAGGCCAGGATATACAGCCAGGTCATATCCGGCCAGAGCATATCATCCTTCTTTTTGGAGGTGTAGATGCCCCACCAGCCGGTCATGCAGAAGATGTTGAGGATGCCCGCGGTGCCGTTGAGCCAGTTCCACCAGCCGCCGTAGAGCCAGACGTTCTCGCTGGACAGCCACCAGCGGTCGCCGTATTCTTTCATGGCCATGGCGCCCTTGATGGCGGATTCGAAATCGCTGGCCACGGCAATGAGAATGTTGATGGCCACGATCAGGAAGGGGAAGACCTTGAACCACTCGGTTTTGCCGATGCTCCATTTGTACTTGAGCATCATAAAGCCGATGCACCCCGCCGTGGCGGCGTAGAGCTTGGCATAGTGGAACCAGCTGTTCATGTACAGGTAGGTGGGATTGTTCAGGGCCCACTGGGCTCCCATGGCGGCGCCGACATAGATGGAAATGAAATACACCGTCAGTCCGGCGGGCAGCGCCAGGAAGCAGATGATCCCTCCGGTCTTGGAGCGTCTGGCGAATTCGTTTGCCAGGATCAGACCCAGAAATACCAGCAGCCAGCCAAAAAGCTGGAATCCGGCCCGTTCTCCGTAGATTTGAAACAACATACCGTTACCTCCTTAAAAATTGGAAAACATCCAGAACCCCCGGGGAAACAGACCCGGGATCAACAACCGTTTCACAGGCACATCCCGCCACGGTAAATGATCGTTTATTTTCGTAGGGCGGGGTCATGACCCCGCCCTACGAAATGGTGCAAACATAAACGATCATTTCCCGTGGCGATTTTGGTTCCGCGGAAGGGGGGAAGGGGTGATCGTTGTCGAAGCGCTTCCCGGGGGAGGAATGTTTTCTAAATTGCCTCGATTTCCTTGATATTCAGCTCGTTTCCCCTCAGCAGGTAGGTTTTTTCACTGCCGCAGAGAGGACAGATCCGCCCGTGGGCCACGGTGCCGTATTCCCGGCCGCAGGCTTCGCAGAAGGTGACTGCCGGAAGAACCTCCACCTTCATTTCGCAGCCGGAGAGCCGGGGCTTTTTGCCCACGGCCCATTTCCAGCAGTCGGTGAGGTAGTCCGGGATCACGGAGGATACCTCGCCGATCTCCATGGTCACGCTGCGAATTTCCTCCAGCTGGTTTTCCCTGGCCACCTCCTCCAGGGTGTCCATGATGTGAAAGACAATTCCCAGCTCGTGCATGTTACTTTCCCTTTTTCGCCTGGCGCTCCGCTTTCTTGATCCGGAACTCCCGCTTGATCATGTAGGGCAGGATCTTCTTCATCTTGTCCTCCGTGGCCACCATGGTGGAGCATTCCGGCAGCTCCCGGTGCAGGTGGATGGCGTCGAAGGCGCACTTGGTGGTGCACAGGCCGCAGCCGATGCACTTGTTGGGATCCACCACGGAGGCGCCGCAGCTCAGGCACCGGGCGGTCTCCGCCTTGACCTGCTCCTCGGTAAAGGTCAGTCTGGCGTCCCGGAAGGAATGCTTGTGATCGATGGAATCATCCAGACCGGGAATCTGCCGGGCGGAGGTGTCGTAATTCTCCACCAAAATATTTTTCTTGTCCAGCTCAATAAAGTCGTTCCGGTTCCGGCCGATGGTCAGGCTGGTGTTGGGCTGCACGAAGCGGTGGATGGAGATGGCGCCCTGCTTGCCCGCTGCAATGGCGTCAATGGCGAACTTGGGGCCGGTGTACACGTCGCCGCCCACGAAGATGTCAGGCTCGGAGGTCTGGTACGTCAGGCTGTCGGCCACGGCGCCGCTGCCCCGGCCCAGCTCCACAGAGGAGCCTTCCAGCAGGCCGCCCCACTGGATGCTCTGACCAATGGACAGGAAGACACGGCTGCAGGGCAGGGTGATGGTGTCGTTTTCGTCATATTTGGGGGCAAACCGCCCGGTCTCGTCCCATACGGAAACGCAGCGCTGGAAGGTGATGCCCGTGACCCGGCCGTTCTCCGTGTGGATCTCCTTGGGGCCCCATCCGCACTGGATGGTGATGCCCTCTTCCTCGGCCTCCGCGATCTCCTCCCGGGAGGCGGGCATTTTCTCTCTGGGCTCCAGGCAAAGCATACTGACGCTTTCCGCGCCGCAGCGGCTGGCGGTCCGGGCTACGTCGATGGCCACGTTGCCGCCGCCGACCACCACGGTCTTGCCCTCTACCCGGAAGCCCTCGTTGCCGCCTACGGTCCGCAGGAAGTCCACGGCGGTCATCACGTCCGCGCTGTCCTCGCCGGGGATGCCGGCCTTCCGACCGCCCTGGCAGCCGATGGCGATGTAGAAGGCCTTGTAGCCCTCCTGCCGCAGCTGCGGGATGGTGATATCCCGGCCAACCTCCACGCCGCAGCGGATCTCCACGCCCATCAGACGCAGAATCTCGATCTCCGCGTCGATGACATCCTTCTCCAGCTTGAAGCTGGGGATGCCGTAGCGGAGCATACCGCCGGGCTGGTCATTCTTCTCAAATACCACCGGACGGTAGCCCTTTTCCGCCAGATAGTAGGCGCAGCTCAGGCCGGCGGGACCGGCGCCGATGATGGCGATCTTCTCGGAGAATTCTCCCTCCACCTTGGGAATGATCTTGGGCGGGATGTAGCGGTGGTCCGATTCCAGATCCTTCCGGGCGATGAATTTCTTCACCTCGTCGATGGCCACGGCCTGGTCGATGGTGCCCCGAGTGCAGGCGTCCTCACAGCGGCGATTGCAGATGTGGCCGCAGACCGCCGGGAAGGGGTTGTTTTTCTTGATCAGGGCCAGGGCTTCGGTGTATCTGCCCTGGGCCGCCAGCTTCAGATAGCCCTGGACGGCGATGTGGGCGGGGCAGGCGGTCTTGCAGGGGGCGGTGCCGGTGTCGTAGCAGTTGATCCGGTTCTTGTCCCGGTAGTCCACGTCCCATTTTTCCGGGCCCCATTTCACGGCGTCGGGCAGCTCATGCCAGGGATACTCCACAGGACCGTCCTTGGTGCAGAGCTTCTGGCCCAGCTTTACGGCACCGGCGGGGCAGTATTCCACACACCGGCCGCAGGCCACGCAGTTTTCCGGCTCCACCCTGGCAACATAGGCCGAGCGGCTCATGTTGGGGGTGTTGAACAACTGAGAGGTTCGCAGAGCGTTGCAGACGTTGACATTGCAGTTGCAGATGGCGAAAATCTTCTCTTCCCCGTCGATGTTGGTGATCTGGTGGACAAAGCCGTTGTCCTCGGCTTTTTGGAAGATTGCCAGGGCTTCCTCATAGCTGATGTACCGGCCCCGGTGGGTTTCCACGATGTAATCCGCCATATCACCGATGGCGATACACCAGTCCTCATAGCAGTCACCGCAGCCCTCGCCCATCTTTGCCCGGGACATCCGGCAGGAGCAGGGGGAGGCGGCAAATTTGTTGTACTTTTTCAGCCAGTAGGAGATGTGCTCCAGGTCGATGGAGGTGTTCTCCGTTTCAATGGCCTTTTCTACCGGGATCACGTGCATACCGATGCCCGCGCCTCCGGGAGGCACCATGGGGGTAATTTTTTCCAGAGGCAGGAAGGTCATGCGTTCAAAGAAGGCTGTAACCTCCGGATGCTCCTCAATCTGGGAGGTGCGCATGTTGAAAAACTCCGCGCTGCCGGGAACAAACCGGCACAGTACATAGCGCTTCTCATGATAGGGATTCTTTCCGTCCAGATTTTCCCAGTGGTATTCGATCAGACCCACATAAGCCATTTCGTCCAGCAGCTTTTGCAGCTTTTCCGGCTCCATTTTGGTGAGCTTTACCAGCTGAGCCAGGGTTTTTGGCTTGCGAACGCCCATTTTCAGGGCCACATCCGCCATTTCGTCCGTGACCACGCCTGCCAGACCCCAGTATTCCGGGTCGTCCTTGGTGACCTTGACGCCGATGCGGTCGGTGATCATCTGGCCCAGCTGGACGATCTTCTCCCGGACCTCTCCCTGGGCGTCGGGGATGGAAAAGGGGAGTTTTTCCCCCTCCAGGGGCATGGCGGTGGGCTTGCTTCCGTTGATATCACTCATAGTCAGTCTCCTTTCCAGTTGCGGACTTCTTCTTTCAGCCAGTCTGCCAGTGCCTCCACCCCCTGGCCGGTTTTGGCGCTGATGGGGAAGATCCTGGCGTTGGGGTTGCGCAGGCGGATGTATTCGGCACACTTGTCCATGTCGAAATCAAAATAGGGGAGTACGTCGGTTTTGTTGATGATCACCGTGTCGCAGACCTGGAACATCAGCGGATATTTCAGGGGCTTGTCGTGGCCCTCGGGAACCGAAAGAATCATGCAGTTTTTCACGGCGCCGGTGTCGAATTCCGCCGGACAAACCAGATTGCCCACATTTTCCAGAATCACCAGATCCAGGGCCTCCGGCTCCAGCCCCTCCAGCCCCTGGCGGGTCATGGCGGCTGGCACATGCCGCCGGTATGGAGCTGGATGGCTTTCGCTCCGGCGGCGGCAATGGTTCTGGCGTCCACATCCGAGTCGATATCCGCCTCCATGACGCCGATCCGCAGCTGATCCTTCAGGGCCGCGATGAGACGGGTCAGGGTGGTGGTCTTCCCGGAGCCGGGGGAGGACATGAGATTCAGCAGATACAGCTTTCGTTCCTTCAGCTCCCGACGAAGAGCCTCCGCCTGAGCATCGTTGTTGGCGAAGACGCTCTGCTTGATCTGCAGGATTTTCACTTGTTCCATAGGCAGCACTCCTTCAAAACTGTGGTATGACCACGAAAGGGACGATTCATCCGATAGATATAGTGTATCCGCATTGCGAGAATATGTCAATTATATCCGGTTTTTTCTCCGTTTTTCACCAGAATGACCGTTGATTTTTGGCAAATTCCATGGTAAACTGATGCTGTGGAATGTGGTATGACCACAACATTTTCGGGAGGAAGCGCAATGGAATTTGAACGTCTTTACGCCCCGTCACTGAAGGAGCTTTTTGTCCGGCAGCTTCAGGGCATGATCCTGTCCGGGGAGCTGCCCATGGGTGAAAAGCTTCCCTCGGAGCGGGAGCTTTGTGAGCAGATGCGGGTCAGCCGGGCGGTGGTCAACGGCGGCGTGACGGAGCTGGCCCGCCAGGGCTTTCTGGAGGTCCGGCCGCGGCAGGGGACCTATGTGGCGGATTACCGCCGGAACGGCAACATGGACACCCTGATGGCCATTATGCACTATAACGGCGGGGTCCTGGCCCGGGAGGAGATCCGATCCATTCTGGAAGTGCGCCAGGGCCTGGAGCATATGACGGTGAGCAGGGCCATCGCCTGCGCTTCCGATGAGGAAATCCGGGGGCTGGAACCCTGCCTGACTGCGCTGGAGGACCCCCGGTGTACCCCTGCCCAAGCGGCGGAGACGGCCTTTGCCTTTCACCATGGCATGACCCTCATCGGGGGAAATCACATCCTGCCCCTGATCTACAGCTCCTTCAAGGTCCCCTGCATTGCCCTGTGGATCCGGTTCTGCCGCCGTTACGGGGTGGATGCCCTGAGCTACAATATCTGCAGGCTCTATGGCTGTCTCCTGGCCCGGGATAAGCAGGCAGCTTCTGCCTGGATCGATCAATACATGGAGGAGGCCATCAGCGGTAGCCAGCAGATTTATACCGATTCCCAGTAAACAGTACACGCGCCCCATCCACCGGACAGAACGCCGGCGGATGGGGCGCGTATGGATACTGGACGATCAGTTTGTGTCTCCGGTTTTCAGCAGCCGGGAATAGCCGCTGCCGTACTGGACGCACCGGGAGACCCGGCTGAGGGTGGCCGAGGAAATCTTCGCCTGGGCCATGACCTGATTGTAGGTATTGCCATCCAGCAGAAGCCTGGCGGCGTAGAGGCGTTCGGCCATGTTTTCGATTTCCTTGGCAGTACACAGGTCCTGCAGCAGAGCGGCGATGTCCCGGGGATCCCGGATATCCGCCAGAAGCTGGCACAGACCGTTGATTTTGGAATGACCGTCGGTTGGTTCCATAATGCTCCTCCTGAAAGCGGCTGACGGCCGCGTAATTGAAAAACGATTAAAGCTTATCGAACGGATTCGGAAGAAGTGTAAATGATCGTTTACGTTCCAAAACCTTCCCCCTCGGGGGAAGGTGCTTAAGTAGCGCACACTGGGGCGAATGAGGGGCTACCGCACCAAAGGGGTTCAACGTAGGTAAATAGGAGTAACCTGTTGGAAATTCTCCGTTTTTCGTTACGTCTGTTGTAATTGCCGCGTTTTCCCCTCATCCGTCACGGCTTTGCCGTGCCACCTTCCCCCGAGGGGGAAGGTTTTTTGGGTGCTGCGCGAAACGACCATTTCGCTGCGTTCAGCCGATAGGCAAAAACGAATTTAGAACGGCTGCTGGGCGCCGCTGATGAAGCTGCGGGTTTTGGGGCTTCTGGGATGGTCGAACACATCCTCCGGCGTCCCCATTTCTTCAATGACACCGTCGGCCATGTAGATGACGATGTCTGCCACGCTTTTGGCAAATTCCATTTCGTGGGTGACCACGATCATGGTGTTGTCCTTGTCCTTTAAGCCCCGGATGACCCGCAGTACCTCTCCGGTAAGCTCCGGATCCAGTGCGCTGGTGGGCTCATCAAAGCAAAGGATCTCCGGGTTCAGAGCCAGAGCCCGGGCGATGGCCACCCGCTGCTGCTGTCCGCCGGAAAGCTGGTGGGGATAGGCGTCCTTTTTGTGGGACAGGCCCACCTGCTCCAGCAGCCGCAGAGCGGTATCCCGTATGGTTTTTTCGTCCCCCTTTTTCAGCAGGGTTGGGGCCAGGGTGATGTTTTCCAGCACCGTGTATTGGGGGAAGAGGTTGAAATTCTGAAATACCATCCCGAAATGCAGCCGGTTCTGACGGATGTCCTCCTCGGAAAGCTGGCTGCCGGTGAGGCACCTGCCGCCCACCAGTACCTGCCCCTCGTCCGGCGTTTCCAGAAAATTCAGGCACCGCAGCAGGGTGGTCTTTCCGCTGCCGGAGGAGCCGATAATGGCCAGCACCTGCCCCCGCTCCAGCTGAAAGCTGACGCCCTTGAGCACCTGGGTGTCCTCAAATCTCTTTTTTAGACCTTTTACTTCCAATAATGCCATGACTCAACCTCTGAAATAGTCCAGTTTCTTTTCCAAATAGCCGAACAGAATGGTCAGAAGACCGCTGAAGATCAGGTAGAAGGCGCCGGTGTAGAACAGGGGCCAGATCAGGCCCTTTTTGATGAAGGATTCGCCTGCCCAGATGATCTCGTAAATGCCGATGATCCGGGCCAGGGAGGTGTCCTTGACCAGGGTGATGACCTCGTTGCTCATGGGGGCCATGATCCGCTTGATCACCTGCAGCAGAACTACCTTGAAGAAAATCTGGCTTTTGGTCATTCCCAGCACCTGACCGGCTTCATACTGTCCCCTGGGGATGCTTTCGATACCGCCCCGGTAGATCTCGGAGAAATAGCAGGCGTAGTTGATGGAGAAAGCCACGATGGTGGCGGTGAACCGGGGCATGGAGTGCAGGCCGAACATCAGGCCGGGACCGTAGAAGATGATGATGAGCTGCAGCATCAGCGGCGTGCCGCGGATGATCCACACAAATCCCCGGGTCAGCCATTTCAGCGGGGTGAACCGGCTCATGGATCCAAAGGCGATCACCAGGCCCAGGGGCAGGGCAAATACCAGGGTGAGGGCGAAGGTTTTCAGAGTTTCCATGAAGCCGGAGAACAGTTCCAGGGTTACCGGAAGAAACATGGGCGTACCTCATTTCCAAACAGTATGCTCCGCCGCTTTCGCGGCAGAATCCATCAAAGGGAGGGCCGGTGGCCCTCCCTTTTGGTAAGCGGCGCGGATCAGCCTGCCAGGGTCAGGCTGTACTTGTCGGCCAGGGCCTGGAGGGTCCCGTCGGCACGGAGCTTGGCCAGGATCTCGTTGACCTTGGCGGTAACGTCGGATTCCTTCCGGAAGCCAATGCCGTATTCCTCACTGGTCAGGCTCATACCGGAGGCGAGATCGGCATAGCTGGTGCCCTCGCCGGTCATGGCGTTGGCCATGGTGATGTCGATGACGCAAGCATCGGAGGTTCCGGCGGCCACTTCCATCAGAGCGGCAGCCTGGTCCTGAACGGCGGTGACGTTATCGCCGGTGATGCCGCAGCTGGCCAGGGCCTCCTGACCGGCGGAGCCGTTCTCCACGGCGAAGGTCAGAGCCGCCAGGCTTTCCACGCTGTCATAGTCGCCGACCACATCGGCCTTCATGACCAGCACCTGGGCGTTGATCACGTAGGGATCGGAGCAGCTGGTGTTGAGCTTGACTTCCTCGGTGATGGTCATGCCGTTCCAGATGGCGTCGATGTTCTTGGTTTCCAGCTCATAGAACTTCTTGCTCCAGTCGGACAGAACAAAGAACTCGCACTTGACGCCCAGCTTCTCGCAGACCATCCGGGCCAGCTCCGCGTCGAAGCCGGTCCATTCGCCGTTGTCATCCTTGTAGTCCATGGGGGCGTAATCGGTGATGCCCACGATCATGGTGCCCTTGTCCTGAATGTACTTCAGGTCGGATTTGGAGGAGGCGCCGCAGCCGGCAAGGCAGGAAAGCGCCAGCAGCGCGGCCAGCAGCAGAACAGTGATTTTTTTCATGGATAAAACAGTCCTTTCGTAAGAAGGTTTTTTCTTTCAGGGGCATTATACTTTAATCCGCTAAAGTTGTAAAGCGTTTTTTCTGCTTTTTCGCTTTTTTAGCATCTTGCACGATAAAGGACGAAATATCGCTCTTGTTTTTAGGGCAGAATGCTGGCAGCGGGGAGGGAAAACCTCCTGAAAAGTGAATTACCCCTTGACGAACGGCAAAAAATGCGGTATAAATAGAATGAAAAAATTACCGTGCGCGGTATGTTTTATACGCGGCGTTCCCGGACCCACGGGACGCAGCGGATCTTCAGGAAATGGATTGGACTGTGCCATGACGGAACATAAGCAAAGCATTGTGAATATCGCCCGCCGTCTGACTGCGCTTTTGCTTGCCGCCGCGCTGGCGGCGCCGGGCCTTGGTCTGAGTGCCTCCGCCTTCGCCGATACGGGAGCGGGAGTTGAAAACACCGCTGTGGATTCGGAAGTCGGGCAGACCCCGGTGCAGGGTCCCGCGGAATCCCGGGAAGAGACGGCTCCCACCCAGCCCCGGGAGGAACCCCCTACTCAGCCCCGGGAGGAGGAGCCCATTGAAGTTCCCCAGGAGGGCGGAGAAGACGCCGACGCACCCCGGGAGCAGGAGACGGCCGAGACTCCCAACGGCGTGCCTTTGTACTTCCAGACGGATTATCCCGACGTTATGTACGGCGCGGGAACCATTGAGACCAGCGGATGCAGCATCACCTGCCTCGCGATGGTGGCCACGGCACTGACCGGGCATACATACCTGCCTGACGAGCTGGCGGAGTATTTCGGCGGCTGCGCGGACAACAACATCGCCCGGCTGGAATACGGCTCCGAAAAGATGCAGCTTCCCTTTGAGAAGAGTCCCAACTGGAATGTGACCTGGAAGGCCCTTCAGGAGGGGAAGATCGTCATCGCCCTGATGGGACCCAAATCGATCTTCACCGATTCCCAGCATTTTATTGTACTCACCGGTCTGAATGAGGAAGGAAGGATCGTGGTCAACGATCCCTACGAGCCCAACTACGACCACTGGCAGCTGAAGAACGCGTTTTTCAATGGCTTTGGCCCCAACGATATTCTGCTGGGCTACAGCGGCGCCTGGATCTATGATCCCGAGGCCATGCCGGAGGAGCCTTTCCTGTACCAGCAGGACCGGCTGGATACTTCCTATACCCGCTATCCGGGCATCAACCTCACCGCTGAGGAGCGGGAGCTGATGGCCAGCGTGATCTGGGTGGAAGCCCAGGGAGAATCCGCCGAGGGCCAGCAGGCGGTGGCAGAGGTAATTCTCAACCGGCTGTATTCCGACCGGTATCCCAACACCCTCCGGAACGTGATCTATGCGGAGAACCAGTTCCGTTCCGTGCCCTATCTGAAGGATGCCGAGCCTACCCAGGCTCAGTATCAGGCCATCGACAGGGCGATTTACGGACCTTATGTGCTTCCGGATAATGTGTTCTTCTTCGCTACCTATGCCGCTACAGACAATGTCTGGGGCAAGATCGGCAATCATATCTTCTGCTACTGAGCAAAACAGTACCGGGGATGGAGAAAACCTCCATCCCCGGTTTTTTTGTCTTCGTATCCACCGTCAGGGCGGAGAGGATCATGCAGTCCATGGGACTACTCAGCCCAGTCCATCTGCGTGGCGGGGATCCCCAGGGCGCGGCACGCCTGGAGGACCTGCTGCTTTTCCTCCTGATTTCCGATGGTATAGCGCAGGATCCGGTCCCGGAATACGATGTACTTGAGGTTTCCGGCTTTGAAGTCCACAAACCAGTTCCCGCCGGAAGTTTCTCCGGGCTTCATAGCCTTGGAGAAACGCCGGGGCAGGTCCGGGTCGCAGGAGGTGAAGAACAGAGCGGTCCAGTATTTGGGGACCGAATCGGTTTTCCACAGCTCCACCTTGTGGATGTTCAGATAGTCCAGCACGGTCTCATCGTCAATGCTTTCCTTGATCAGCGTTCCCTCAAATATGGGAGCCTGCCGGGAAACGGAGGCCGGACCGTGGCACTGGGAGGCTGTGACACTGCCCACCGTCAGCGCTTCCTTGAGCAGCACGTCTGTGGTGACATGGTACAGGTCCGCCAGCCGCAGAAGCTTGGGGATTTCCGGCACGGCAGCCCCCGCTTCCCATTTGGTCACGGTCTGGCGGCTGACACCGCAGACATCCGCCACGTCCTCCTGGGTCATTTTGGCCTCCTGCCGGAGAGCCTGCAGCTTTTCGGATAAGGTCATAGGGATTCCTCCTTCAATGGTATGTCCTGATGATCGTGTAACAATTCCCTTGCGGATATCTCTGCTGTAAATGATCGTTTATGCTTCGTTGGTTACTGCGCACCCACAAGGCTCCCTCTGATGAGGGAGCTGTCGCGAAGCGACTGAGGGAGAGAAAATGTTCC
>SFQY01000055.1 GCA_004562395.1 bacterium | reverse complement strand
GTTTACGCTCGCACCTAACGTAGGGCGGGGGCTTGCCCCCGCCGACGCACCAATGGTTTTGCATATCCGCGTCTAACGCAGCCGATCAAATATCTGACCTGCTCGGCGGGGGCGAGCCCCCGCCCTACGTTGGATGCGGCATTGTATGGTAGATGATGCGATAAACGATCATTTACCAAATTGCCGCACCCATGGTCGAGGGGCCCAGAGGATGTAAGTCCAGCGCGGGAGTTCGTAACGCATTCGCTGCGGGCCTTGCCCGCATAAACGATCATTTACAATTCAACTGAGTCAGGTCGATAAGCATTTTTACTATATCACATTTCAGAAAAGGAAAAAAGCCGCCGGAACGCTTCGTCGTATTCCGGCAGCCATCCCGCTCATACTCTCGCAACCAGACCCATCCTCAATTGCAGGCGAGGCGGTATTGATATCCTCAAAAACCGAAAATCAGATTCTCATACGATTATCCAGAAAAAAACAAATAATCCGAACCCGTCTCCCACTGGGAAAACTAGGTTCGGATTATATTGGTTTGTGTGTTGTGTACACCATAGATGCAGGATTTTTCCGAAAACTCAATGGTTATCTCTGGCGGTTTTCAGGGACGAAACGAATATCCTCATCCGGGCTGCAAATTTCAAGGATTTCGTCAAAATGACGCTGTCCTGGCTCATAGCGGCAGTCTCCTTTAGAGAAAAGATAAGAGATAATAGATAAAAGAGAATAGTACAGAAACGCCGCGGGCGGCGGCAAAATATCTATCATCTATTCAATATTATCTATTATCTCTTATCTGAGCCCCAAAGGGGCGTTTCTGGTGCCGGTGACCGGACTCGAACCGGTACGCCATCGCTGGCGGTGGATTTTGAGTCCACTACGTCTACCATTCCATCACACCGGCATGTGGATATAGTATAGTACACTTCCCGAAAAAAAGCAAGTGAAAGTTTTCCCCGCGGCGGGGACTTCGGCAGGCGGCAGAGGCGAAAATTTTGCGAAAACGGTGTTTTCCTTGTTGCGTCAGGGGCACCTGGAATGTATAATAAGCCCATCCATCGAAAAAAGGAAGAGAGTCTATGGAAAAGCTCAAGAAATTTTTAACCCGGAAAGACATCGTATTTTCCCTTCAGCGCTACGGCGTGGATGCCCTGGGGGCTATGGCCCAGGGTCTGTTCTGCACGCTGCTGGTGGGCACCATCCTCAACACCATCGGACAGCAGTTCCACCTTTCTTTCCTCACGGACGTGATCGTCACCGTAGGTAAGGGCGAGGGCGCGGTGGGCTACACCATCGGCGGCCTGGCCTCCGCCATGGTGGGACCCGGCATTGCCATCGCCATCGGCTTTGCCCTGCACTGTCCGCCGCTGGTGCTGTTCTCCCTGATCCCCGTGGGCTTCGCGGCCAACACCATGGGCGGTGCGGGAGGCCCCCTGGCCGTGTACTTCGTGGCGATTCTGGCGGCGGAATGCGGCAAGCTGGTCTCCAAGGAAACCAAGATCGACATTCTGGTAACTCCCATCGTCACGGTGCTGGCAGGCATCGGATTTGCCTCTCTGGTGGCCGCGCCCATCGGCGCCGCGGCCAGCGCTGTGGGCAGCTTTGTCCGGTGGGCCACGATCCTTCAGCCCTTCTGGATGGGCATTCTGGTGTCCGTGGTCATCGGCGTGGCCCTGACGCTGCCCATTTCCTCCGCCGCCATCTGCGCGGCTCTGAGCCTGACGGGTCTGGCGGGCGGCGCGGCGGTGGCCGGCTGCTGCGCCCAGATGGTTGGCTTCGCCGTCATGAGCTTCCGAGAAAACCGCTGGGGCGGACTGGTGGCCCAGGGCGTTGGCACCAGTATGCTGCAGATGCCCAACATCATCAAAAACCCAAAGATCTGGATCCCTCCCACGCTGGCCTCCGCCATCACCGGGCCACTGGCCACCTGCCTGTTCCGGCTGGAAATGAACGGTCCCGCGGTCTCCTCCGGTATGGGAACCTGCGGCTTTGTGGGTCAGATCGGCGTCTACACCGGCTGGGTCAACGATATTGCCGGAGGTGTCAAGGCTGCCATCACCCCCATGGACTGGCTAGGGCTGATTCTCATCTGCTTTGTTCTGCCCGCGGTTCTGAGCTGGGGCTTCTGCCAGCTACTGCGCAAACGGGGCTGGATCAAAGAAAACGATCTGAAGCTGGATCTGTAACATGAATTCCCGGCGGTTTCCGAACCGCCGGGTTTTTTTCTGTTTCTGTAACGCTTCAATCGCAGGAGACAGATCAGATAAACGATCATCTTGCCTCTCCCTTTGGGAGAGGTGCCCCCGTAGGGGGCGGAGAGGGCCCTCTCAGTCACGGCTAAAGCCGTGACAGCTCTCCCATAGGATGCGAATCAATAGTTGAAAAAGGTTTTAAACGCTAGAAAATGTGGTAAGAAGTTGAGAAAATGGTGTCATTGCGAACCAGTCCGCAGACTGGTGTGGCAATCCCCCCGTCCTTCAGAGTGCTTATCGATACGTTTTCCCTCTAAACCGGGGGATTCCCACGCCAGTGTGCGCACTGGCTCGGAATGACAGCGTAATTTCGGCATTTCAACTATTGATTCGCATCATAGGGGGAGCCAAGCATTTCTGGGAGTCCGCTAATTACAATTTCACGATCAGCTTATTAAAACCGATAACCACAACGATCATTTACCCATGAATTTTCGGCACGACGGTGCGGCAGCAACTCTCGATTTTATCCGCCGCTCCCTTTGCTC
The DNA here is from genome assembly GCA_004562395.1 of bacterium. Classification (GTDB taxonomy): domain Bacteria; phylum Bacillota; class Clostridia; order Oscillospirales; family Oscillospiraceae; genus Faecousia. The sequence continues at coordinate 4,532 of SFQY01000055.1, read as the reverse complement.
CGGGGCAGGCCCGGAACCCTTCGGCGATCCGGGCCGCGGCCTCCCGGAAGGACGGATCCTCCAGCACCCTTGTGACAGCTTCCCGGATGGCCTCCGGGGTGGTCTTTTTCAGCAGGAGTCCCGCGCCCAGCTGCTCCACCCGGGCAGCTACTCCCTCCTGCTCGCTGGTTTTGGGTAGCATCACCAGAGGGACGCTGAAATACAGGCTTTCGCTGACGCTGTTCATGCCGCAGTGGGACACAAACACATCCGCCTTTTCCAGCACCGCCATCTGGTCCACGGAGGAATAGACGGCGATCCCCTCCGGCAGCGGGCCAAATTGAGATAGATCCACCTGATTCCCCACAGAGAGGATCACCTGGCAGTCCATATCCTTCAGCGCGTCAATGCAGCTGCGATACAGGGGCAGCATATCGTTGTTCACGGTGCCCATGGAGACGTATACCAGCCGGTCCCGGGTTTTAGGGATCTGCTGCACCGTGGGCCGGATGGAGGGGCCGACGAAGGCGTATTTCTCCGAAAAGGTCTCCGCGCAGGGCTGGAACTGAGGCGAGGTGTAGACGATGGTGTCGGTATTCTCGTCATTGCTGATGATGTCCAGGATACTCTTGACGGGATAGCCCCGGTCCCGGAGCCGCCGGATCTGCCGGTTGACCTCTCTCATGGAGAAGAGCATGGACAGCATTCCCTTGCCGCTCTGCTTCATGATCCGTGCGGAATACCGGTTGAAGGCAAAGGTGGTGGTGGAGGACACGAAGGGGATCCCCAGCTTCAGGGCCACAGCCTTTCCCCACACCGCCATGGAATCCGCCACGATGCAGTCCGGCCGCAGCCGCTCCATCTCCCGGCAGACGGCCTCATCCAGAGCCAGCGTGGTATCCACCAGCACCCGGGTGGACAGCGCCAGATCCGAACCGATCCTGGCCCCCTCCTGGGGTGTCAGATGCTGCTGCGCGTCGAATTCATCACAGGCTACGAAAGTGGCTCCTGTGGACTCGATGTCCTTCTGAAGCATACGGTAGGAATAGTACAGGACCTCATGGCCCCGGGCCACCAGCTCCCGGACCACGCCCAGAGTGGGGTTGGTATGCCCGTGGGCGGGAATGCAGAAAAACACAATGCGGCTCATGTTACTCCTCCTGCTCCGAATCCTGAAAAATCTGGGCAAAGAGCTTCTCGCTGACATCCCTGGGCGGAATGGCAATGCCCTTTTCGTCATCCGCCAGCACCAGAATGGTCTGTCCCGGCTGCAGCCCGAATTGATCCCGGGCTTCCTTGGGAATGACAAACTGCCCTTTTTCCCCGATCTTGACCATCCAGGCGTGCTTGCCCTTTGGAAATTGCATATGGATCCCTCCTGTAAGTATGACTGGTTATACCAATCATACTTCATTTCGGAGACAATGTCAAGGAAAATGATCGTTTAGCGAAATAACGGACGCTCCCCAAAACCTTCCCCCTCGGGGGAAGGTGGCACGGCGAAGCCGTGACGGATGAGGGGAAAACGTGGCAATTAGCACGGCAGTAACGAAAAGGAGAATTTCCAACAGGTTACTCCTGTTTACCTACAATGACATCCTTTGGCGCGATGCCCCCTCATCCGCCCCAGTGTGCGCACTGGGGCACCTTCCCCCGAGGGGGAAGGTTTTGGGGTACGAGCGCAAACGATCCTTTACGGCAGAAACGATACAGCGCATGTCAGGGAAGCGGGGGTTGCCTTTCCTCTGCGCACATTTTTCACCCGAGGCGCATACCATAACCGGAGGTGATTTTTTGGCTATCGTGCGAACGGATGTACCCATGACCGCGGAGCTTTGCCGGCAGACCATTGCTGCCCTGACGGAGCGGTATCCCCTTCTGACAAGCGAAACGCTCACCACCACCGCCTTTGGCCGTCCGGTGCTGACCCTGACCGCCGGGGAGGGGAGCCGGAAGGTGCTGTACACGGCGGCCCACCACGCCAACGAGTGGATCACCACCCCGGTGCTTCTGAAATTTATGGAGGAGCTGGCTCAGGCTGCTCAGGACGGAGGCAGGCTCTACGGTGTGGAGGCCCGGAACATTCTGAAAGCAGCCACGATCTACACTGTCCCCATGGTGGACCCTGACGGAGTGGACCTGGTCACCGGGGCCATCGAAACGGGGACTCTGGAATATGAGGCCGCCCGCCGCCTGGGAGACAACTACCCGGATATTCCCTTCCCCGACGGCTGGAAGGCCAATCTTCTGGGGGTGGACCTGAACCTGCAATATCCCGCCGGATGGCTCCGGGCCAGGGAGATCAAGTTCTCCCAAGGCTACACCAAACCCGGTCCCCGGGACTATGTGGGCCGGTCTCCCCTGAGCCAGCGGGAGTCCATCGCCCTGGCAGACTTGACCCAGGCTCTGGACCCGGACCTGGTTCTGGCCTACCATACCCAGGGCAAGGTCATCTACTGGCAGTTTCAGGATTATCAGGTCCCCGGTGCCCGGGCGCTGGGAGAGGAATTTGCCCGGCTCAGCGGCTATACCCTGGCGGACACTCCCTACGAATCCGGCTTCGCCGGTTACAAGGACTGGTTCATCCAGACCTTCCGCCGTCCGGGCTATACCATCGAAGCCGGAGAAGGCGAAAATCCCCTGCCCATTGAGCAGTTCGCGTCCATCTACCGGGACAATCTGGGCATCCTGGTCACCGCCGCTCTGGGGCTCCGGGGGCAGCCGGAATAGACTCCAAAAAAGAACCGCCGCCGGGAGTGAAGTCCCAGCGGCGGTGCCGTTTACGTCAGAAGCCGGTAGGCGGAATGGGATACCTTCTCCCGGCTGAGCAGGGCATCCGTCTGTTTGTCGTACTTGCACATATAGACATTGGCATAGCTTTGATGCGCGTCCCGGCCATAGGTGCTTTCCAGCTTGATATAGTAGTCTTTTTCATCGGTACCCAGCAGCTTCACCCGCATCTGGCCCTCCGCCAGCTCCGCGGTGATCTGTATGGGGAAATGAGTATTGTTCCGGAAGCGGAAATCCGGTCCTTCCCAGCTCACCGCCGCGTCCTGTCCGGGGGGCGTATAGCTCACTTCCATGCCGTGATTGACACGCTCCAATATCTCCAGCTCTGCGGTCAGGGCGCAGACATACAGAACCGATGAGCCCTGGCAAACACCGCCTCCGGCGCTTCTGCTCTGGGAGAAGCCGGTGAAGGACTCCCCATACAGGAAGCCCCGCTCCACGGTGCGCTCCCCCACTGTGTCGTTATAGGAAAACTCCTCTCCGGGCTGGATCACGGTGCCGTCCAGGAAACTGCAGACCAGCTCCAGGTTGTTCACGATATTCGGCCGGTTGGAGTGGCCGGAGTTGTATTCTCCCAGCACATCCCGAAAGTAAACCCCGTCTCCCAGGATCTCCGGAGCAACGGCCTCCAGGGGAATGGACACCGATTCGCCGTACTCCGCTTTTTCCACCAGCTTCCGGGCCTGCTCTAGGTCAAACCCATAGCCATAGACCGCGGTCTGGCTCTCGTAGGTCTCTAAATTCAGAGAAGCGTCCACAGGCTCGCTTTCAATCTCATGGAGGATTGCCTCCAGATCCGGCGCTTCCGGCACATCTGCGGGAGGCGCTTCCACCTCCACCAGGAAGGAGCCGCTGTCATAGGCCTCCAGCACCCGGCTGTACACCTCATCCACATCCAGTTTCTGCCCCGGAGTGCCCATGGTCAGCAAAAGCGTCTGACCGGGAGCGTCTTCCCGATAAACGTCCTCCTCCAGGCCGGGGCGCTGTCCCTCCAGCACATAGGACCAGTCGGAGTATTCCGAATCGTATTGTCCGGCATATGCCTCCAGGGCGGCATGAATGGCATCCTCATCCAGCCGCAGGCAGCGCAGCAGACTGACGGTTTTCTCCCCGTCTCCTTCCGCGCCGCCTTCAAAGGCAAAAATGGTCCGCACCGCCTCACCCATCCGAAGCGCCGCGCCGGTGGCCTCCGGGGACAGGCGCAGCTCCTCCTCCGGCAGGCGGATCACCATGTCCTCCCCGGACAGGCGTTCCGCCATTTCCTTCAAGGCCTTGCGAACCTGAACACGGGTCATATCCCCCACCGGAATACCGGCAGCCCTCAGATGGGGCTGCGTTCTGACGCCGCAATACTGCCACAGGAGTATCCCCGTGCAAAGGGCTGTCAGGACAGCGGCCAGTACGCACCACGTAAGCCGGCGGGAAGGTCTCTTTCTTTCTGTCTCTGCTTTCATCGGTACTTCCTTTCCTCTCTTGGAATCACTGTGTATATTCTACCAGAGTCTTCCGGTCTTTTCAAGGAAACCCCGGGGGAAAATCTCCCGAAGAAGGGATTCTGCCGTGCCTGACGGCTGCCCCGGCTGCTGGTTTCGCGGCCACCCCCGCCGCGAATGCGCGTTCACCCCAGAAGCATTTCCTTCCCAACATCCCCCGTACGCTGCTTACGTAAATGATCGTTTAGCTGCGCAGTGGGCAATACCTTCCCCCGGGGGGAAGGTGCCCCAGTGCGCACACTGGGGCGGATGAGGAACGGCGACATCTTA
>SFQY01000054.1 GCA_004562395.1 bacterium | reverse complement strand
CGCCCACAATACTTGGCGGGTGACTGCCCGGGAAGATAGGTAATGCCAACACAAAAACCGCATCCGTTTCGGATGCGGTTTTTTGCTGTCTAAAATTCGAGGTTTCGGGTTTGTTCTTTTTCCTGGCCGGGAACAGCGGTGAGCGTTTGGTGAGAATTCCGGAAACTTATGACATCTGCGGTTGCTTTTTTCGGTTTCATCCTATATACTGACAGAAAAGGGGGGCGGTAGGATGAAATATCCCATTGACAGAAAAGAACGGATCATTCTGGGCGGATTGGCGCAGACCATCCATATCTGGGGTACGAAAATGGAAAACCCGGTGGTCCTTTTCCTCCACGGCGGCCCTGGTGTACCCAACCGGCACGCCATGGCGAAGAACCATATGGACCTCACTGGGGATCTGACCATCGTTGCCTGGGATCAGCGGGGCACCGGCGGCTCCTATTTTGGCTGTGATCCGGAAACCCTGACGCTGGAGCAGCTGATTTCCGACTGCGCGGAGCTGATCGATTACCTGTGCGATACACTGAAGAAAAAGAAGATCTTCCTTCTGGGCGCCAGCTGGGGGACGGAGCTGGGCACCTTTGTCTGCCAGAGACATCCGGAAAAGATCGCCGGATACATCGGCTACGGCCAGGTGGTCAACGGCATTGAAAATGAGAATGTCTCCTATACCTTTGCCCTGGAAAAAGCCAGGGAGGAGGGAAATGAGGCGGATATCGCCGACCTGCAGCGGGTAGGTCCTCCCGTGGACGGGCAGTACAGGCCGGTTTTTGAAGGGCTGATGACCCAGCGGCGGATCATGAAAAAGTACGGCGGCCATTCCACGAAAAAGGGCGGGTATTTCTCCGGCACGGTGATCCCCATTCTGGCCTCCCGGGAGCTGGATCTGCGGTCCAAAATCGGCACCGCCAGGGGCTACAAGCTCTGTCTTTCCCGGATGTGGCCTACCATCGTCCATTACGATTTTGTCCATGACTGCGGCCCCTTCCGGATGCCCTATTACATTTTCCAGGGGAGGCTGGACAGAAATACCCCTGCTTCTCTTGTGCAGGAATTCTATGATTCCATAGAGGCGCCGGACAAGGACCTTGTCTGGTTCGAGCATTCCGCCCATGGACCCATGGGAGAGGAACCGGAAAAATTCAAGAGGCTGCTGAGGGAGAAGATCTTCGCCATCCAGCGCCAGGAGGAACCTGCATGAAAAAACTGACCAACAGCAAAATCATTGCCCTGTGCATGGGCGATTTCTCCCGGGGGATGATCAACGGCATCATCACCACCTACCTGCTGACGTTCTTTATCCCCACCAATGCCAATACCACCCTGCCCCGGTTTTTCCTCAGCGCGTCATTGGTCATGGCTGTGATCCGCGGCATCGGAACCATTGTGGATGCCGTCACCGATCCCTGGGTGGCCAACCTGACGGACAACTGCAGGCATAAGCTGGGCCGCAGGATCCCCTTCATGCGCTGGAGCGCTGTGCCCTACGGCCTTTGCTGCCTGATGATCTTCTTCCCCCCTGTCCGCGGCACCAGCTATGTCAACGCGGTGTGGGTTGGGGTATTGCTGATCCTCTACTACCTGTTCTCCACCCTGTACAACATTCCCTATTCCGCCCTCCAGGCGGAGATCGTGGCAGAGCCCAAGCGGCGGGTGTTCCTGTATACCATCAACAGCCTGATGTATGTGATCTCCAACGCCCTGGTGTTCTGCACCTCCATGACCAAGGGCCTGCTCATGGGCGCGGGGATTTCCGAGATCTGGGCCCTGCGGATCCCCTTTATCGTCTGCTTCACCGCCGGTATCATCACGGCCCTGGTGCCTGCCTTTGCCATCCGGGAGCAGGATTACATTGTCCAGAAGCCCTATTCCCAGCCCCTGGGCGAGGCGCTGAAGGCCATATTCTCCTATAAAAACTTCACCATCATTACCGTCGGGTATCTGGTCATGTGGGTGGCCTTTACCTTCTTCAATACGGCGCAGGTGTACTATATCACGAACCTGCTGGCCCTGGGCGACTTGTGGGTGACCGTCGTTACGGTGATCTCCATCGGCGTGGGCGTGTGTACCTATCCTCTGGTGAACATCCTGGCCCGGAGGGTGGGAAAGAAGCCCCTGCTGCTGGGTGCCTGTATTACCTATGTGCTGCTGTACGGCGCGATCTACAATTATTCGTGGGTCATCCGCCTCATCGGCAGCCCCGCCTTTGCCATTCTGATCGGGCTGATCATTGCCATGCCCATCGCCATTACCAACATCATTCCGGCGTCCATGTTTGCGGATCTGGCCCAGTACGATACCATCAAGACCGGCAAGAACCGGGCGGGGATGTTCCTGGCAGCCAGAAACTTTGCCAACAAGCTGTGCCAGAGCATTGTGGTCATTGCCTGCGCCCTGCTGCTGGGCAAGGGTGCGGACGGCACCGGCGCGGCCACCGCGGAGGGCATCCAGGCCACGGCTCTGGTGGCCTGCCTGTTTGTAGCCAGCGCCCTGGGCATCTACTTCTTCTATAATGACAGGGAAATCGCCGCGGCCATCAAGGCCCATAACGAAGCAAACTAGCGAAGGGTTGCGGTACTCAAAAAAGAACATCGCTGCCCGGACGGGCAGCGATGCTTTTGTTATGAAATTGCACGCATTGGCGACAGGGACTGTGGGCAGCTTAAGCAGTGCATTCGGAAATGCGGATGTTTGCGCTCCGGCGGGAGTCGTTATTCCGCTGAGATTTGTTCAGATCGATCTTTCTGCTGAAGAGGGAGCGCTTTTTTGCGATGTTTTCGGCACGGCCGTAGGCTACGGGGCAGCGCAGCTCCGCGACGAGTGCGTCCTCTGCCATGACACGGGACAGATTGGACTGGCTGACGTACAGATGATACATGAGCGGATTCATAACAGAGATCCTCCTTTTTTAAATTGGATTTGTTTCTTTACGGGTATTATGATACAGGATCCGCCTGGAAATTGCTAGTAGGGATATTGCCCTGTTTTAGGATAATATTGATTTTTTGATGCTGTTGACTGCTTTTATATTAAAATAATATCTGTCGAAATTGCAGAATATTGATATTTATTCGGATGATTTTGATACGATCCGGAGGCGGTTATTGATATTTTCCGCAATCTGTGTTATGCTGGAAGCAAACCATTCCAGGCAGAAAAAAGGAGGGATTTTCATGCTATCCATTTCCGGCGGGGTGTCTTTGGACCCCCAGGCTGCTTCCATTACCCACGAGCTGGTCAGAGAGACGGACCATCTTCCGGTCTATTTCAGCAGTCCCGGGAGGATCGCGGATTGCAGCCAGTGGTACGATAACCTCCCTGACGAGGTGACGGTGCCCATCCACTGGCATGAATACGTGGAGTTCATCTGGCTGCTGGAGGGCCATATGACCGCCATTGTCCAGGCGGACACCTACGAGCTGGAGCCGGGGGACCTTTTGGCCATCAACAGCGGCGAGCTGCATATGACCAGGATCAGCAGCTGTTTCGCGGAATGCCCTTATGTGCTGATCCAGGTATCCGCCAGGCGGCTGAAGGAGGTTCTGCCGGATCAGGAGCTTCTGCGGTTCACGCCCTGTCTTCGCAGGAAGGAAATTGAGCAGACGCCTGAGATTTTCAGGTCCCTTCAGGCCATGCGGGAGCTGTTCGAGGAAAATGCGGACGGTTACCAGCTTTTGTTTACCGCCCGGTTCTTTGAATTCCTGTACGGGATGTACCGGTATCACTCCGGAAGGGCCCTGCCCAAAAGCGAAAATGCCTCTGCCCGGGATCTGAACCGGATCATGGATGTGGTGGGGTGGACCCAGGAGAATTTTCGCCAGCCCCTGTCTCTGGAGGAAGCCGCGTCCCACATCGGGATCTCCAAGGAGTATTTCTGCCGGATCTTCAAGAAATATACGGGCCAGACCTTTCTGGACTATCTGTCCATGATCCGCACCACCCATTTTTACGAGGACCTTCAGACCAGCGACCAGAGCATTCCCATGCTGATGGAGCAAAACGGCCTGACCAATTACAAAACCTTTATGCGCACCTTCCGGCAGCTGTACGGCACGACCCCCCAGAAGGTCAGGATCAGCGCAGGCAGGCCAGCGTAAATTCCGGCCCGGGGAATTGTGAACTTATTGTAACTATTCAGTCGTACCCGAAATTTCTCATATAAATGATCGTTTACGGTCCAAAACCTTCCCCCTCGGGGGAAGGTGGCACGGCGAAGCCGTGACGGATGAGGGGAAGACGTGGAAATTTTCACAAAAGTTGCGATAAATAGGAAATCTCCGACATTTAACTCCTTTTTCCTGCAGTGAAAGTATTCGGTGCGGTATCCCCTCATCCGCCCCAGTGTGCGCACTGGGGCACCTTCCCCCGAGGGGGAAGGTTTTGGGGTGCAAGCGTAAACGATCATTTCCGTGAAACTCTCTGCCACGACTGAATAGTTACAAATTATTTTTGGGAAAATATCCCCCCGGGGGGCTTAAAATCCGATTTTTTTCGCGGTATAATGGGTCCATCTTGATAAATGAGGTGGATTTCTATGCATATGGCAGACGCGCTGCTGGCTCCGGCCGTGGCCGCCACCATGTATGCCGCTTCCGCGGTCACGGTGGGCGCTTCCGTAAAAACCCTGCGAAAAGATGAAAATATGGCCAAGCTTCCTACCATGGCGGTGACCTCCGCACTGGTTTTCGCCGGGCAGATGATCAATTACACCATTCCCGGCACCGGCTCCTCCGGCCACCTGTGCGGCGGCATGATGCTGTCGGCCCTGCTGGGGCCCCAGGCAGGCTTTTTGTCCATGGTGGTGATCCTGACCATACAGGCGTTGTTCTTTGCCGACGGCGGCCTGCTGGCCCTGGGAGCGAACTGCTGGAACATGGCCTTCTACGGGTGCTTCGTGGGGTACTACTTACTATGGCGGCCAATCATGGGAAGCAAGCTGTTCGCCAGGCTGGGCGCAAAAGCCGCCGGCCGGAGCAGGATCCTTCTGGCATCCATATTGGGCTGCGTCATCACCTTGCAGCTGGGCGCCTTCTCCGTGGCTGTGGAGACCTCCGTTTCCGGCATCACCGAGCTGCCGCTGGGCGCCTTTGTCGGGATCATGCAGCCGATCCATCTTGCCATCGGCCTGGTGGAGGGCCTGATTACCTCCGCGGTCCTGGTATTTGTCTATGAAGCCCGACCGGAGCTTCTGATGGATGTGGATACTTCCGTTTCCGCTGTTCGGAGCAGGTATTCTCTGAAAACCACGATGATCATTCTGGCCGTTGTGGTCGCCGTCGTTGGTGGGGGCCTGAGCCTGGCGGCCAGCTCCAACCCCGACGGCCTGGAGTGGTCCATGTTCGGCAACGCCGAAGCGGGCTACAGTGAGAATATGGGTCTGGACGAAGAACGCTATGGAATCTCCAGCGGCGCAGCCGAGGTGGCCGGTTCCATCCAGGAAAAGACCGCGTTTTTGCCGGACTATGCCTTCGCAAACAGTGACAGTCCGGCAGGCACCTCCGTCTCCGGTCTGGTTGGCTCCGGGATCGTGGCAGGGGCCGCCTTCCTGGTCTGTATGGCGGGAGGCTTTTTCCGCAGGAAAAAAGTTGCTGCAAAAGCATAAAGAATGTGATATGATATCGGAGGCACTCGTCGGGTGTCTCCGATTATCTTCTGCGAGGACGTTCTATGGACAAATTATCTCAGGCGCAGCGGGAATTGCGGGAAATGGACGCTCTGGCCGCCCAGGATTCCCCCGTTCACCGGCTGCACCCAGTGTGCAAGCTGCTGGTAACGGTCTGCTATATTGCCACGGTGGTCTCCTTTTCCAAATATGATTTCACCGGTCTGGTGGTCATGGTGCTGTACCCGGTGCTGATGTTTCAGGCGGCGGGGATCCCCGTGGGCACCTGCTTTTATAAGCTGCGCTTTGTGCTTCCGCTGGTCTGCGCCGTGGGGTTGGCGAATCCCTTACTTGACCGTACGCCCATGCTGCGGCTTGGACTTGTGACCATAACCGGGGGTATGATCTCCATGGTGACGCTGATGCTCAAGGGCGTGTTCTCCCTGATGGCCTCCTTCCTGCTGATCGCCGCCACGCCCATGGATTCCCTGTGCGCCGCCCTGCGGAAGCTCCATGTGCCGCAGGTGCTGACCACGCTGCTTCTGCTGACCTACCGCTACATCGGCGTGATGCTGGAGGAGGTTACTGTTATGACCGAGGCCTACCGGCTCCGGGCCCCGGGGCAGAAGGGCATCCACATTTCCGCCTGGGGTTCCTTCCTGGGCCAGCTTCTGCTGCGGAGCATGGACCGGGCCCAGGAGCTGTACGACAGTATGCTCCTGCGGGGCTTCCGGGGGGAGTTTTTCTATGCCCATGTGCCGCCCTTCGGGGGAAGTGGGGCCGTCTTCTGCGGGGTCTGGGCCGCGGCGTTCCTGGCGGCAAGGCTGGTTCCCATCGCTTCGGTGCTGGGCAGTTTCTTTATGGGGTGAATGAACATGATTGCATTTCAGAATGTATCCTTTTCTTACGACAACGGCTGCCCTGTGGTGGAGAATCTCAGCTTTTCCATTGGGAAGGGAGAAACGGTGGGCCTCATTGGCGCCAACGGAGCCGGAAAGTCCACCATCATGAAGCTGCTTCTGGGGCTGGTGACCGGTGGGGGGCAGATCACCGTGGACGGCCTGGCCATGAACCGGCAGAATCTTCCCGCCATCCGCCGGAAGATCGGGTTTGTTCTCCAGGATTCCGACAATCAGATGTTCATGCCCACGGTTTATGAGGACATGATCTTCGGACCCCGGAACTACGGCCTGAGCCAGGAGGAAACGGAGCGGCGGGTGGACGAGGTCCTGGGCCGTTTGGGCCTGGAGGATCTGAAGCACCGCTACAACCACAAAATTTCCGGCGGTGAAAAGCGGATGGCGGCCATTGCCACGATTCTCGCCATGGAGCCGGAGGCGATCCTGATGGACGAGCCCTCCACCGCCCTGGACCCCGTCAACCGCCGCACGGTCATCAACACAATCAACCGTCTGCCCCAGACCAAGCTCATCGCCTCCCATGACCTGGACATGATCCTGGACACCTGCCAGCGGGTGATTGTGCTGTCCCACGGGAAAATCGTGGCCGACGGGGAAGCGGAAACCCTTCTGCGGGATCAGCAGCTGCTGGAAGCCAACCGCATGGAGCTTCCCCTGTGCCTCCAGGGCAGGGATCGGAAATAAGATAGGAGATAGTAGATATGAGATATCAGATGTGGGATCCCCTTCGGGGATGATTTTGAAATGTTGAGATGCCTGCCGCGCAATGCCTTCCCCCGGGGGGAAGGGGGACCGCGAAGCGGTGGATGAGGAATGGCGACACCTTCCCATTCTCAATGCAGTCAAGTCAAAGAGTACAACCTTTTCC
>SFQY01000053.1 GCA_004562395.1 bacterium | reverse complement strand
GTACATCGGAAAAGGTTGTACCGTTTAAATTAACTGCATTGCGAATGGTAAGGTGTCGCCATTCCTCATCCACCGCTTCGCGGTCCCCCTTCCCCCCGGGGGAAGGTATGGTGCGGCCCTCATCCTTACAAATTCCAATTTACCGCTTTGCTGAGCAAAGCCGATAAGCACAAAATAAAATTGAAAAGAAAGAGGTATCCCCCATGAGCAACACCGTAGTTGGCATTCTCGGTATTCTCACCATCGTGGCGATCGTCATCACCCTGTTCAAGAGCAAGACCCAGCCCGCCATCGCCTTTATCGTCTTCCCCAGCATTCTGGGCCTGATCCTGGTACTGGGCGGCCGGTTCAGCTTTGAGGACCTGGCAGCCATGATCAAAGCCGGATTCAACTCCACCGCCCCCACCGCAGCCCTGTTCGTATTCTCCGTTCTGTATTTCGGCATTATGACCGACGCGGGCATGTTCGACACCATCATCGGCAAGCTGATGAAGCTCATCGGTAATAACGTCATCGGTGTGTGTGTCATGACCTGCCTCATCGCCACCATCGGCCATCTGGACGGCGGCGGCGCCTCCACCTTCTGCATCGTCATTCCCGCCATGCTGCCCGTTTACCAGAAGCTGCACATGAAGCCCACCTCCCTGCTGCGCATCGCGGTGCTGGCCATGGGCGTGCTGAACCTGATGCCCTGGGCCGGTCCCACCATGCGTGCCGCCACCGTCCTGGGTATGGAAGCCGGCCAGCTTTGGTCCACCCTGATCCCCATCCAGATCTTCGGTCTGCTGCTGGCCTTCGGCGTGGCCGTGATCACCGGTATCCTGGAAAAGAAGAACGGCGCCGGTCTGGCTGAGGGCGAGACCCTGGAAGTGGCCGCCGCCAGCACCGAGGCCAACGAGCTGGCCCGCCCCAAGCTGTTCCTGTTCAATATTCTGCTGACCGTAGCCGTCATCGCTCTGCTGATCTGGGACGTGTTCCCCAGCTACGTGCCCTTCATGCTGGGTGTTTCCATCGCCCTGTTCGTCAACTACGGCGCTTCCGCCAAGATGCACAAGAAGATCATCAACCTCCACGCCGGTCCCGCGCTGATGATGTGCTCCACCCTGATGGGCGCCGCAGTCCTCATGGGTGTGCTGACCACCAGCTTCAACTACAAGATGGACGACGCCGGCAACATCATCGGCCTGGTGGCCGCCTCCGCCAAGAGCACCGCCGCTGCCGACATCCCCAGCGTGGTCCGCTGCCTGGCCGGTCTGATCACCGCCGTCCTGCCCGCCGCCATCGGCCAGCACCTGCCTCTGGTCATCGGTGTCCTGTCCGTGCCTCTGGCTCTGGCCTTTGATACCGACTCCTACTTCTACGGTATGCTCCCCGTCATCATCGCCATCGGCGAGGGCTTCGGCGTGGCCGCGCTGCCCATCGCGGTCGCCATGGTGGTCTGCCGCAACTGCGCCACCTTCATCAGCCCCATGGTTCCCGCCACCCTGCTGGGCACCGGCCTGGCCGATGTGGACATCAAGGACCATATCAAGTCCTCCTTCCTGTGGGTCTGGGGCTTCTCCATCGCCTGCATGCTCTTCGCCATCATCATGGGCATCATGCCCCTGTAAGGCACCCTGAAAACGCCAGTCTCCTCCTTTTTTCCTGGTCCCCGGTCCCCTATGGGACCGGGGATCGAAGCGTATCCTCCTTGCGTTTTTCCCCGGAATGTGCTATCGTAAGGCGAACTCCGCCCTGCAATTGGCGCCATTGGCAAGGTTTCTGTGCCCTGTCCTTGGGTGCCTGACAATCAGAGATATCCCGCGCCTTTGCGTGGACAAATGAGGTGATTCCCACGAAGAAAGCGAAAAATCTTCTGACCCTGCTGCTGGAATTTGTCCGGTTCGGCTGCTTTACCTTCGGCGGCGGCTGGAGCATCATTGCCCAGATGCGGCAGCTGTACGTGGAAAAGAAGCAGGTGATCACCGACGAGGAGCTGCTGGATCTGACCAGCGTGGCCAAAAGCCTCCCGGGCACCATGATCGCCAACGTGGCCATGCTCTACGGCTACCGGGTGGGCGGCCTGGCAGGGGGCCTGGTCAGTGTCTTCGGCATGGTGGTGCCCCCCATGCTGATCCTGATCGTCATCAGCTTCGGCTACAATGCCTTCCGCAGCAACTACTGGGTCACAGCCGCCATGGAGGGGATGCAGGCGGCGGTGGTCCCCATCATCATCAGCGCCGCTCTGGGAATGGTCAAGGGCAGCATCAAGTACTGCCCCTGCGCCCTGGTGGTTCTTCTGACCTTCGCCCTGTACATCTGGTTCCAGGTCAGCGCTGTCTATCTGGTTCTGCTGGGCATCGGGGCGGGACTTCTCATGGGAGAGTATTACGAGCGGAAGGAGGCGAAGGAACATGGTGCTGCTTGAGCTGTACTGGAGCTTCCTGCTCATCGGCTTTTCCAGCTTCGGGGGACTGTCCATGATCCCCCAGATCTCCAGCCAGGTGATCAGCCACGGCTGGATGACCGCCAGCCAGGTGACGGACATTGTGGCCATCGCGGAAATGACTCCCGGTCCCCTGGGCCTGAACTGCGCCACCTTCGCGGGGATGCAGGCGGCGGGGATCCCCGGTGCCGTGGCCGCCAATCTGGGGACTCTGACTCCGGCCCTGACCCTGTGCGCCGTGGCCGCGGCCTTCTTCAACCGCTTCCGGAACAGCCGGATCATGCAGAAAATTCTGCTGGGCGTCCGCCCGGCCTGCCTGGGCATGATCCTGGGCGTCATCGTCTCCCTGGCCATGGACAACTATGTCCGCAGCGGCTCCCTGTGCTGGCCCTCCATCGCCATCGGAATCGTGGATCTGGTGCTGCTGCTCAAATGCAAGGTCAGCATCCCGGTGATCATCTGCCTCAGCGCTGGACTTGGACTGCTCCTGTTCGGCCTGCTGGGCATATAAAAAGCCCCCCTTCCTGACCGGAACCCCGGCGGGAAAGGGGGCTTTTCAAATACCAGATACCGCTCCGGGCCTTTCCGCCAAAACGATGGATTCGAGAAATGATCGTTTACGCTTGTACCCCAAAACCTTCCCCCTCGGGGGAAGGTGCCCCAGTGCGCACACTGGGGCGGATGAGGGGATACCGCGCCGAATACTTCCACTGCAGAAAAAAGGAGTTGAATGTCGGAAATTTCCTGTTTATCGCAACTTCTGTGAAAATTTCCACGTTTCCCCTCATCCGTCACGGCTTCGCCGTGCCACCTTCCCCCGAGGGGGAAGGTTTTGGAGCGTAAACGATCATTTTTCGCATGGGTTTCGCTGCCGGCGCAGGAGCCTGTCAGGCTTTGCTGATGGCCCAGAGGTTGCGGATCTGGCCTTCCAGCTCCTCATAGCTCCAGAGCATAGCCGAGCGCCTGGGGCTGTTGGGATCGTTGACCCGGAACAAACCATTTTCCATTCCCGTCAGCACGATGTAGTGCCCCTGGGTGGTGAAGCTCCCCGGCCCCAGGGCCACGATAATGGGCGATCCTGCTTCCAGCGCGTCCACCATCTTTTTCTTTACCAGAGGCAGCTCCCGGGCGGTGAGTCCCAGCTTTGCGGCACCTTCGCTGATGAGGGTCCAGGAGGAGCCGTAGCCGGACTCATAATAGCCGTTCTTCTCGGCGAATTTGGCCACCTGATCGGGAGACATGTTGTCGTCTCCCGTGAGAGAAAATCCCACCATGGCCAGGCAGGTGGGGCCGCAGCCGGTGATCCCCAGAATACCGTCGCCATAGCGTGTGTAGCCCCACATGGGGTCCCACTGGAGGAACAGGGGCACCCCGTCGCTTTCCTGATAGCCGGTAAGATCCACGGCTGGTTTTTCGTTCCGGAAGGGGTAGTTCAGTACGAATTCCTCCGTCTCCGGATTGCGCTCCAGCAGGTCGATGATAAACTGGGGGTACTCGCCGTAGGAAATTCCTTTTTCCACGGCAAAAGCCTTTACCTTCTTCTCCGTCTCGCTGCGCTCCACCCAGTCAAAGCTCACATCCCGGTAGAGGTTGTACAGGGGCTTGGCTCCCAGCACTCCGGCCAGAAGCAGCGCCAGCAGCACAAACGCGGCAATCAGTCCTTTTTTTGTCTTCATGGGATTCACCTTCCTTTTGATCGGGGGTATTATACCATGGGCATCTTTAGGAAGTCTTTTCGAGGACTTTAAGTTTTTCTTATTTTTTCCAGGAAAAGCGCCCCATTTCCCCTGCGGTTTGCAGGTGGGAATGGGGCGCTTGTATCGTTTGGGGCGAAGGGATCAGATTCTTTCCGCTGCCTCCACCACGTGCTTCATCAGCACGGAGGTGGTCACGGAGCCGACACCGCCGGGAACGGGGGTGATGGCCTCTACGATGGGCTCCACCTCGTCGAACTTGGCGTCACCGGCGATGCCGCCCTTGCCGCCCTTGGCATTGGGCTTCTCGGGGTCCCAGTTGATGGAAACGTCGATGACCACCTGGCCGGGACGGACAAAGTCCTTGGTCAGGCTGTTCAGCACACCGGCGGCGGAGACGATGATGTCGGCATTGCGGCAGATCTCGGCGGTGTTGACGGTCTTGGTGTGGCAGGTAGTAACGGTGGCGTTCTTGCCCATGAGCATCATGCCCGCGGGCTTGCCGACCACCAGGCTCCGGCCGATGACAACGGCATTCTTGCCCTTGCAGTCGATGCCGTAGAAGTCCAGGATCTCCATGCAGGCGGAGGGGGTGCAGGGAGCGTAGCCCAGATCGTTCAGGCCCTCAAACACGCCGGCGTTGGACAGGTGGGTCATGCAGTCCACGTCCTTCTTGGGATCCAGACGGTTGCAGATCTCGTTGGTGTATGCCTTCAGGTGCTTGGGCAGGGGCCGGAACATCAGGACGCCGTGGATGGAGTCGTCGGCGTTGACCTGGTCGATGGCCGCCAGCACATCCTCCTTGGTGGCGTCGGCGGGCAGCTCAAACTTTTTGACCTCCACGCCCACCAGCTCAGCCCGCTTGGTGGCGCCCTTCTCGTAGGACAGGTCGGAAGGATCCGCGCCAACCCGGATGATGCCCAGGGTGGGGACCACGCCCTTCTCCCGCAGCGCTGCGGTACGGGTCTGCAGATTCGCGTTCAGGGCATCGGTGACTTCCTTGCCCAGCAGCAGTTTTGCCATAGTGTTATTCCTCCAAATCAATGTATGGGATATATCAGATATTCCTTATCTTCTATCCGATCTCTTTTACTGGCCGAAGCCCGCTTTGACCTCGTCGAAGATCTCGTCCGCCATCTGGCAGTACTTGTTGAGCATCAGGTTGGCCCGGCGGTTCATCTCCTCCGCCACGTCCCGGTTCTTCAGGGACTTGGTATTGATGAACACGTTCAGGGAAGCGGCCTGAAGGGCGGCCTTGCAGCACACCGCGCCGCAGCCCGCGTCAGACACCGCCAGACGGCTGCCCTTGGCGGCAAACACCGCGATGCAGTCCAGAGCCTCGCAGCACAGCTCCATGATGTGCATGGGCACGGCGCAGGCGGTGACGGTAGCCTCCTCCAGGATCCGGTCCCGGTTGGGGTCATCCTTGGGGATGCCGTAGGCCTTGGCCAGGGGAACGAAGCCCTTGTCGTCGGCCTCCACCTGGTCCAGCAGTTCCTTCTGCAGAGCGTCGCACTTGCCCTTCAGGGCGATGATCTCAGCCTCCACATCGGCGTACTTCTTCTTGCCCACGGTCAGAGAGCCCACCATGTTGCCCAGGGCGGTTCCCACGGCGCCCACCAGAGCCGCCGCGCCGCCGCCGCCGGGAGCGGGAGCGTTGGATGCCAGCACCTCCACAAAGGTGCGGCAGGATTCAAGGGTCATATCCATAAAAAATGTCCTCCGAAAACAAACAGATTGTAGGGCGGGGGCTTGCCCCCGCCGATAAACAGTCGGTTCCATGCGGCGGGGGCAAGCCCCCGCCCTACATTGGGCCAGATTTTGAAAAAGCACAGGCGGGGGGCCGCCTGTGCTTTTGGGGAAAGATCGGGATTTAGAACAGGCCGGAGATCTTGCCGGTCTCGTCCACATCGATGCGCTCGGCAGCGGGAACCTTGGGCAGACCGGGCATGGTCATGATCTCACCGGTGAGGGCAACCAGGAAGCCGGCGCCGGCGGAAACCTTGACGTTGCGCACGGTGACGGTGAAGCCACGGGGCGCGCCCAGCTTGGTCTGGTCGTCGGTGAAGGAATACTGAGTCTTGGCCATGCAGATGGGCATCTTGTCATAGCCCAGATCGGTCAGGGTCTTGATCTGCTTCTCGGCATTGGCGGTGAAGTTCACGCCGTCGCCGTGATAGATCCGCTTGACAATGGCTTCGATCTTCTCCTTGATGGGCAGATCCAGCTCATAGGCGAAGGAGAAGTCGTTGGGCTGCTCGCACAGACGGACAACTTCCTTGGCCAGCTCGATGCCGCCTTCGCCGCCCTTGCCCCAGACCTCGGACAGAGCCACGTTGACGCCCAGCTCCTTGCACTTGGTCTCGATGAGCTTCAGCTCGGCCTCGGTATCGGTGGGGAAGCGGTTGATAGCCACCACGCAGGGCAGCTTGTAAACCTTGGTGATGTTCTCAACATGCTGCAGCAGGTTGGGCAGGCCCTTCTCCAGAGCCTCCAGGTTCTCCTTGCCGGTCTCGGCCTTGGGCACGCCGCCGTTGTACTTCAGAGCGCGGGCGGTAGCAACCAGGACCACGCAGGAGGGCTTCAGGCCCGCCATGCGGCACTTGATGTCCAGGAACTTCTCAGCGCCCAGGTCAGCGCCAAAGCCGGCCTCGGTGATGGCGTAATCGCCCAGCTTCAGAGCGATCTTGGTGGCAGTGACGGAGTTGCAGCCGTGGGCGATGTTGGCGAAGGGACCGCCGTGGACAAAGGCGGGAGTATGCTCCAGGGTCTGAACCAGGTTGGGCTTCAGAGCGTCCTTCAGCAGAGCGGCCATGGCGCCCTGAGCGTTCAGGTCACCGGCGGTGACGGGCTTGCCGCCGTAAGTATAGCCGACCACCAGACGGGCCAGGCGGGCCTTCAGGTCGTTGATGTCGGAGGCCAGGCACAGAACCGCCATGATCTCGGAAGCCACGGTGATGTCGTAGCCGTCCTCACGGGGAGTACCGTTGACCTTGCCGCCCAGGCCGTCCACCACGAAGCGGAGCTGACGGTCGTTCATATCGACGCAGCGGCGCCAGGTGATCTGACGGGGATCGATGCCCAGAGCGTTGCCCTGGTAAATATGGTTATCGAGCATCGCAGCCAGCAGGTTGTTGGCAGCGCCGATGGCGTGGAAGTCACCGGTGCCGCCGCCGGCAGCGCCGCCCTTGACGCCGAACACGGGGCCCAGAGAGGGCTCACGCAGGGCGACCATGACGTTCTTGCCGATCTTGCGCATACCGTCAGCCAGACCGACAGTGGTCGTGGTCTTGCCCTCACCGGCGGGGGTGGGGTTGATGGCGGTCACCAGGACCAGCTTGCCGTTGGGCTTGTCCGCCATGTCCTTGAGGATGTTGTAGTCAACCTTTGCCTTGTAGTTGCCGTACTGCTCCAGGTACTTCTCGTCCACACCGGCGGTCTTGGCGACCTCGCGGATGTGCTGCATTTCGGTTTCCTGTGCGATCTCGATGTCAGTTTTGAATGCCATAATTCATACACTCCTTGTAATGTGTTGGTGCCTACCGTTTTCTGAGGATCGGCCCATACAGGATTTATGCAGCTGCCGTTGAAGTGGCTCACTGCACATTCATTCGGTAAAGATTTACCGAAACAAAGATACCACCATTTGTGAGAATTGTCAAGAAGCAGTTTCTGTTTTTTTGCAAAAAAACGAAGCATTTTTATGCCAGCCTCCGTGACAAAAAACGCCCGCCCTTCCGCGGAGCGACCCAGGCGATGACGGCCGATCCGCGCGGTCAATTGGAAACGCCCATGGAGCAAGCCCGCGGGACGAATCAATTCCCTCCCGGATTTTGCCTCCTCTCTTGAAAATCCTCCCACGGAGGACTATAATAGACGCAGCCAACAAAATCGGAAGGCGGATAAATCGGTGTTTGAAGTTTTCGAACACATTGCGTTACCACCGTAGGGGCGGATATTATCCGCCCGAAACGTTCCGGTTTTTGAGCATTTCCGGTGAATGCGCGTGCTATCCATGCGGTAGGGTTGCGGGCGGATAATATCCGCCCCTACGGTGATCGTGTTGTAAACACCAATTTGTCAATTGTTAATTGTCAATGCCAATCAAGAGTTGAAATGTCGAAATTATGCTGTCATCCCGAGCATAGCGTAAGCGATTTTCAATTTTCAGGATTGCCGGTGGCAATCCTACAA
>SFQY01000052.1 GCA_004562395.1 bacterium | reverse complement strand
GTGGCAATCCGTTTTCTCCTTGGTAACATGTTCGAAATCGGGACGCTGCAAGGGGAACGGATTGCCACACCAGTCTGCGGACTGGTTCGCAATGACAGGAAAATTGGACCCTGGTCCCTTAAGTTAATGACATTGCCCCGGGGGGAAGGTGCCCCAGTGCGCACACTGGGGCGGATGAGGAACGGCGATCTGTTCCGAATTTATATGCATTTCGTTAAAAAGGTATATTGGAAAAGTCTGTACCGTTTGAATTGACTGCGTTGAGAATGGTAAGATGTCGCCATTCCTCATCCACCGCTTCGCGGTCCCCCTTCCCCCCGGGGGAAGGTATTGCGGTCCCTCATCTCAACAAATTCCAATTTACCGGACCGTTGGGCAAAACCGATCAGCAGATTTAAAATCATCCCCGAAGGGGATCCCACATCTCATATCTCATATCTGATATCTTCGTCCCCTGCGCGGGGTCCCCGGGGCAATGTCATGGGCCTGGGAGAATTTCTGACGGAATCGGCCCCGGGGCGGCACATTTTTCAGCCTCCGGAATAGGATGGGATGAGCGGCGACGCTCAAAAAAGTCTTTCGGAGGGATCCTTATGTGTAACAACAACGGTATCTGTGGCTGCCTGAACAACAACTGGTGGTGGATCATCATTCTGATCCTGCTGTTCTGCAACTGCGGCAACAACTGGGGCTGCGGCAACTGGAACGGCTGCGACAACAATAACAACTGCGGCTGCTGCTAAGGGCAAAAAGGGCGTCCCCCAAAGGGGGGACGCCCTGTTTTTTCGTAAGCGCACCGAAAAATTGGAATTTGTAGGGGTGCGCCGCACCAAAGGCTCCCTTGCCTAAAGGGAGCTGTCAGCGAAGCTGACTGAGGGATTCTCGCGGCAGCTGTTACCATTTCGCCGAAACCTTGGGCGAATTCGTTACCTGGTACCGCCTAATCCCTCCGCCCTTCGGGCACCTCCCTTTAGGCAAGGGAGGCTTTGCGTTGCGGCATCCTTACAAACACCAATTTGCAGGTGAGTTTATGAAAACCGATAACCTGAATTGGAATTTGTTGGGATCCCGGAGCGCAAAACCTTCCCCCCGGGGGGGGAAGGTTAGAGGATACGTCCCTTTTCTTCCCGTCAGCTGACCTTTGCGACAATCCTGGGCACCCGGGCGATGAGCAGGGCGGCCAGGGCGGTGAGGATCATCTCGGGCACCATGTACATGCCGTTGTACACCAGGGAGTACACCCAGCCCAGGACCCCGGGGGTCAGGGACTGGACCAGCTGCGCGCCCCAGGCGGGGAAGCCGTCCTGGGTGAAGAACCACTCGGCCCAGCCGGAGAAGAGGATGTAGCCGGAGAGAACATGGGCCAGGTACCGGGCCCCCAGAGCCACCAGGGAGCCGCACATCAGGGACAGGCCGGGGTTCTTGATCTTATTGCGGAAGATGCCGCCCAGACCCAGCAGGGAGAAGGCCAGGATGTAGTCCAGCAGGCACATGATCAGGGCGTTGAGGATCATGGTCTCGTCGCCGAAGTAGCCGGGCTGGAAAGCGGCGGCCACGGTCTTGGCGCCGATGACCATCTCAATGAGGGCGTAGCACAGTCCGGACACCAGGCCCCACTTGACCCCGTGGCGGTAGGAGATCAGCACCACCGGCAGCATACTCACCAGGGTGATCTGCCCGCCGAAGGGCATTTCGGGGATGAAGCTCTTGGACACCAGCTCCAGGACAATGGCCATTGCCAGCAGCATGGCGCTTTCGGTCAGACGTTTTGTTTTGGTTTGCATGGGAAAAACCTCCGAAAAAAAGTACCGCGTTGCAAACCGTCCAGGTGCAACGCGATACGATAGGTATCTCCATTTTGCATCTTTCCCTCCGACGGTATTGGCCGTATCAGGTTCACGGGTCAGGACCATCCGGTCCAATCTCAGCCGGCTCACCCGGCACCCCGAAGACGTCTTTGCGCGCGATCTGCCCCCATTATACCCCAAAACCCGCCGCTGTCAATACCGCAATTCCATAAAGCCGCCAACATCTTCCAAGGAGAGACCGGATTGCGCCAAAGGCACTCCCTTCGGTCACCACGCCCCACGGCTTCCTCGCAATGACAGTGGAATGGGGTCCTGCGCTCCCCGCAATGACAGAAAAAGCGGGCAACGTTCCCCCTCTGTCATTGCGAGCCAGTGCGCACACTGGCGCGGCAATCCGTTCCCCCTTGCAACGTAGCGATCCCGCACCCGCCACGAAAAGGAGAACGGATTGCCACGTCGCTTCGCTCCTCGCAATGACAGTGGAATGGAGTACTGCGCTCCCCGCAATGACAGGAGCGCGGCCTCCCCACAATGCCAGCGTAAAAATCAACGCGCCCGCCTTCCCCCCACCTGTCATTGCGAGCCAGTGCGCACACTGGCGCGGCAATCCGTTCCCCCTTGCAACGTTGCAAATTCGTACCCACCACAAAAAGGAGAACGGATTGCCACGTCGCTTCGCTCCTCGCAATGACAGAGGAATGGGGTACTGCGCTCCACGCAATGACAGGGAAATGGAGTCTCCCCGCAATGACACTGGTGCGGCCTCGGCGCAATGACAGCAGGAAATCTTCCCCATAAAAAAGCCTATGGTCCAAACCGGTAATACACCTGCCCGGGTCTGAGGGAGACCCCCCGGAGCTTGGCCAGCTGGGAGACGGTGACCAGCTCATAGTTCTGCTCCAGCAGGGCGTCCACGATGTCCAGGGCCGCCTGGACGGAGCAGTCGGTCATGTCGTGCAGCAGCACGATGTCCCCGTCCTTCACGTTTTCCAGCACCGAGCGCTCCACGGCGGCGGTGTCGTGGGTAGCCCAGTCCCGGGGGTCCACGGACCAGTTGAGGATGGCCAGATGCCGGGCCTGGGCCACCTGCCGCACCGCGTCGCCGCAGCAGCCTCCGGGAGGCCGCAGAAAAACGGGATTGCAGCCCTCCGGCAGCAGGGCCTGGGTGTCCATGATCTCGGCGGCGATGGTCCGGCGGCTCATGTCCTTCATGTTCTTGTGGCTGTAGCCGTGGTAGCCAATCTCGTGGCCCTCGTCGAAGATCCGCTGGGTGATGTCCGGGTAGTCCTTGATCCGGTAGCCGCAGAGCAGGAAGGTGGCCTTCACCCCCCGGTCGTAAAGCCCGTCCAGGAGCCTGCGGGTGTACTTCCCGGAGGGGCCGTCGTCGAAGGTCAGCGCCACGTATTTTTTCGCCTCCGCCCCCCGCCCCGGCCCCGCCAGCACCGCGAGAATTCCCAAAACCGCCAATACCCGCCGCATATCCAATCCCAACCTTTCTGGTAATGTAGAAAGAAAAATAGATATCAGATATCAGATGTGGTACCCCCTTCGGGGATCCTTTTGAAATCCCATTTCAGACCATCGGCTTTCGTAAGCGCACCGATAAATAGGAATTTGTAGGGGTGAGCCGCACCAAAGGCTCCCTTGCCTAAAGGGAGCTGTCAGCGAAGCTGACTGAGGGATTCTCGCGGCAGATGTTACCATTTCGCCGAAACCCTGGGCGAATTCGTTACCTGGTACCGCTTCAATCCCTCCGCCCTTCGGGCACCTCCCTTTAGGCAAGGGAGGCTTTGCGCTCCGGCATCCCTGCAAACACCAATTTTCCGGCGTTCCAACATTTCCAAATGATCCCCGAAGGGGATACCACAACTTATATCTTATATCTTATATCTCATATCTCATATCTGCGTCCCCAGCGCCTTGCGGCCACGGGCGGCCGCAAGGGCCGCCGCTGCCCCGAATTTTCCTTTTTTCATTTTCTTTATGCATTCTATTTGACGCAGGGGCAAAAATGGGGTATAGTATCAGGTGGAGGAACGCGCTATGAATTTGCTTTGTCCCATCTGCGGGGAAAAACTGAACAGCCTGGAAAAGACCTGGGTCTGCCCCCGGGGGCACAGCTTTGACGTGGCCCGGCAGGGGTATGTGAACCTGCTGAGCGTTCAGCAGAAGCACGCCCTGCACCCCGGGGACACCCTGGAGCAGGTCCGGTGCCGGCGGGAATTTCTGGAGGCGGGCTTCTACGCCCCCATCGCCCGGACCCTCATGGACACCGCCGCCGCTCTGCACCCCACGGGACCCATTCTGGACGTGGGCTGCGGGGAGGGCTATTACGCCGCCCGGCTGTCCCAGGCCCTGAACCTGCCCCTGACGGGGCTGGACATCTCCAAGGAGGCCGTCCGGCTGGCCGCGGGAAAATACAAGCATTGCCAATGGCTCTGCGCCACCGCCGCCCACATCCCTCTGGAGGACGCCTCCGTGGGGCTGCTCACCAGCCTCTTCGCCCTGACGGTGCCGGAGGAATTTCACCGGGTTCTGGCCCCCGGCGGGTACTTTCTGCAGGTGCTGGCGGCCCAGGACCATCTGCTGGGCCTCAAGTCCGTGATCTACGACCACCTGGACAGCCGGGAGAAGGTGCTCCATCCGGAGCTTCCGGGCTTCGCCCTCACCGGCTGGGCGCCCATCCGGTTTTCCTTCACCGTTGAGGGCCGGCAGGTGGAAAACCTGCTTTCCATGACGCCCCACCTGTTTCGCATCACCAAAGCCGGCGCCCAACGCCTTGCGGACACGGACCGGCTGACGGACACCGCCAGCTGCGTGCTGAACATCTATCAGCGCCGGTAAATCGAGGCTTCGGACTGCCGCGCGATGTTAACATGCCCCCGCTGACCGGGTGTATGTCTGGAAAAATGTCGAATTCCTTGCAAAAACCCCGGAACGAAGGGGGAATTTCCCAATCAGGAGTACCATATGCTGGAAAAAATCAAGGCCCTTTGCGATAAATACGAGGAGCTCTGCGCCCGTTCGGAGCAGCCGGATTTCTATTCGGACCCCAAACGGGCGGCGAAGCTGCTGCGGGAGAAGAACGACCTGGAGCCCATTGTGCAGGCCGCTCAGGCCCTGGCCAGGGCGGAATCGGACATGGCCGAGGCCCAGGAGCTGATGGCGGACCCGGAGCTGAAGGAGCTGTGCCAGCAGACCTTCACCCAGGCCAAGCAGCAGCGGGAGGCCCTGCTGGAAAAGCTGCAGATCCTGCTGCTGCCCAGGGACCCCGACGACGACAAAAGCGTCATCGTGGAGATCCGGGGCGGCGTGGGCGGGGAGGAAAGCGCCCTGTTTGCCCATAGCCTGTTCCGGATGTACTCCATGTACGCCGCCAGAATGGGCTGGACCGTGGAGCTGATGAACTATAACGAAACGGAGCTGGGGGGCGTGAAGGAGGCGGACTTCATCCTCAACGGCCGGGGGGCCTACGCCCGGATGAAGTACGAGTCCGGGGTCCACCGGGTCCAGCGGGTGCCGGAGACCGAGTCCGGGGGCCGGGTCCACACCTCCACCGCCACGGTGGCGGTGCTGCCGGAGATGGAGGAGGTGGACGTGCAGATCAACCCTGCGGACATCGAGATGCAGGTCTTCCGCTCCAGCGGCGCCGGAGGCCAGCACATCAACAAGACCTCCTCGGCGGTGCGGCTGATCCACAAGCCCTCGGGGATCGTGGTGTCCTGCCAGGAGGAGCGCAGCCAGGTCCAGAACCGGGAGAAGTGTATGCGGATGCTGGCCAGCAAGCTCTACGAGATCGAGCGGGAGCGCCTGGACAGCCAGGTCACGGGCCTGCGCCGCAGCCAGGTGGGCACCGGAATGCGCAACGAGCGGATCCGCACCTACAATTTCCCCCAGGGCCGGGTCACGGACCACCGGGTGAATCTGACATTGTACCGCATCGACGCCGTCATGGACGGCGACCTGGACGAAATCATCAACGCCCTTGCCACCGCCGACCAGGCCGAACGTTTAAAAAATTCCCAATAACATGTTTTGCATACCGTTTTTCCCCAACTGCCCGATGAATTGGAATTTGCTGAGATGCGCTGCACCATACCTTCCCCCGGGGGGAAGGTGCCCCAGTGCGCACACTGGGGCGGATGAGGAACGGCGATATGTTCCGAATTTGTTTGCAGTTCGTGAAAAGGTACATTGGAAAAGTCTGTACCGTTTAAATTAACTGCATTGCAAATGGTAAGGTGTCGCCGTTCCTCATCCACCGCTTCGCGGTCCCCCTTCCCCCCGGGGGAAGGTATGGTGCGGCCCTCATCCTTACAAACACCTATTTATCGAGCCGCTGGGCAAAACCGAAACAATCCGCACCCAACGAACCATGCAATCAACGATACCGACCGGCGGGGGTAAGCCCCCGCCCTACGATGAGGAAATACTATGACATTTCAAACCACATCCCCGGAGCAGACGGAGGCTCTGGGGGCCGCGGTGGGGGCGCTGGTTCCTGGGGGAACGGTGCTGGCCTACCGGGGGGACCTGGGGGCGGGGAAGACCGCCTTCACCCGGGGCCTCGCCCGGGGCCTGGGGTGCCGGGAGACCGTCACCAGCCCCACCTATACCATCGTCAACGAATACATCACCGGCCGCCTGCCCCTGTTCCACTTCGACATGTACCGGCTGACCTCCGCCGAGGACCTGTGGGACATCGGCTGGGAGGACTACCTGGACCGGGGAGGCGTCTGCGCCGTGGAGTGGAGCGAGAATGTTTCCGCCGCCATGGCCGGAGCCACAACGGTGACCTTTGAAAAGCTGGGGGAGAACACCCGGCGTATCACCCTGGAGGGAGGGGATTTCCTTGCTGATCTTAGCCTTTGAAACCAGCGCCAAGGCCGCCTCCGTGGCCCTGGCGGAGGAAGGGGCGCTGCTGGGGGAGTGCTACCAGAACACCGGCCTGACCCACAGCCAGACCCTGCTGGTCATGGCCCAGGACCTGCTGAACCAGTGCGGCCGGGCCGTCTCCCAGGTCACCGCCGTGGCGGTGGCGGCAGGCCCCGGGTCCTTTACCGGGGTGCGCATCGGGGTGGCGGCGGCCAAGGGCTTCGCCTGGGGCGGGGAGACCCCCTGCTGCGGCGTGTCCACCCTGGAGGCCATGGCCCTGGGCTTCGGGGCTGGGAGGGGCTACGTCTGCCCCTGCATGGACGCCCGCCGGAGCCAGGTCTACAACGCCCTGTTTTACAGCGACGGAAAGAGCCTCCGGCGGCTGAAGGAGGACCGGGCCATCTCCCTGGAGGAGCTGGCGGCGGAGCTGGAGCCCCTTTCGGAGCCGGTGTACCTGGTGGGCGACGGCAGCGCCCTGACCTACCGGACCCTCCATGACCGGGTCCCCGGCCTGGTGATGCCCCCGGAGCATCGGATGCACCAGCGGGCCGCCGGGGTGGCCCTGCTGGCGGAGCGGGAGATCCGGCAGGGAAACACCTGCGACGCCAACGCCCTGACCCCCAACTACCTCCGCCTGAGCCAGGCCGAACGGGAACGCCTGGAACGGCAATCCCACCCCTGACCGCCCCGAAGCTTTCTAGGTTATGGGGCGCGGCGCGTCAGCGCCCTTGCCTCCCCCTTTGGGGCAATGGTGACGTTGTAAGGGGAACGGATTGCCGCGCCAGTGTGCGCACTGGCTCGCAATGACAGGGAAAACGGGGCCTGGTTCCTTAAGTTGATGACATTGCCCTTTGGGGGAGGTGGCAGCCCCAAGGGGGCTGACGGAGGGGGTGTCGTTAGGCAGAAGCACAACCTTCCCGTCACCCCCTCAGTCAAAAATCAAAGATTTTTGCCAGCTCCCCCAAGGGGGGAGCCAAGGGGGGTGCGCGACCTCCCCCCCGGAGGAAGGTTTCGCACGCACCGTTTCCCACGCGTTATCCCGGCCTGCGGGTGCGGGCCGATCACCATATCAAAAAAACAAAGGAGAATGATTCCCATGGCAAATGTACACGTACTCGATCATCCCCTCATCCAGCACAAGCTGGCGATCCTGCGCAGCAAGGACACCCCCGTGAAGGAATTCCGGGAGCTGGTCGGCGAGATCGCGGGCCTCATGTGCTATGAGGCCACCCGGAACCTGCCCACGGAGGAGGTCATCGTGGAGACTCCCGTGGCCACCGCCAAGTGCCGGATGCTCTCCGGAAAGAAGCTGGCCATTGTTCCCGTACTGCGGGCGGGCCTGGGCATGGTGGACAGCATGGTGGCCCTGATCCCCGCGGCGAAGATCGGCCACATCGGACTGTACCGGGACCCCGAGACCCACAAGCCTGTGGAATATTACTGCAAGCTCCCCGACGATATCGGCAACCGGGTGGTGTTCGTGGTGGATCCCATGCTGGCCACCGGAGGCAGCGCCATCGCCGCCATTGACTTTTTGAAGCAGCACGGCTGCCGGAACATCATCATGATGAACATCATCGGCTGTCCCGAGGGCGTGGCCGCCGTCCAGGCCGCCCATCCGGACGTGGAGGTGTACCTGGCCGCGGTGGACGAGAAGCTCAACGAGCACGCCTACATCGTCCCCGGCCTGGGCGACGCCGGCGACCGCATCTTCGGCACCAAGTAAACGCCATAAAAAATCCCCACTGCCCCACGGCAGAGGGGATTTTTCCATTATCCGCACCACCCGCCGCCCCCCCCCGCTGGGTGGAAATAACGGATTCGCCGAAATCGGTGGGCAAAAACACCCATCACCGCCGCTCCCCCGCGTAGGGGCGACCCTCGCGGTCGCCCGTCGCCGAAGGCGCATCACCCGCCGCTCCCCCCGCCGGGTGAAAAAACGGATTCGCCGAAATCGGTGGGCAAAAACACCCATCACCGCCGGGCGACCGCAAGGGTGGTGCGCCGCGCAGCGAATCATAAATCTCAATGATTGCCGGTGGCAATCATTCCTTAATTTATGCCCCTACGCGGAGTACCGGTTTTCCTCAGCAGCCCGATAAATTGGTGTTTGACGGGGTATGCCGTAGGGCGGGGTCATGACCCCGCCGACCAAGTTCCGGTTTTTGACCAGGGAGCATTCACTGGAATCACCAGAAAAAAGTTACGTTTCGGCGGGGGGAAGCCATAAGCCCTACGGTATGAACGAACCTTTTCCGTTCAACAAACCGATCGGAAATTTGCAGTGGGTCGGCGGGGTCATGACCCCGCCCTACGAATTATGATAACGTCAAATTCCAATTTACCAGGCAGCTGACCAACCCCCTCATCTCCCCAGCCTGATCTTCACCTTCCCCACCAGCCGGTCGCCCCAGTCGAAGAGGCGCTGCATGGCGAAGAACACGGTGGGGGTCATCAGCAGCAGGGTCAGCATCAGCAGGTTGGACTGGACGGTGCCGGTGGTCAGGGCGAACAGCTCCCCCAGCACGGTGAACACCGCCGTCAGCCCCAGCAGCATGGCGGTCCAGATGATTTTCCGGAAGGTGTCAAAGGGCTTGCACACCTGAAACAGCACCATCATCCCCACCACCGCCAGAATTCCGGCGCAGACCGTGGCGATGGGCCCGGCGCTCAGGTCAAAGACATCCATAAAGGCCTGGCACACCAGCACCGCGAAGACGTTGGTCAGCCCTCCCGGGAAGGCCCGGCGCAGCACCCCCCGGAGGAAGTGGCCCTTCACCCGGTCGTAGTTCGGCTCCATGGCCAGGAAGAAGGAGGGGATGCCGATGGTCAGGGCGGAGATCACCGTCAGGTGCATGGGCTGCAGGGGATAGGGCCAGTCGGTGAACAGGGAGATCACCGACAGGAACAGGGAGAAGATGTTCTTCACCAGAAACAGCGTGGCCGCCCGCTGGATGTTGTTGATGACCCGCCGCCCCTCGGCCACGATGCCGGGCATGGCGGCGAAGTCCGAGTCCAGCAGTACCAGGCTTGCCAGCTGGCTGGCGGCCTGGGCGCCGGAGGCCATGGCCACGGAGCAGTCCGCCTGCTTCATGGCCAGCAGGTCGTTGACGCCGTCGCCGGTCATGGCCACGGTGTGGCCCTGGGCCTGGAGGGCGGCCACCAGCCGCCGCTTCTGCTCCGGGGTCACCCGGCCAAAGACCACTCCCTCCCGGGCGGCCCGGAGGAAGTCCTCGTCGGTTTCCAGGGTGGAGGCGTCCACCAGCCGGTCCGCCCCGGGGATCTCCGCCCGGAGGGCGATCTGGCTGACGGTCCGGGGATCGTCGCCGGAGATGACCCGCAGGGAGACCCCCTGTTCTTCAAAGTAGCGGAAGGTCTCCGGGGCCTTCTCCCGGATCCGGCCGCCGAGGATCACCAGTGCCAGAGGCGTCACCGCCGCCGGATCCAGGGCCCCCGGCGCCGGGTCGCCGCCGTAGGCCGCCACCAGCAGCACCCGGCTGCCCCGGCCTGTCCAATCGGAGATGTCCTGCCGGTATTCCTCGATCCGCGGCCCCAGCAGAAACTCCGGCGCCCCCGCCAGGAAGGCCCCGTGCCCTTCGAAGACGGCGCCGCTCCACTTGTACTCCGGGGAGAAGGGGATGTACTTGGTTTCCACCCAGTCCCCCGGCTCCGGGAACAGCTCGTGGATGGCCCGGGCGGTGGCGTTGTCCGGCTCCCGGCCCCCGTAGAGGGCGTTGAGCACCGCCTCCAGGTATTCCGGCGCCAGGTCCGACAGGGGCTCGATGTTTTCCACCTCCATGTCCGGCTCCGTGATGGTGCCGGTCTTGTCCACGCACAGCACGTCCACCCGGGCCAGACTTTCGATGCAGTTCATATCCCGCACCAGCACCCGGCGGCGGCTGAGCTTCAGGGCGGAGGCGGCCATGGCCACGCTGGTCAGCAGGTACAGCCCCTCGGGGATCATGCCCACCAGGGCCGCCACGGTGCCCTCGGTGCTGGCCCGGAAGCCCAGGCCCAGCACGGAAAATTCCTGATAGAATAGGATGACCCCCACGGGCACCAGGGCGATGCCCACCGCCAGGATCAGCCGGTCCAGGGAGCGCATCATCTCGGACTTCTTGGCCCCGGGATTGCCCTTGGCCTCCTGGGAGAGCCGGGCGGCGAAGGACTCGGCCCCCACGTGGGTCAGCTGCACCAGCCCCCGGCCCGCCAGCACCACGCTGCCGGACTGGACCCGGTCCCCGGGCCCCCGGGTGACGGCGTCGGCCTCGCCGGTGATCAGGGACTCGTCCAGCCACAGCTCCCCCTCCCGGAGGATGCCGTCCGCCGGCAGGGTGTCCCCCTGGGCGAACTGGGCGATGTCATCCCGGACCAGATTTTCCGGCGGCAGCTCCCGGAGGGAGGCGTCCCGGAGGACCTTCACCGGCCGCTGGGCCACCAGAGTCAGCCGGTCCACGGCCCGCTTGGCCCGGATCTCCTGGAGGATGCCGATGACGGTGTTGATGGCCGCCACCACCAGAAAGCCCATATTCATCACCGAGGACCGGGCGACGACCAGCGCCGCCGCCAGCACCAGGAAGATGCCGTTGAAGAAGGTAAAGCAGTGCTTCAGCACGATCTCCTTCTCCGAAAGCCCGGTCTGCGCCGCCGCCCCCGCCGGGACCCGCTGGGCCGCCTCCTGGGACGTCAGCCCCACCCGGGGGTCAATGTAAGAAATGGATTCCGTCTGTTCCATGGAGAAACCTCCTGTCTCTGTCTGCTGCCGCCCCGGAAAACCACCCCGCAAACAATGCTGCACCCAACGTAGGGCGGGGGCTTGCCCCCGCCGACGCACCAATGGTTTTGCATATCCGCATCTAACGCAGCAGAGTGCGTATCTCACCTGCCCGGCGGGGGCGAGCCCCCGCCCTACGTTGGGGTGCAAACGTGAACGGTCAATTTCATTGTATCCTTTGGCGGGAATCCTTCAATTGCCGCCATTGCCCCCGGGTAAAATGCTTGCCCTATTCCGGAAACCCCGCGCTCCGGTCCCAGAGGACCAGCAGGCTGCCATCTTCCACCGAGATCACGGCCTGTTCCCCGGTAAAATGGTTGCTGGCCCCCAGGGGGAACCCGGCGGTGAGGACCCCGTTTGTGAGGCCGTAATACAGCCCCCGCTCCGTGACGCCCCGGGCGTCGGGGCCCATGCAGAACACGGACAGATTCCCCTCCGCCCCGGCGGGGAAGGTGAGGCTGCCGTTTTTCACCACGGTGACCAGGGTGTCCCGGCCCACCAGAAACCCTCTGGCCCCCCGGTCCGCCAGAAACTGCAGGGTCTGGAAATTGGCCACGGTGTGGTCAAGCCTCGGCCCCTCCAGAGCGCCGTAGAACACAAACTCCCGCAGCCCCAGCGCCAGCCCCCGGCGGGCGGCCAGCATGGCGTCGGTGTCGTCCTTCTCCACGGGGTAGACCGTTGCCCCCTCCGGGACATAGCCCAGGGAGTCAAAATCCCCCAGAATTTCCGCCGGAACGATCCCCAAAGCCTGGGTATGCCGCAGCCCACCGTCGGCGGCGATGACATAGTCCTCCGCCCCCAGCGGCCTGGCCAGAGCGTCAAAGCCCCCCGCGCAAAAGATCACACAGCTTCCCATCGTCTCACTTCCTGTCAAAAGGTTACCTGTATCTTACCACATTCCCCCAAAAAGAAAAAGTGCCATGGAGTAAACACTTTATAAACTTTCGGAAAACGGGCGTCCCTCGCCGCCGCCGAAGGCGCAGGGAACGAAGATTTAAGATACGAGATATCAGATATAAGATGTGGTATCCCCTCCGGGGATGTTTTTAAATGTGCGTATCGGTTTCCCTCAGCAGCCCGATAAATCGGAATTTGTAAGGATGAGTGCCGCACAATACCTTCCCCCGGGGGGAAGGGGGACCGCGAAGCGGTGGATGAGGAATGGCGACACCTTCCCATTCGTAATGCAGTCAATTCAAACGGTACAA
>SFQY01000051.1 GCA_004562395.1 bacterium | reverse complement strand
GACGGAACATTTTCTCTCCCTCAGTCGCTTCGCGACAGCTCCCTCATCAGAGGGAGCCTTGTACGTTCACAGCAACCTTCGGAGCGTAAACGATCATTTTCCTGTTGATTAGGGTTGACAAAGGGATTGGTTTCGGGCTATAATGGCAAAGATACAGAAAAGCGAGGAAGAGAAGAGTACTTCGTGATGAGCCGGTCAGAGAGCCCCGGAAGGTGGGAGGGGGCACGGGGAAAACGGAGGAACATGGTCTTGGAGCTGGGCCGTCGACAGGTAGGCGGTTTCGGATGACGCCCGTTACAGCGTTTTGAGGCAGCACAGCGCTGCGAAGCAAGGTGGTACCGCGTCAATGTTTGTCGCCCTTGGGTTTCCGGGGCGGCGTTTATTTTTAGGGAATAGGTAAGAGTGAATAGTGAAGAAGTGAGGAATCGCTTCGCGATGAATTTCAAATCATGCCGAAGGCATACCATACTTATTCACGATTCACTCTTACTTATTCCTTCAACTCAAGGAGGATCTCTATGTGCGAAAAATGTAAGGGCAACTTTTACATCACCACTCCCATCTATTATCCCTCGGCCAAGCTGCACATCGGCCATACCTACTGCACCGTGGCCACCGACGCTATGGCCCGGTATAAGCGGCTCCAGGGCTATAACGTCATGTTCCTGACCGGCACCGACGAGCACGGCCAGAAGATCGAGGACAAGGCCAAGGAGGCTGGCGTCACCCCCCAGCAGTTTGTGGACGACATCGTGGAAGGCCCCGGGGGCGTACTGGACCTGTGGAAGCTGATGAATATCAGCTATGACCGGTTTATCCGCACCACCGACGATTACCATGTGGCGGCCATTCAGAAGATCTTCAAGAAGATGCATGACAATGGCGACATCTACAAGGGCACCTACAAGGGCAAGTACTGCAAGCCCTGTGAGTCCTTCTGGACCGAGAGTCAGTTGGTGGACGGCAAGTGCCCCGACTGCGGCCGGGAGGTCCAGGACGCGGAGGAGGAGGCCTACTTCTTCCGGCTGAGTAAGTACGCCGGCCGGGTCCAGGACCTGCTGGAAAATACCGACTTCCTGGAGCCCCGGAGCCGGGTCAACGAAATGGTCAACAACTTCATCAAGCCCGGTCTGGAGGACCTGTGTGTCTCCCGTACCAGCTTCACCTGGGGCGTGCCGGTGGACTTTGACCCGGGCCATGTGGTCTACGTCTGGATCGACGCATTGTTCAACTACATGACCGCCTTGGGCTTTGAGAACGACAAGTATAGCGACTTGGAGGCTTTCTGGCCTGCCGATGTTCACTTCGTGGGCAAGGAGATCGTCCGGTTCCACTCCATCATCTGGCCCGCTATGCTCATGAGTCTGAATCTGCCCCTGCCGAAAAAGGTCTACGGCCACGGCTGGCTGCTGCTGGACGGCGGTAAGATGAGTAAGTCCAAGGGCAACGTGGTGGATCCCTACGTGCTGGCGGAGCGCTTCGGCGTGGACGCCCTGCGGTTCTTCCTGCTGCGGACCTTCCCCTTCGGCTCCGACGGCAATTTCTCCAATGAGCTGCTGATCAATACCATCAATGTGGACCTGGCCAATGACCTTGGCAATCTGGTGTCCCGGACGGTGGCCATGGCTCAGAAGTACTTCGGCGAACGGCTGCCGGAGAATCAGCAGGCGGACGGGGAAAAGGACGCGGAACTGATTGCCCTGGCCTCCTCTCTGCGGGACAGGTACGAGGAGCAGATGGAGAAGTACGCCTTCCAGAATGCTCTGGCGGAGGTGTTCAAGGTCATCTCCCGGGCCAACAAGTATATCGACGAGAACGCACCCTGGGTGCTGGCCAAGTCCGAAGAGAGCAAGCCCCGTCTGGCCCGCGTGCTGTATAACCTTTTGGAGACGATCCGCATCTGCAGCGGCCTGCTGACGCCCTTCATGCCCGGCACCTCCGGGGAGATCGCCAAGCGGCTGGGCGGTGCCCGGATGGACTGGGACAGCCTGAACCAGTTCGGCGTCCTGCCTGCCGGCGCAGCCACGGTGACCGGCCCCGCTCTGTTCCCCCGAATCGATATGGAGAAGGAGCTGGCGGCTCTGGAGGAGCTGAGCAAGCCCCCGGTGCCGGAGCTGGAGATCGAGCCCTACAGCGAGGAAAAGGTGGACTTTGACACCTTCTGCCGCAGCGACCTGCGGGCGGTGAAGGTCAAGGACTGTAAGAACGTGAAGAAAAGCGACAAGCTGCTGTGCTTCACCCTGGACGACGGCACCGGCACCGACCGGCAGATCCTCAGCGGCATTGCGAAATTCTACAAGCCCGAGGAGCTGATCGGCAAGACCTTAGTCGCCATCACCAACCTGCCGCCCAGAAAGATGATGGGCCGGGAGAGCAACGGTATGCTGCTGTCCGCTGTCCACACCGAGAAGGGTGAGGAGAAGCTGAACCTGGTCATGGTCAGCGACGCAATCCCCGCCGGCGCCAAGCTGTGCTGAGCCTGGAAATTCAAAATACAAAATCCCTGCCGGCCGGAATTTTCCCGGCTGGCAGGGACCGTTTTTCTGCGGCGGGATATAGATTACCGCAGCAGTGAAGTGATTGTGATAAAGGATCGTTTACGCCCCAAACCTTCCCCCTCGGGGGAAGGTGCCCCAGTGCGCACACTGGGGCGGATGAGGGGCTGACGCACCTTTCCTCTTTTCCCGTTCCCGCTGAGGAAACCTCCACGTTTCCCCTCATCCGTCACGGCTTCGCCGTGCCACCTTCCCCCGAGGGGGAAGGTTTTGGGGTGCAAACATAAACGATCACTTACGCTCTCTTTGTTTCTTATTCACCGGTTCAGTGCCCGGAGCATGGAGTCCAGGAAGAACCGGGCGATATCCTCCGGGGAGGTTTTGTCGTCCTCTGCCAGCCAGACCAGGGCGGTGTTGAACAGCGCGCCGATGTACAGATAAAGCTGATACTTTCCGATGGAGGAGGCGGGCATGGAGCCCTCCATGGACTCGTGGAAATGGTTCAGCTCCTCCAGAAGCACCGCGGAAAAGCCGGAACGGTACAGATCCAGAAAATAGTCCCGGTATTTGCGGAAATACTGAAAGCTCAGAAGCACATTGCGGTAGGTATAGAAATTGCCCTCCTCCAGCAGCACCTCCCGGCGGTATTCTTCCAGAATGTCCCGGATCAGGGTGATCAGCACGTCCTCCTTGGAGCAGTAGTTTCGGTAGAAGGAGGCCCGGGCCACCCCCGCGCCCTCTACCAGCTCCGTAATGTGGATGTCGGCCAGACTCTTTTCCGCCATCAGGGAGAATAGGGTGTTGGTGATGCTCTGCTTGACCCGCAGATTCTCGCTTTTCCGCCTGTCCATAGGCCCTCCTTTGGATGATCTGATACGAAATTGAGGATTTTGTATCAGAAAGGGTGATTGATACCTGGAAAAGAATGTGATACACTTGTCCCGCATTATAGCAGCTTGATTTTTCTTTGTCAATGGAGGCTGCTTTCAGAGTGCCTGCCCTCCCGGTCTCCCGGCAGAGCGGGCTGACAGAAAAGAGCAGAAAGGTGGTCATTCATGAAAACAGCCATCGCGACGGATACCAACAGCGGCCTGACGGTCCCGCAGCCGGGACTTTATTTGCTTCCCATGCCGGTGATCGTGGACGGAAAGATTTACGCGGAGGGCGTGGATATCCACAATGAGCAGTTCTATGAGGCTATGAAGCAGAACCTGGATGTCTCCACCTCTCAGCCCTCTCCCGGGGAGATCATGGACCTCTGGGACAGGATCCTGGCCGACGGTTACGACCAGATCGTCT
Source organism: bacterium (assembly GCA_004562395.1). GTDB lineage: Bacteria > Bacillota > Clostridia > Oscillospirales > Oscillospiraceae > Faecousia. The sequence continues at coordinate 8,573 of SFQY01000051.1, read as the reverse complement.
ACATCCCCATGTCCAGCGGCCTCAGCGGCACCTGCCAGAGCGCCCGGCAGTTTGCCCTGGACTACGATGGGAAGGTGCAGGTGGTGGACAATCACCGGATCTCCGTGACCCAGAAGGAATCCGTTCTCAGCGCCTGCCGCTTGGCGGAGCAGGGCATGGATGCCGGTGCCCTCAAGGCATACTTGGAGGAGCGGGCCTTTGAGGCCAGTATCTATATCACCGTGGATTCCCTGGAGTACCTGAAAAAGGGAGGACGGATCACCCCCGCTGTGGCGGCCTTTGCCACGATCCTGAATCTGAAGCCTGTGCTGACCATCCAGGGAGACAAGCTGGACACCTTCAGGAAGGCCCGGGGTATGCGGGCCGCAGAGGAGTGCATGGTGGAGGCCCTGCGGCAGGACCGGCAGACCCGCTTTACCGATGTGCCGGATTCCGGACTCCAGATCGACACGGCGGGCACCTTCGAGGACCCGGAGCAGGCCGAACGGTGGCGCCTGCAGGTCCAGGAGGCGTTCCCCAATGCCGTGGTGGAATATTCCCATCTGCCCTGCAGCATTGCCTGCCATGTGGGCAGGAACGCGGCGGGTATCGCCATTACCAAAAAGGAAGCGTAAAAGCAGCCCTTCCACTCCGTTTACAGGGAAAAGGATTGCTTCACGGCCGCGGCCCCCAGCGGATGCGTCCACGGGACAGGGATGCCGCGGCAGAAAAAATGGATCCGGAACTCACAACCTGATAAACCACCCCCGGTCCTGGCAGTCCAGCCCTGACCGGGGCATTTTTTGCCCTGCCCACGGATGCACATAATCATTTCCGTTGGCACCCTACCCCCTGGGGCAATGTCATCGGCTTAAGGATTCCCATATAAGGAAGCAAAATGATCGTTTCGCGGGCAAGGCCTGCGGCAAATGCGTTACGCGCTTTGGGTGGTAGACGCACATCCTTTGGGCCCCTCGACCGCAGGTGCAGTGCTATGATAAATGAACGTTTATCTCCCTAACGTACGATGGTTCCGCCAGGGTACCGACTACCACTGTCATTGCGAACCAGCGCGCACGCTGGTGTGGCAATCCGTTTCCCTTTGCTACGTCCTGTTTCCGTACCTGTCACAAAAGAGAGAACGGATTGCCACGTCGCTTCGCTCCTCGCAATGACAGGTGGTGGACGTACCCTTGCTCGCTAAACGATCATTTTGCATGTTATCGTTTGGCAGGGGTCCCTAACGGTTGATGATATCGCCTCCAGGGGAAGGTTCTGGGGTGCGCGGCTTTTCCCAAGGAGTTATTTTCTCCTTTTTTCGGGACCCGGTCTGACAATTTTCTGGAAAAAACGGTTTTTATATTGAAAAGTAAATACATAAGTGATAAAATTAACTGATAAATCAAATTCTGCGATGGGGTGATGGTTTGGCAATACGAAGCGACGGACTTCGGACGAAAAAGCGGATTTTGCAGACCTGTGTCAGGCTGTTTCTGGAAAACGGATACCGCCAGACAACCACGACCCAGATCCTCCGGGAAGCGCAGGTCTCCTCCAGCAGTTTTCAGAACCTGTTCCACAGCAAGGACGGCGTTTTGCTGGAGCTGGTGCAAGCCATGTTTGAAAACCAGTTTGGCATGGCCAGGAGCGTTGTGGATAGCACGCTCCCGCCTGTGTATATCTATGCGGCGGAAACCGCGCTTCAGCTCACGCTGACGGAGCTGAACCAGAATCTGCGGGAAATCTACCTGGAAGTCTACACCCAGCAGCAGCTGCTGGATTATATCCAGCGGGCTACGGCCAGGGAGCTGTATGGCATCTTCGGCCCCTATCAGCCGGAGCTGACGGAGCGGGATTTTTATGAGCTGGAGCTTGGCTCGGCGGGGCTGATGCGCGGGTATATGGCCAATCCCTGCACGGCGGACTTCCCGCTGGAGCGGAAGCTGAACAAATTCCTGACCCTGGCGCTGCGGGGCTACAAGGTGCCGGAGGAGGAGCTGCAGCAGGTGCTTCGCTTCCTGGCAGGGCTGGACATCCGGGGCATAGCCCAAAAGGTCATGGAGGAGTTGTTCCGCCGGCTTGCCATGCGCTATGAATTTTCCCTGGAGGGTCTTCTGCCCCAGGGATAGGAGCAAACAAACTGGATCTGCAAGGGAGTACTCTCTTGCACGGGGCCTTCCGTGCAATCTCCCACTGTGGATCGTTCTGTTTACGGCATCCACTGCCGTAGTGATCGGCACCGGCATGTACAGCCTGCGCAGAAAAAGCTCCCGGAGATAATAAACGGAAGATAACCTGAAACCAAATAGCAAACACCCTGCAGGACCACAAAATCCTGCAGGGTGTTTCTGCCACTGCCCGATAAATTGGAATTTGACGATTTCTTGGCTCCCCCCTTTGGGCAATGTTAAGCACCGGAGTACCGTCTATCACTGTCATTGCGAGGAGCGCAGCGACGTGGCAATCCGTTCTCCTTTTTGTGGCAGGTACGAATTCGCAATGCTGCAAGGGGAAACGGATTGCCGCACCAGTCTGCGGACTGGTTCGCAATGACAGGTGGGGGGAACGTGTGCGCGTTGGTCTTACGCTGTCATTGCGGGGAGCGGGGGGATCGCGTTCCGGCAGTCTGACAAATTCCAATTTCTCTTATGTACTCCTCATCCCCGGAAAGTCTGGGGTTCCGGGGATGGTTCCGTCTTCGGGGAAACGGTTGCATTTGAGGCGGCAATGTGGTATTCTATGGAAAAAGGAGGGGACTGTCATGAGCATGCATGAATCCGGAGAGATGTATCTGGAGGCCATTCTGGTACTGTCGAAGCGCAGCGGCTTTGTGCGCTCCGTGGATGTGGGGGAGTATCTGGGTTACTCCAAGCCCAGCGTTTCCCGGGCCATGGGAATCCTGCGCAAGGGGGACTATATCCGCATGGACAGGGATGGGGCTCTGACCCTGACTGACAGCGGCCGGGAGATTGCGGAAAAGATCTATGAGCGCCACACCCTGCTTTCCAGTCTTCTGATCCGCCTGGGAGTCAGCGAGCAGACAGCCACCGCCGATGCCTGCAAGCTGGAGCATGACATCTCCGACGAGTCCTTCCAGGCCATCAAGCGCTACGCGGCAGGCTTGGACGCTCCCAAATGACGCGGCATGATCCGCCGGGATCGGGATAAACTGATCCTGTACGATGGGCGGAGACGGAATTGAATCAAGGAGGATGACCATGTCCGAATGCTGCGGAAACTGCGGCGGCTGTGACCGCTGCTGCGCCAGAGAACTGGTGCTGACAGAAAAGGAGATCGCTTTTCTGAACACCCTGGGTCAGATCCCCTTTTTGCCGGTGGCCCGGAAGCTGGGGGACCTTACGCCGGTGTACCTGGAGGAAGGGGACCGGGAGGAAATGAGCCTTTTGCTGCAGTGCCTGGAGAAAAAGGGGCTGATCTCTCTGGATTTTGACAAGCCCCTCCGTGGCTTTGGGGACGGCGCCTATGAGGCGTATCCCGTCCGGGGCAGCATGGCCCTGACCGAACGGGGGCAGAAGGTGCTGGAGCTGATGGAGTATCAGGGCATTCAGCGCTGAACGCAAAAAATCATCCGACAGGATGGAGGAAAGAGAACATGAGCATTGTAAAAAACGAACCGAAGTACAAAAACGGGATCCTGCAGGCCATCCGGGCTCAGCTGGAGCATCGGGCCCACTGACTGTATCTGCTGTGCGACGAGGCCGGGAAGCGGGGGCTGGACTGGACGGATTTCGGCAGCGCCGCCGTCCGCCGCTGCGGCCTGTCCCAGGGGGCGGAGCTGGTGAAGAAGGGCGGCACCGACAGCCTGAAGGGCCTGCGGAAGACCCTGTTTACCAAGCCTGCCCAGCTGGTGTTTGAGATGGACGTGCTGGAAAGCACCGACGATACCCTGTCCATCGATTTTCACTACTGCCCTCTGGTGAAGGCCTGGCAGAAGGCCGGGTGCAGCGATGAGCAGATCGCCACCCTCTGCGACATCGCCATGTGCGGCGACCACGGCATCGGGGAGTGCTACGGCGCGGTGCTGGACCTGCCCAAGTGCATCGCCAAGGGCGACGATGTGTGTTCCCTGCGGTATCACAAGAAATAAGGAAACCCGGTTTCCGGACGCCCCCGGGGCGGAATAATTCTGAAGAAATGACAGAGTGAATGCAATGAAGTGGAAAGAATATCAATTCGGCGTACAGACGGGGCTGCCGGTGGGCATGGGATATTTCTCCGTCAGCTTCGGCTTCGGAGCCATGGCAGCGGCTCAGGGCCTGAAGGCGCTGGACGCTACCCTGATCTCCATCACCAATCTGACCAGCGCGGGACAGTTCGCCGGCCTGACCCTGATCGTGGCCGGGGCGACCCTGTGGGAGATGGTGCTGACCCAGCTGGTGATCAACAGCCGCTACGCCCTGATGAGTCTGGCCCTGAGCCAGCGGATGGGGGAGCGGATCGGCCTTCTGCCCAGGCTTCTGATCGCCTTTTTCAATACTGACGAGATCTTTGCCCTGGCCATGGCCCGGGTGGAGCCTCTGACGGTGCCCTTTCTGCTGGGACTGGGAACCCTTCCCCTGATCGGCTGGACCTTGGGCACCCTGTGCGGGGCCCTGGCGGGATCCGTGCTGCCGGTGTCCATCCGGGCGGCTCTGGGAGTCATGCTCTACGGCATGTTCATCGCCATTGTGGTGCCTCCCGCCAAAAAGGAGGCCAAAATTCTGGCGGCGGCGGTGCTGGCGCTGATCCTCAGCAGCCTCTTTGCCTGGGTCCCGGCGCTGAAGACCGTCTCGGCGGGCATCTCCATCGTGATCTGCACCGTGGCGGCGGCTGCCGTCTGCGCGGCGCTGTTCCCCGTCCGGGAGGAAGAGGAGGCGGCAGCGTGAGCATTTATCTGTACATTTTCGCCATGGCGCTGACCACCTACCTGATCCGCGCCCTGCCGCTGACCATTTTCCGCAAACCCATCAAAAGCCGGTTCCTGCGGTCGTTTCTGTACTATGTACCCTACTGCTGCCTGACTGCCATGACCTTTCCCGCCATTTTGAGCAGCACCGCTTCCATTGTCAGCGGCGCGGCGGCGCTGATCGTGGCGGTGATTCTGGCCTACCGGGGCAAGAGCCTCATTGTGGTGGCCATCAGCAGCAGCGCGGCGGTGCTGGTGACGGAGTGGGTGCTGGCGCTGCTTGCCTGACGGCGGAACGAACAAGGAGGAAGCACATGAAGAAGAAAATCCTGCTGCTGACCACCGGCGGTACCATTGCCTCCGTACCCGGGGGCCAGGGCCTGGAGCCTCACCGCAGCCAGGTGATGGAGCGGGAGCTGGAGCAGCTTCGGACCTATTACGACATTGCCGTCCGGGATGTGATGTGCCTGGATTCCTCCAATATCCGGCCCCAGGAGTGGCAGCTCATCGCCGGGAGCATTTTTGATAACCGGGAAGGGTACGACGGCATTGTGGTGTCCCACGGCACCGATACCATGGCCTATACGGCCTCCGCCGTGACCTTCATGCTGCCGGATATCGACCTGCCGGTGGTGTTCACCGGTTCTCAGCTGCCTTTGGCGGACATGCTTTCGGACGGACCGGATAACCTGCGAACTGCCTTCGCCATGGCCGCGTCGGGATATCCCGGGGTGTTTCTGGCTTTCGACCGGAAGGTGATGCTGGGCTGCCGGGCGGTGAAGGTCCGGGCCTCGGGCTTTTCGGCCTTCGAGAGCGTCAATGCCCGCTATGCCGCCCAGGTCAGCAACCGGGGGCTGGTGGTGGACAGCACGGTGCTGCCCCGGCGCACTGGCGAGGCCCGGCTGTGTCCGAAGCTGAGTGAAAATGTGTTCCTCCTGAAACTGACTCCCGGGCTGAATCCGGCGGTTTTTGATATGCTGGCTGCCATGGGCTACAAGGGCATTGTCATTGAAGCCTTCGGCCTGGGCGGCGTCAACGTGCTGCACAAGGGCCTGCGGGGCATCCGCCGGGCGGTGGAGGACGGGATCAGCGTGGTGGTCACCACCCAGTGCCTCTATGACAGCGCCAACCTGGAGATCTACCAGGTGGGGGCCAAGCTGCTGGAGCTGGGGGTTATCCAGGGCCGGGACATGACCAGCGAGGCCGCCATGACCAAACTGATGTGGGCCCTGGGCCAGGGCCTGGAGCCGGAGGGCATCGCGGAGCTTTTTGCCCGGAACCTGGCCGGAGAAATCACACCATAATCCACCGGCGCCTGCTTTCCAAACCGGGAAAGCAGGCGCCGTTTTCTGAAATCCAAAGGACAGTTTATGCTTCGTTGGTTACTGCGCACCCACAAGGCTCCCTCTGATGAGGGAGCTGTCGCGAAGCGACTGAGGGAGAGAAAACGTTCCGTCTTTTCCCGGATTTACCAGGAATGCGAAAGCTTTCAGGCGTTCTCTCCCCCAGTCAGCTTCGCTGACAGCCCCCTCGTCAGAGGGGGCCGTTAGGCCGCATAAACGATCATTTGGCGCTCCATCCACTCATGGGTTGGATGCGTGGTTGGCGGCTTTCTCCGGGAGATGACGGGACGGGTGGAAACGCAAAATGCTGCTGCTCGCATTTTTTGTAAAATAATTATGACCATTTCCCTGTTTGCCTTGACTAACCGGGAACATTTTGTTATAATTTGCCCTGGAAGAGGGAGTAGTCGGCGCGAAATACGCGGGACTGGATCGACATACTGGGGCAACCCCGGTTCAGCCTGAAATGACGAGACTTTTGCGGACCGGCTCAGTCTCTTCTTTTCATGACTTCTGTGCTGGTCAGATTACTGAAGAGTACGGAGGTTATTTTTTATGGGAATCGGAGAATTGCTGCTGCTGGCGGTGGGGCTGAGTATGGACGCCTTTGCGGTGTCCGTGTGCAAGGGCCTCGCCATGAAAAAGGCGACGGTGAAGGCGGAGCTGACCTGCGGCCTTTGGTTCGGCGGCTTTCAGGCCCTGATGCCGGTGATCGGTTTTTTCCTTGGAGCGATGTTCGCGGAGGCCATTGAGGCGTTTGACCACTGGGTGGCGTTCCTCCTGCTGGCCTTCATCGGGGCGAATATGCTCAAGGAGGCCTTCTCCACGGAGTGCGCCGAGTGCGGCGCGGACGCGGACATGTCCGTCAGAACCATGTTCGTCATGGCGGTGGCCACTTCCATCGACGCTTTGGCGGTGGGAATTTCCCTGGCCATGGTGGGCAATGTGAATATTCTGATGGCGGCGGTTTTCATCGGCGTGTGTACCTGCGCCCTGTCCGCTCTGGGTGTGAAAATCGGCAACGTGTTCGGCAGCCGGTATGAGAAAAAAGCCCAGATCGCCGGAGGTGTCATTCTGATCCTGCTGGGTCTGAAGATCCTGCTGGAGCATCTGGGGCTGCTGCCATGATCCGGACGGACAAGCGTATGCGGCTGTGCGCCGCGCTGCTGATCTGCAACCTGGCCTTCATCTGGGGCAATTCCCTTTTGCCCGGGACGGTGTCCGGGGCCTTCAGCGACTGGATCGGGGATCTGCTGGCGGGACTGATGCCCGGCGGCGGGACGGAAACCGGCGGCGGTCTGCTCCGCAAGGCCGCGCATTTCACGGAGTTTACGGCGCTGGGCATGTGCCTTGGATGGCTGGCCGGAATGCTGGGAAAGAAAACGGTCTGGCCCCTGCTCTGGGGCGTCGCGGCCGCCTGTGTGGATGAGACCATTCAGCGGTTCGTTCCGGGCCGGTGCTGCAGCATCAAAGACGTGGCCATCGACAGCGCCGGTGTACTGACAGGTATGATTTTGCTCTGCCTTGGGCATGCTTATTTTCAGAGGAGATCCGCGAAAAAGAGCATTGCCAACCAATCTTTGGAGGATATGTAAATGAAAAAGCTTTTATCTGTTTGTTTGGCTCTGGCCATGCTGGCTTCCCTGCTGACCGCCTGCGGCGGTAAGGCTTCGGAGGAGACCACCGCACCCACCGCCGCGGCCACCCTGGAAGGGACCATGGAGGACCTGCTGAACCGTGTGATCGCGGAGCGCCCCGTGGAATTTGCCGGCGGCGTGACCACCCTGAACCTGGCGGATACCAGTGAGGACGGCCAGTGGGCCCTGAAGAGCTACACCGGCCTGGAGGATGCCTCCCGGATCACCGAGGCGGCGGTGCTGGAACCCATGATCGGCTCCATTGCCTTCTCCATGGTCATGGTCCGGGTCGCCCCCGGTGAGGACAGCAAGACAGTGGCCGAGGATATGAAGGCCGGCATCGATCCTGCCAAGTGGATCTGCGTGTCCGCGGACGATGTGATGGCAGCGGGCTATGCCGATGTGGTGATGCTGATTATGCTCAGCAGCAGCCTGGACATGACGGCCCAGTCCTTTGTGGACGCCTTCCAGACGGTGGCCGGCGGAGAGCTGAAATTCGTGATCTGACAGAAAAAGGCAGCGGCGCAGGTCGCTGCCTTTTTTAGAGAGTTGTTTGACGCGAAAGTATCCCAATACTTCCCGAACAGCTCCCCCAGTATCGCCGTGGCTGTAAATGATCGTTTAGCTGCGCAGTGGGCAATACCTTCCCCCGGGGGGAAGGTGCCCCAGTGCGCACACTGGGGCGGATGAGGAACGGCGACATCTTAC
>SFQY01000050.1 GCA_004562395.1 bacterium | reverse complement strand
AATACGGGAAAAGACGGAACATGTTCTCTCCCTCAGTCGCTTCGCGACAGCTCCCTCATCAGAGGGAGCCTTGTACGTTCACAGCAACCTTCGGAGCGCTAAACGATCATTTAGCTGATAATTTCTCCTTCGACTGAATCGTTATCTAAAGTCCATGTTATCATATTTGCGGAATCTTGTACAGCCTTGTTTGCCAAAACAGATTCCACGGAGCGTAGGTTGCGCCGTCGGGAATTTCATGGTATGCTGGGAGCTGATAAGGAGGAATGATCCATGAATACCTATGTAACAGGAAGCACCATCAAAATGCTTCGGGAAGCCCGGGGCATGACTCAGGCTCAGCTGGCCGAACGCATCGGCGTCAGCGACAAGGCCGTCTCCAAATGGGAGACCGCCAAAGGTCTGCCGGACATCTCCCTGCTGCAGCCCCTGGCCGCCGCTCTGGGGGTGTCCGTGATCGAGCTGATGAACGGGGAACCCATCGTCAACCGGAACGTTTCCTGCAACCTGGTCCGGTCCAGGCTGTATGTCTGCCCCATCTGCGGCAATGTCCTGCACAGCACCGGAGACGCGGTGATCAGCTGCTGCGGCGTGACCCTGCCGGCTTTGGACGCCGAGGAACCGGACGAGGCCCACACCCTGACGGTGGAGCGGGTGGAGGATGAGCAGTTTCTCACCGTTCACCACCCCATGACCAAGGACCACTATATCTCCTTCCTGGCCTACGCCTCAGCCGACCGGTTCCAGCTGGTCAAGCTGTACCCCGAAGGAGAGGCCCAGACCCGGATGCAGCTCCGGGGCCGGGGAACGGTATATTTCTTCTGCAACCGCCACGGCCTGTTCCGGCAGAAGGTGTAATATGAAAACGGTGTCCATAAAACAGTTAACCGCCACACTAATGTGATTAACGTGAACCCAACAAACCCGCAAATCGGTATTTGAAAAAATGCGATACGTGAATTACCCCTCCCAATCTAAATAGGTTGGGAGGGGTTGTAATAATAAGCAACTGCTTTACAGAAACAATTCGTTTGCTTTTTCAACAGAGCAGGCCTTCTTTATTGCCGCCGCAGCAACAGCGGTCATGACACTGCTGACCTTTCTGGCGTGAACCGGACAGATCGACACGCATCGCATACAGGATATACATTTACTCTTATCAGTCGCTCCGGGCCTATTGGCTGAGATCGCGCCTGCGGGGCATTTCTGTACGCACAAACCACAGGAGGTACAACTGGAATCGGCTTTCGGAACCATGCCGGTCCCAGATTTTTTGTATGGTCTGTTGCCGGGAACGGAAGGCTTGGACAATGGATCGGAAGTGGCTTTTTCAAGAATCCGATCACCAAATTCCGCCAGTTCTTTGCAGTCATCCACATTAGGCCTTCCGGCTGCATACTCGTGTATGATGGAATGTTCCGCTACTGCAGAGATGGCAGCAATTACCTGGAACCCGGCATTTTGGGCATAATCCTCCATTTGAACGAGAGTGTCCTCATAAGCACGATTTCCGTAAACTGCAACAACAGCGCATTTTGCTCCGTTCCCTTTGATCACGGCAAGTCTGTCCAAAGCAAGCTGCGGCGCAGCGCCGCCAAAAGAGGGCATTGCAATTAGCACAAGTGAGTTTTGATCAAAGGCAATGCCTGAATAATTGGCATTTGGAACGGATAAATCAATGGTGTCAACCTGGGACCAGTTCCGCGTAATTGCTTTTGAAACCCGTTCGGTTCCACCGGTTGGGCTGAAAACGATCAGATAGTAGTTCACGTTTGTTCCTCCTTTGATGTAAAAAATAAAACTACACCACAGGGAGTATAATAACATGATTTTGGTGTAATGTCAATATTTACACCGATGTTTTTATATGGTAAAATGGAACCGGAGGGTTTGTATTATGCATATCAGTAATAAATGTTCTATTGCGGTTCACTGTTTGATATTCATAAATGAATATGGAGAAAAAAACAAAGTGACAAGTGAATTGCTTGCGCTCTCTACAGGATGCAATCCCGTTACGATCAGAAATATCATTAGCGCAATGAAAAAAGATGGGATGATAGATGTGAAATTTGGAACAGGTGGGGCAACGCTTGCCGTTCCGATGCAGGATATCTCCTTATACCGTATTTGCGCGGCGGTAGATCCTCAGGCTATTGATAAAATGATCCGTGTTCATCCTTCTCCATCTCCGTTCTGTCCAGTTGGAAGAAATATAGCGGATGTGCTTGACCGAACATACGAAACACTAAAAGAAAGCTTAATATCCGGTATGAAGTCTATAACAATGGAGAAAATAGTGAGCGACTATCATACAATACTTGAAAGTGACAGATGACATTCTCTTAAAAAGAACTTGTACCATTCCGGTTTGTCGAACAGATGCAGGGGCGCATTTCTAAACCTGTATGTGCGCTCTGCGAGGCAAAATACCCGGGGCGTTTTCTGTCACTGCGTTCCAAGCAAGGGACTGTATCCCTTCCATTTAAGACAAAAGGCGTGACCAGGAAAGTCACGCCTTTTGCATATTTTACTGTCTTACGCACAACGCCCAAACCGGCGCGGCGACTTTTTATTCCTGGGCAGTACACTGGGCGATCTTCTGAGCGATCCGGTCCTTTACCAGAGCCGCCAGCTCCGTGGTACTCAGGTTCTGATACTCCTCATAGGGAATGGGCGTCAGATAATGGATCTGCACCGCCACGGGCTTGCTGCCCTTCTGGTCCAGGACCTTGAAGCAGTCGATGAGCGCAATGGGCACGATGGGACATTTGCTCTTGGTGGCACAGCGGAAGCTGCCGCTGTGGAAATCCAGCATCTGGTTGCCCAGCTTGCTGCGGGTTCCCTCCGGGAAAATCAGATAGCCCCGCCCGGCCTTCACCTCCCGGATCACGTTCTGGATCACCGTCAGGGACTGGCGGACATCCTCCCGGTTCATGGCAAAGGATTTGGTGCAGATGGCCACCTGATGCAGGAAGGGAATGTTGTACAGCTCCTTTTTCAGCACCGCGCCAATGGGCCGGTCACAGGTCGCGGCAACGGCCAGTACGTCAAACATCCCCTGGTGGTTGGCGTAGAACATGAAGCCCCCCTCAGCAGGGATGTTTTCCGTTCCGGAGACCTGCAGGTCCACATTGCCGCCCCGGACCGCGCGCTTGAGAATAAACTGGATATGACGGTATTTTTCTTCTTCCGGATATTCGTCGGCATGTCTGGCGTATTTGCAAAGCTTAAACCAGGCTCCGGGAACGATCCACAGATTTTTCAGCACCATTGTGACGATTCTGTTCATGGAGATTTCCTTCCTTGTGGAGAGATTTTCGTCATTTTAACACATTTTTCTCTCCAGTTCAATCCCCATTGCACCCCAAAGTCCTCGCCAGCCGGAAAGAATCTCACGGAAGGGTCGCCGCCATGACGGCCTTGATGGTATGCATCCGGTTCTCGGCCTCGTCGAAGACGATGGACTGTTCCCCCTCGAAGACCTGGTCGGTGACCTCCATGCAGTCGATGCCGAACTTTTCATAGATCTGGGCGCCGATGGTGGTGTTCAGGTCGTGGAAGGCCGGCAGGCAGTGCATGAACCGGCACTGGGTCCCGGCGGCATCCATCAGCGCCTTCGTCACCCGGTAAGGCTCCAGCTCGGCGATCCGGGTCTGCCAGACGCTGTCCGGCTCTCCCATGGACACCCAGACATCGGTGTAGATCACATGGGCGCCCCGGACGGCGGTCATGGGATCTGTGATAAACTCCAGAACGGCGCCGGTTTCGGCGGCAATGGCCTTGCACTGGTCGGTCAGGGCCTTGTTGGGAAAATACTTCTCCGGCGCGCAGGCCACGAAGTGCATCCCCATCTTGGCGCAGCCCACCATGAGAGAATCCGCCATGTTATACCGGGCGTCTCCCAGGAAGACCAGCTTCTTCCCCGCCAGGCTGCCGAAATGCTCCCGAATCGTCAGGAAATCCGCCAGAACCTGGGTGGGATGGAATTCGTTGGTCAGACCGTTCCAGACCGGCACTCCCGAATAGGACGCCAGATCCTCCACGATCTGCTGGCCGTAGCCCCGGTATTCGATGCCGTCAAACATCCGGCCCAGGACCCGGGCGGTATCGGCGATGGACTCCTTCTTCCCCATCTGAGAGCCGGTGGGTCCCAGATAGGTGACGCCCATGCCCAGATCGTGGCCCGCCACCTCAAAGGCGCAGCGGGTGCGGGTGGAGTCCTTCTCAAACAGCAGGGCGATGTTTTTGCCCTCGCAGAGCCGGTGGGGAATCCCGGCCTTTTTCTTTGCCTTCAGCTCCGCCGCCAGATCCAGCAGTCCCGTGATTTCCTCCGGGGTAAAATCCAGCAGCTTTAAAAAGCTCTTGCCTTTCAGATTCATAGGTTACCTCCCAGTTCCTTTGCCGCCGCCCGAATGGTCTCCACGGCAAACGCAAGATCCTCCATGGGAATGTTCAGCGCGGGCAGAAGCCGGACCTTGTCCTTGGCCGTCAGGCACAGCACGCCCTTTTCCAGGCACAGCTTCACCACCTGGGCGGCAGGGGCAGCGGTTTTGATGCCGATCATCAGTCCCAGTCCGCTGACGCCCAGAATTCCCGGGGCGCCGGACAGGGCGGAAAATACATAGGCACTTTTCTCCCGGACTCCCGCCAGAAGGGCTTCGTCCAGCCGCTGCAGAATGCTCAGTGCCCCGGCACAGCAGACGGGGTTTCCCCCGAAGGTGGAGCCGTGGTCACCGTAGTCAAAGACAGACTGCAGCTTTTCTCCCAACAGCGTGGCGCCGATGGGCAGGCCGCCTCCCAGGCCCTTGGCGGTGGAGACGATATCCGGGGTGACACCGAAGTGCATGTAGCTGTACAGCATTCCGGTGCGGCCGTTTCCGGTCTGTACCTCGTCGATCATCAGAGGAATGTCCTTTTCATGGGCCAGCCGGTCTGCCGCCTCCATAAATTCGGAGGTCAGAGGATTCACGCCGCCCTCTCCCTGGACACATTCCAGCAGGATACCCGCAATCTTGTTTTCCTCCACAGCCCGGACCAGCGCCTCCACATTGTTGGCCTCCACATGGACAAAGCCGGGGGTCAGGGGCTGGAAGAGACTGTGAAACTGCTCCTGGCCCGTGGCCGCCAGAGTGGTCAGGGTCCGGCCGTGGAAGCTGTTGACCAGGGTGATGATGGAATAATACTCCGGCCCCTTCTTTTCGGCGGAGTATTTCCGGGCCGCCTTGATGGCGCATTCGTTGGCCTCCGCGCCGGAATTGGAGAAGAACACCTTCTTCATCCCGGTCTTTAAACACAGCTGCTCCGCCAGCTTAGCGCAGGGCTCCGTATAATACAGGTTGGAGGTATGCTGGACCTTGCCCAGCTGCTCCGCCACCGCCTGCTGCCACAGGTCGTCGGCAATGCCGAAGGCGGTGACGCCGATGCCGGAGCCCATGTCCACATAGCTTTTTCCATTCACGTCCGTGACCCGGGAGCCCTTTCCGGAGACGATCTCCACAGGAAACCGCCGGTAGGTATGGGCCACATAGGTCTGATCCAGATCCATTGTTTTCATATCAATCACCTGTCACCAGCGTACCGGCGCCCTCATCGGTCAGAAGCTCCATGAGAATGGAGTGGGGCACCCGTCCATCCAGAATTACCACATGGTTAACACCCCGCTGGATGGCCTCCACGCAGCAGTCCACCTTGGGGATCATGCCGCCGGAGATCACTCCCTCGTCGAACAGCTTCTTCGCCTGACTCACCGTCAGCTCCGGGATCAGGGAGTTGGGATTCTCCTTATCCCGGAGAATTCCGTTGATGTCCGTCATCATAATCAGCCGCTCCGCCTTCAGCGCCCCGGCAAGCCAGGCGGCGGCGGTATCGCCGTTGATGTTGTAGGTATTGCCCTGCCGGTCCCCGGCCACGGTGGAGATCACGGGAATGTAGTTCTTTTCCAGAAGATCCGTGATGGGCTGGGTGCGGACCTTTGTGATTTTGCCCACATAGCCCAGAGCCTCGTCCTTTACGGCCGCCTCAAGGATCCCCCCGTCGATGCCCGACAGGCCCACCGCGTGGCCGCCCTTCATCTGCAAAAGGTTCACCAGGGTCTTGTTGATCTTTCCTGCCAGCACCATCTGGACAATGTCCACGGTTTCCTTGTCCGTGACCCGCAGGCCGTTGACAAAGGCGGGCTCCTTTCCCAGCTTTTTCATGGTTTCGCTGATTTCCGGCCCGCCGCCGTGGACCAGCACCACCTTCACCCCGATGAGCCACAGCAGGGCAATGTCCTCCATGACCTGCTGCTTGAGTTCTTCACTGACCATGGCGTTGCCGCCGTACTTGATCACCACGATCTTGCCGCTGTACTTCTTGATATAGGGCAGGGCCTGGGTCAGAACCTGGGCCCGCTCCAGATTGGAAAAAAACTTCTCCATCTTCTCTTCCTCCGCCGGCCGTCAGGTCCGGTAATCGCCGTTGATCCGCACGTAATCGTAGGTCAGATCGCAGCCCCAGGCCGCGGCGCTTTCGGAGCCGCTGTTCAGCTCCACCAGAATTTCAATTTCCTTCTGCAGCAGGATCTGCTTGGCCTCCTCCTCGGAGAAGTCCACCCCCGCGCCCTTTTCGCAAACGGCGATGGTTCCCCGGCAGCTGCGGAAGGCCACGTCCACCTTGTTCACATCCACCGCCGCGCCGCTGTAGCCGATGGCGCACAGGACCCGGCCCCAGTTGGCGTCGGCGCCGAACATGGCGGCCTTCAGCAGGCTGGAGCAGATGACGCTCTTGGCCACGGTTCTGGCGGTTTTCAGATCCGCCGCGCCGGTGACCCGGCACTCCAGCAGCTTGGTGGCGCCCTCGCCGTCTCCGGCGATCTGGCGGCACAGGGAAATGGTAACGCTGTTCAGCGCCTGCATAAACGCCGTGAAATCCGGCCCCTCGGCGGTGATCTCCGGATTGCCCGCCATGCCGTTGGCCAGCACCGTGACCATGTCGTTGGTGGAGGTGTCCCCGTCGATGCTGACCATGTTGAAGGTACCTGCCACGTCTCCGGACAGGGCCTTTTGCAGCATGGCCGGGGAGATGGCCGCGTCGGTGGTGATAAAGACCAGCATGGTGGCCATATTGGGATGGATCATACCGCTGCCCTTGGCGATGCCGCCCATACGGCAGGTTTTTCCTCCCAGCCGGAATTCCACCGCAGCTTCCTTTTTCACGGTATCGGTGGTCATGATGCCCTCGGCGGCGGCTTCTCCGCCCTCCCGGGACAGTCCCGCCGCCAGGGCGGGGAGCCCTGCCGCGATGGGGTCGATGGTCATGGGCTGTCCGATGACGCCGGTGGAGGCTACCACCACATCCGCAGGATCGATCCCCAGCTGGTCCGCCGCCAGAGCGCTCATGGCCTCGGCGATCTCCCTTCCGTTGGCGTTGCAGGTGTTGGCGTTGCCGCTGTTGCAGATCACCGCCTGGGCCACGCCGTTTTCCAGATGCTTTTTTGTGACGGCCAGAGGGGCGCCCTTGACCAGATTGGTGGTGTATACCGCCGCGGCACTGGCCGGAACGGCGCTGAAGATCAGGGACAGATCCTTCTTGGAATGGTTTTTCCGGATACCGCAGTGGATTCCGTTGGCAGTAAATCCCTGCGCGGCACAAATGCCGCCTTCAACTGCTTTCATACTTCTCTCCTTATGTCAACCCGGACCAATGCGCAAGGCTTGACCGGGTGCGAATTTACTTGTTATAAATGATCGTTGACGGAACATTTTCTCTCCCTCAGTCGCTTCGCGACAGCTCCCTCATCAGAGGGAGCCTTGTACGTTCACAGCAACCTTCGGAGCGTAAACGATCATTTCCAAAACAACCTATCTCTGCAGTCCGGTTGTCTCGTCCAGGCCCAGCAGGATATTCATATTCTGGATCGCCGCTCCGGAGGCACCCTTGCCCAGGTTGTCAAACAGAGTTGTGACCATGGTCTGGTCCTCATGTCCGCTGACCAGCAGACGCATGGTGTCCTTTCCGGCCAGAGTATCGGCATAGATCACAGCCTCATCCCCTCCCAAAGGCGCCACGGTGACCAGGCGCTCCCCGGAATAGTGATCCTGCAGGCATTCCCAGACCTTTGCCGCGTCAAACCCCGGCAGCAGGACCGTGGTGGCCATGCCCGCGTAGAAGTCTCCCAGCACCGGAGAAAAGACAGGGGGACGGGTCAGACCGCAGACCTTCTGCATTTCCGGCAGATGCTTATGGGTCAGGGAGGTTCCGTAGATCCGGTGGCTTTCATGCCTTGGGTCCCGGTTGGGATCCTCATATTCCGCGATAAGGCTTTTACCGCCGCCGGAATAACCTGTCAGAGAATAGGCGGTCAGAGGGAAATCCTTTGGAACCACCCCATGGCTGACCAAAGGGTACACAGAAGCGATGAAGCCGCTGGCGTGGCAGCCGGGATTCGCAATGCGCTTGCCCCGGCGGACGGCGCTCCGGTGAGCCTCCGACAGCTCCGGGAAGCCATAGGCCCAGCCCTCCGCCGTCCGGTGGGCCGTGGAGGTGTCGATGACCGCCGTGGCGGGGTTTTCCACCAGCGGCACCGCCTCCATGGCCGCCTTGTCCGGCAGGCACAGGAAAACCACGTCCGCCTGATTCATCATCCCGCGCCGCGCTCCGGGGTCCTTGCGAAGGGCTTCACTGAGGGTCAGCAGAGTCAGGTCCTTCCGGCCGCTGAGCCGCTGGACGATCCGCAGGCCGGTGGTTCCGGCGCTGCCGTCAATGAATACCTTGGTCATGCCAGCTTCTCCTTCACATAAGCGATCTGGGCCTCCACGGAGGCGGCAGAGGTACCGCCCTCGGAAATGCGTTTTTCCACGCAGGCCGTCAGATCGATTTCGGAATAGAGGTCCTCTCCGAACAGCAGGCTGAAGGCCTGGTATTCGCTCAGGGGCAGGGTCTCCAGCACATACCCTTCGGCGATGCACTTGGCCACGATCTGGCCGGAGATTTTGTAGGCGCTGCGGAAGGGCATTCCCTTTTTCACCAGATAATCGGCCAGATCCGTGGCGTTGATGAAACCACCCTGGGCTGCCTTTTTCATATTTTCCGGTTTGGTGGACAGGGTGGCCAGCATGGGAGCGAAGACCTTCAGACACATCTTCACCGTATCCACCGCGTCGAACACGGCCTCCTTGTCCTCCTGCATATCCTTGTTGTAGGCCAGGGGCAGGCCCTTCAGGGTGGTGAGCAGGCCCATCAGGTCGCCGTAGACCCGGCCGGTCTTGCCCCGGACCAGCTCCGCCATATCCGGGTTTTTCTTCTGGGGCATGATGGAGGAGCCGGTGGTATAGGCATCGCTCAGCTCAATAAACTTGAATTCCCAGCTTGCCCACAGGATGATCTCCTCGGAGAAGCGGCTCAGATGCATCATCAGCAGAGACAGGCAGCTCATCAGCTCCAGGCAGAAATCCCGGTCGGAGACGCCGTCAATGCTGTTTTGGACGACGCCGTCGAAGCCCAGCCGCTCCGCCTCAAACCGGCGGTCGGTATCGTAGGTGGTGCCTGCCAGGGCGCAGCAGCCGATGGGCGACAGGTTCATCCGCTTCCGGCAGTCCGCCAGCCGGTCCAGATCCCGCAGGAGCATCATGGCGTAGGCCATCAGGTGAT
Organism: bacterium; assembly: GCA_004562395.1. Taxonomy (GTDB): domain Bacteria; phylum Bacillota; class Clostridia; order Oscillospirales; family Oscillospiraceae; genus Faecousia. The sequence continues at coordinate 5,770 of SFQY01000050.1, read as the reverse complement.
GGGAAAAGAGAATGGGCTGCGCCCGCTGCAGGTGGGTATACCCCGGCATAATGACGCCGCGGTTTTCCTCAGCCTGATCCACAATGGCCTTCAGAACATCCTTCACAAGCTCCGTGATCTCGTCAATCTGGCCCCGCAGGTACATTCTCAAGTCCAGAGCCACCTGGTCGTTCCGGCTCCGGGCAGTATGGAGCTTTCTGCCCACATCCCCCAGCCGTGCCGTCAGGACCTGCTCCACAAACATGTGAATGTCCTCGCAGCTCAGGTCAATCTCCAGAGCGCCGGATTCCAGGTCATCCAGAATGCCCTGGAGCCCGTCGATGAGCTGCTCCGATTCCTGCCTGGAAATGATCCCCTTGGCTCCCAGCATGGCGGCGTGGGCCATGGAACCGGTGATATCCTGCTTATACATTTTACAGTCGAAGCGGATGGAGGAATTGAAATCATCCGCCACGCTGTCCGTCACGCCGGAAGTCCGCCCGGCCCATAGTTTCGGCATAGTCAAAACCCTCGAATTCTCTTCTGATAAAATGGTGACTATTCAGTCGCGCTTATCTTTCTTGTGTAAAGGATCGTTTATCGGACAGAAAATGTTCTTTAAAGCTTCCCCTGTTCCCGCAGGGCCTGAACCTTGGTGGGCAGGCCCCAGAGGTTGATGAAGCCCGCGGACTGGCTCTGGTCGTAGTCGCTTTCGCCGAAGGTCACCAGGTTCTCGGAATACAGGGAGTAGGGAGAGGTGGTGCCGGCGGGGATGATATTGCCCTTGTACAGCTTCAGCTTCACGGAGCCGGTGACGTATTCATTGGCCTTGTTGGCAAAGGCGGTGAGGGCCTCCTGCAGAGGAGAGTACCACTTGCCGTTGTAAATCAGGTCGGCGTAATCCACCGCCAGCTTCTGCTTGACGTGGAGGGTATCCTTGTCCACGGTGAGCATCTCCAGCTGCTGGTGGGCAAAATACAGAATGGTGCCGCCGGGAGTCTCGTAGACGCCCCGGTCCTTCATACCCACCAGCCGGTTTTCCACGATGTCGATGATGCCGATGCCGTTGGCGCCGCCCAAAGCGTTCAGCTTCTCAATGATCTTGGATGCCTTCATCTTCTCGCCGTCCACAGCCACAGGCGCGCCCTGCTCAAAATCGATGGTGACATAGGTGGGCTGGTCAGGGGCCTTGAAGGGAGAGACGCCCATCTCCAGGAAGCCGGGCTTATCGTAATCCGGCTCGTTGGCGGGATCCTCCAGATCCAGGCCCTCATGGCTCAGGTGCCACAGGTTCTTGTCCTTGGAGTAATTGGTCTCCCGGCTGATCTTCAGAGGCACATTGTGGGCCTCGGCGTAGTCGATCTCCTCCTCCCGGGATTTGATGTCCCACTCCCGCCAGGGGGCGATGATCTTCATATCCGGGGCGAAGCGCTTGATGGCCAGCTCAAACCGGACCTGGTCGTTGCCCTTGCCGGTGGCGCCGTGGGCAATGGCGTCGGCGCCCTCCTCCAGGGCGATCTGGGCCAGCTTCTTGCCGATGACAGGCCGGGCAAAGGCGGTGCCCAGCAGATAGGTCTCATACTTGGCGCCCATTTTCAGGGAAGGGATGATGATCTCGTCCACCATCTCGTCCACCAGATCGGCGACGATCAGCTTGCTGGCGCCGGTGGCGAGAGCCTTTGCCTCCAAGCCCTCCAGCTCATCCGCCTGGCCCACGTTGCCGGCCACGGCAATGATCTCGGGGTCGTTGTAGTTTTCCTTCAGCCAGGGGATGATGATGGATGTATCCAGGCCGCCGGAATAGGCAAGCACGATCTTCTTGATTTCTTTTTCCATTTTTATTACCTCCGAATGAATTTTATTCATTTTCTGTGGTTATTAATACAGGGATTATACTCTCCGGGCCTGCATTTGTCAACGTAAAAACTGGATAAATTTTCATCCGGAATTCATTTTTGGCATTTTGCACGCAGCCTCTGGTTTCCCCCTTCCCCCCTACAGGTAATATTCACAAAATACCCCTGGTCTTTTTGGGAAAAGCCATTGAAATGGCCTGCCGATTTCGGTATACTATACCTATATCACCCACAAGGAGGGATTCCATGTTTTCCCTGGATTCCAAGTTTATGCAGACCCTGAACCGGCTCAGCGACCTGATGATCCTGAATCTGCTGTTTCTGCTGACCTGTCTGCCAATCATCACCATCGGCGCGGCCAATACGGCGCTGAATACCGTCTGTATCCGCATGGATACAGAGCGGGAAGGGGGACTTGTCCGCACTTATTTCCGGGCATTCCGGGATAATTTCCGGCAAAGCACCCTGCTGTGGCTGCTGCTGGCCCTGTGCGGAACCGGCTGCTGCTTCAATATTCTCCTGTTCTCGGTCCAGAGCGGCCCGATGCACTATGCTTACATCCCCTTCACAGCGCTGCTGGTTCTGATCGGCATGACCTTTGGCTATGTTTTCCCCCTGCTGAGCCAGTTTCAAAACAGCATCATGGGCACGCTGCGCAACGCCGTTCTGCTGAGCATCGCGTACCTGCCCAAATCCATCCTGATCACCGCTGTCAATTTCTTCCCATGGATTCTGCTTTACATGAATTTTTATGCATTTCTAAAAATCGGAATTCTGTGGATCCTCCTGTATTTTTCCGCCGCCTCCTATCTCAATGTGCGGATCCTGAGCAAGGTCTTCGCCCCTTTTCTGGAAAAGGAGGATGAGCAGCCTTGATCGTACGCAAAACCCTCCCGGAGGAAGCCCGCCGGGTCAACGAGCTGTTTGCCATCTGCTTTGAACAGCCCTATTCCAACTGCCCCATCGACCCGGAAACGGACGATGCCGCCCACTGGGCGGCATTTGACGAAGACGGGCAGATGATGAGTACCTTCACCATTTCGGATTATCACATCCGGTTCGACGGCAAGGTGTGCACCATGGGCGGTGTCGGCGGGGTGGCCACTCTGCCCCAGTACCGCCGCCGGGGTGGGATCCGGGCCTGTTTCCAGGCTGCGCTGCCGGAGCTGTATGGGACCGGATACGACTTTTCCTTCCTCTATCCCTTCTCCACCGCTTACTACCGGAAATTCGGCTACGCCTGCTGTGTACAGAAGTACGGCTGGGAAGTGGATCTTACGCAGCTGGCCCCGCCGGAAACCGGGCTGCGCTTTTGTCTGGCGGAAAAGCACCGCCCCATGGCCGGGGCCATCCGGGCCGTGGACGCGGTATGGGAGGATCATTTCAACATGATGGTCCGGCACAAGCCCTCGGACTACGCCTGGGCGGATCAGGCCGATCCCGCCGTCAGCCAGGAATTCACCTATGTCTGCTTTGATTCCCGGGGCACCCCCAGAGCCTACACCACCTTCCGCGCAGCCGACGGCGGCGGACGGGATCTTCTGTGCAGCCGTTTCTGCTTTACGGACAAGGAGGGCTTTGCCGGTCTGATGGCGCTGTTCCAAGCCTTTGCATCGGATCACGCCCACGTTCGGTTCCAGACTCCGGCAATCCCCGCTCTGCAGTATCTGCTGGGCGAATGGTCCCTGGGAGCCGTCAAATGGAATCTGCTGGCCAGCTCCGGCATGGTTCGGGTCATCAACGTCCAAAGTGTGCTGGAAAAAGCCCAGTACCGCGGCAGCGGAAGGGTGACACTGGAGATCCAGGATCCCCAGATCCCGGAAAACAACGGCCTCTTCACCGTCTGTTTTCGCGACGGACAGGCCGCCTCCGTGACCCGGTGCCAGGGGGAGGCCGACGCCGTGATGACCGTCTCCACCTTCTCTGCCCTCATCGCCGGCGTGTGCGGCTTTGAGGAAGCCCGGTACACCTTCCCGGGACTGGAAATCCGCCAGGAAACGGAAGCCCTGTCCCAGGTCTTTTACCGCAAGCCCCTGATGATCACGGACTATTTCTAAAAAAGCTTATCGGCTTAACTCAGCGAAATGATCGTTTAGCGTCCCCAAGGCCCCCTCTGACGAGGGGGCTGTCAGCGAAGCTGACTGGGGGAGAGAAAGCCTGAAAGCTTTCGCATCCCTGGTAAATACGGAAAAAGACGGAACATGTTCTCTCCCTCAGTCGCTTCGCGACAGCTCCCTCATCAGAGGGAGCCCTGTACGTTCACAGCAACCAACGAAGCGTAAACGATCATTTACGACTTTGCTGAGTCAACCCGATAAGCATATTTCTAAAAAAGCTCTGCTTCGGGCGTATCTGAAAATACGCCGGGCAGCGGTGGATTTTTTCCTTAAGGCACAAATTTATGAGCGCCGCCGTGGGGCAACACGGCGGCGCTCATTTTCGCTGTTCAAGGGCAATCAAAACAGCGTATCTACCACCGGCAGAGCGTGCAAGGGGGTACACGGGGCCGGTAATATACGGATTTGGGGAAAAGGAAAACAAAAAAATGGTCATAGTAACTTCCAGCGAAAATTACCATAACCATTCCAAGGCAACATTCTGACGGTTCCAGCAGGTCTCCCGGCTCGTGTTTCAAGCGGATCTCCGTCCTGCCTTCTCAGGTCTTCCCCAATGACTGGCTTTCGCCAACGGGCGGGATCCTCAACACTTACGGTGTTGGTCAACGCGGGGCATCGCACCCCATTCCCTTATGTAGCTCCGGAGCCTGGCCTGGGCCTTTGCAGCGGCGGAGCCTCTGTACGTTTTTCTGTGAATAGTATAACCTCATCAGACAGAAAAAGCAAGGGGATTTTTTGTCGATCCGCAAAAACCTTCCTTGACTTCCCCGCCCCCCTGCCCTATAATCGGGTTACTTTTCCACAACCCGCCCTGCGGACAGCGCAGAAAGGAGCGTTCCCATGAACCAGCAGCTTTCCTACCGGGTTTTGCGCAGCAGCCGTAAAACCGTAGCAATACAAATAACCCCCCAGGGAGAAGTCCTGGTCCGGTGTCCCCGGCGGGCAAAGGAGGCGGACATTCGGGCATTCGTGGAGAGCAAGGCCGGTTGGATCCGCCGGAATCTGGAGAAGCTGGAAGCCCTCCCCCGGCTCCCTCTGCTCACCCGGGACGAGCTTACGGAGCTGGCCCGGCAGGCCCGGGAGGACCTCTCCGGCCGGGCGGCCCGCTTTGCCCCCAGGGTGGGGGTAAGCTATGGCCGGATCACCATCCGCGCCCAGCGCTCCCGGTGGGGAAGCTGCAGCGCCGAAGGAAACCTGAGCTTCAACTGCCTGCTGATGCTCTGCCCCGACGGAGTGCGGGACTATGTGGTGGTCCATGAGCTTTGCCACAGGAAGCAGATGAACCACTCCCCCCTTTTCTGGGCGGAGGTGGAACGGATCCTGCCCTCCTACCCGCAGCACCGGCAATGGCTCCGGGAACACGGCCCTGCGCTGATCGCGAGACTGGGAAAATGACCCCCTTCCGGTTTACCTTCAAAGCAGCATGTCATCCACTCAAGGATTTACGCAGGCCCAACACCGCCGGCCTGCCCCCTTTCAAAACCACGATCCACCGCGAATCACGTTCGGTGTATTCGCAACCGCTGCTTCATTGCATACTCCTAAATGATCGTTTACCTTATGACGGCAGTTTTCTGGTTCCACTGGCGCGGTAGCTCCCAAGCCTTCTCCTTGAGGAGAAGGTGCCCCAGTGCGCACACTGGGGCGGATGAGGAACGGCGACATCTTACCATTCGTAATGCAGTCAAATGAAACCGTACAGCCTTTTCCATGTACCTATTTAACGAGCTGCATATAAATTCGGAACATATCGCCGTTCCTCATCAGTCATGAAAATCCGTTCCGAAGAGCGGATTTTCATGCCAGCTTCCCCCCGGG
>SFQY01000049.1 GCA_004562395.1 bacterium | reverse complement strand
TTCGAACAGATGACATACCGGGTATGAACCGGCTACTCTACCAACTGAGTTATGCCGCCATGTGTGGTCAAAGGATTCCGGCACCGCCGAAATCAGCTTCCTTATTATATCCGCAGATGGTTTTTTTGTCAAGAGAAATTTTGGTTTTTTCTCGGGAAATTATGGCAATACTTCTCCCGAGGTGAATTTCCATGAAAATCGCGAAGGAGCTGGCACTCTTCGGCATCGGAGGCGGCGCCTATGTGGGGCTGGAGCTGCTGTACCGGGGCTACAGCCACATCAGCATGTTCGGTGCCGGGGGGCTGTGCTTTCTGCTGATCGGCCGGATCCGGAAGCTTCCCGCCAGCTTTCCCGCCCGGGTGGGCTGCGGCGCGGGGATCGTCACGGCGGTGGAGCTGGCCGCGGGACTGCTGGTGAACCGGGACTATCAGGTCTGGGACTACCGGAGCCAGCCGGGAAATTTTCTGGGACAGATCTGCCCTCTGTTCACGGTGCTGTGGATCCCGGTGACGGCGGCTGCCATGGGCCTGTACCGCTGGGCGGATACCGGGCTGGACAGGCTGTTCTCCAAGCTCTCTCCCGAAAACCGGAAGGGCTGATCCATGACCCCTTTTACACCGGGGGGCCTTTGGGGCGCTCCGGGCCGGAGCCTGTAGGGGCGCCGGACATGATCCGGTACAGCAGGTCCTGAGCCTGGCGGGTCAGCTCGTCCAGGGAGAAGGAAAAATTCCCGGCGAACCATTCCCGGTACAGGTTGGACAGTCCCCCGGCGCAAAAGCGCATGGTCAGCAAAAACTGGTCATGGGTCTCGAAGCCGAATTCCTGCTCCCGCTGGGACAGGTATTCCAGCATGATCCGGATCAGCTCCTCCTGCATCAGGGGAAAGGCGCTGGAGTTCATGATCTTCCGGAACAGGTCCAGGTCCTCCTCCAGAATCTGCTGCAGCCGTTCCAGCAGCACCCGGGGTACCGCCTCCGGCGGGGGACAGGGCTCCGCCAGCACCTCCCGGATGTTGGAAAAGGTGTTCTGGATCAGATGATGGATCACGTCAGGGATATCACAGTAGTGGGCATAAAAGGTCCCCCGGTTGATTCCCGCCCGGTTGACCACGTCGGTGACGGTGATCTTATCCAGGGGCTTCTCCTGCAGCAGGTCCCCCAGGGCCGTGTTGATCAGCTTCCGGGACCGGACAGCGCTGCGGTATTCTGCCTTCGCCATAAGGATCCTCCCAACAAAAAAATACAAAACCAGCCGGACTGTTCAAAATTGATAATAAATTCACAATTTGATGGTTGCCTTGAATCTTTGCTTTTATTATAATGGTACCGCTGTCAAAAATCAATACGTGTTCAATTTTGAAACTGTGAACAATTTTGTAAAACGGAGGCGCCTATGAGCGAGAAGAAATCCGGCAGCTTTTTTGTAAAGCTGGCCACCTTCATCGTCGATAAGCGGAATCTGTTCTTCCTGCTGTACGTGTTCGCGCTGGTTTTCTGCCTGTTTTCCATGAACTGGGTGGAGGTAGAGAACGATGTGACCACCTATCTGCCGGAGGATACGGAGACCCGGCAGGGGATCGACGCCATGAATGCCAACTTCACCACCTTCGGCTCCGCCCGGGTGATGGTGAACAACATCACCTACGAAACCGCGGAGCAGATCCGGGACACGCTGGAAGCCGTGGAAGGGGTGGATATGGTCACCTTTGACGATACCGCCGACCACTACCGGGACACCGCTGCCCTCTTCGATATCAGCTTCAAGGGAGTGGAAACCGACGAAGTCACCCTTCAGGCCATGGAAGCCATTCAGGAGGCCCTCTCGGGCTACGACCTGTACGTGGACACCACCATCGGCTACGACGAGAACGCCATGCTCCAGGAGGAGATGAACACCATCCTGGTGGTAGCCGTGATCATCATCATCCTGGTGCTGGTGCTGACCTCCCGGGCCTATATGGAGGTGCCGGTGCTGCTGCTGACCTTCGGAGCGGCGGCCCTGATGAACATGGGCACCAACTACCTGTGCGGAAAGATCAGCTTCATCTCCAATTCCATCGCCGTGGTGCTGCAGCTGGCTCTGGCCATCGACTACGCCATCATACTGTGCCACCGCTTCTCCGACGAGCATGAGGCTCTGGGCGCCCGGGAGGCGGCCATTGCCGCCCTGAGCAAGGCCATTCCGGAGATCAGCGCCTCCTCCCTGACCACCGTCAGCGGCCTGGCGGCCCTGGGCTTCATGGAGTTCGCCATCGGTATGGACATGGCCATCGTGCTGATCAAGGCGATCCTTCTGAGCCTTCTGTCGGTGTTCACCCTGATGCCGGGCCTGCTGGTGCTGTTCTGCCCCCTCATCGACCGGACCCGGCACAAGCGGCTGCTGCCCAACATCACGGCGGTGGGCAAATTCGCCGTAAAGACCCGCCGGGTGGTGCCGCCGCTGTTCGTTCTGATTCTGGTGGGGGCCTTCTGGCTGTCCAGCCAGTGCCCCTACGCCTACAGCTACAACGACCTGAAGACCGCCAAAATGTCCCAGCGCCAGAACGCTTATTTCAAGATCAAGGACACCTTTGGCGCCAGCAATATGGTGGCCCTGGTGGTGCCCAGCGGAGATTATGAGGCCGAGAGCCATATCCTGAAGGAGCTGGAGGCCTGCCCCCAGGTGAAAAGCACCCTGGGGCTTTCCGGCATCGAGGCGATGGACGGCTACAAGCTCACCGACGCCCTGACCCCCCGGGAGCTTTCCGAGGTGGTGGGCATGGACTATGAGGTCATGCAGCTGCTCTACACCGCCTACGCCGCGGACCACGACCAGTACGGCATGATCCTCAGCGGTATGGACGAGTATGAGGTGCCTCTGTTCGACATGCTGCTGTTCCTGAAGGACCAGCTGGAGGAATACAACATCAACCTTTCCGGCGACGATCAGCAGATGATCGACGACCTGTTCGCCCAGCTCAGCAGCGCCCAGGCCCAGCTCCGCAATGACCGCTACAGCCGGATGGTGGTGTACCTGAACCTGCCGGAGGAGAGCGACGAGACCTTTGATTTCCTCACCACCATCCGCGATATCATGGGCAAATACTATGACGAGGACTATTACGTGGTGGGCAACTCCACCAGTTCCCGGGATCTGTCCGCCTCCTTCGTCCGGGACAATCTGATGATCTCCATCCTGTCCTCCTTCTTCGTCATTGTGGTGCTGCTGTTCACCTTCCAGTCGGCAGGCCTTCCGGTGCTGCTGATCACGGTGATCCTGGGCAGCATCTGGATCAATTTCTCCTTCCCCACCATCATGAACCAGCCCCTGTATTTCCTGGGCTATCTCATTGTCCAGGCCATCCAGATGGGCGCCAACATCGACTACGCCATCGTCATCTCCAGCCACTATCAGGAGCAGAAGAAGCATATGCCTCACAAGGAGGCCATCGTTGCCGCCCTGAACGCCGCCTTTCCCACGGTGTTCACCTCCGGAACCATCTTGGCCTCCGCGGGACTGCTGATCGGACGGCTGTCCGCCCAGCCGGTGGTGTCCACCATGGGCACCTGTCTGGGCCGGGGCACCATCATCTCCATTTTCCTGGTGCTGTTCGTCCTGCCTGCCTTCCTGGTGCTGGGGGACTCCATCATCAACCGCACCAGCTTCAAGCTCAAGGGCATGGAGCCCAAAGCCCGGACCGCCACCGGTACCATGCGGGTCAACGGCCATGTCCGGGGTTACATCAGCGGCATGGTGGACGGCGACTTCAGCGGCATCCTCCACGGCCAGCTCAACGCCACGGTGTCCACCGACGGCCAACCCACCCGGGAGGGGCCGTCTCTGGAACAGCTGACACCGGGTCAGGCGCCCGGAGAAGGAGGGACGGACCATGCGTAACAGAATCATCACCGCGCTGCTGTGCCTGTGTCTGCTGCTGAGCGCGGCCCTCCCCGCGGCAGCTCAGGAGCAGGAGCCCGAAATCACCCGTCTGAGTATCTCCACGGTGCAGCGGTTCCTATCCTTCGCGGAAAAATGCCGTCTGGACAGCTACAGCCGGAATCTGGTGGTGTCCCTGGAAACAGACCTGGACCTGACCGGGGTGGAATTCACGGGAATTCCCATTTTCTGCGGCACCTTCGAGGGCAACGGCCACACCATCTCCGGTCTGCGCCTCAACGGCGACGGCTCCGGCCAAGGCCTGTTCCGGCACCTGACGGAAACCGCCCTGGTCCGGGACCTGAAGGTTCAGGGGGAGCTGACCCCCGGCGGAAGCCGCTGTGAGATCGGCGGCATCACCGGCATCAACAGTGGAACCATCACCGGCTGCTTCTTCACCGGCAGCATCGCCGGCGGGGACAAGGTAGGCGGCATTGCCGGTGTCAACCAGCTCACCGGCATCATCGAAGACTGCCGGGTCAGCGGCAGCATCTACGGCAACCACTTCATTGGCGGTATGGCGGGAAGGAGCAGCGGTGTCATTCGGGGCTGTGTCAACACCGCCGCCATCAACACCACCGCTCAGGAAAACAACGTGTCCCTGTCCGACATTACCATTGAAAACCTCACCACTTCGGAATCGGCCAACACCGTCACCGACGTGGGCGGCATCGCCGGAAAAAGCGACGGTGTCATCCGGGGCTGCTCCAACCAGGGCAATGTGGGCTATCAGCACATGGGCTACAACATCGGCGGCATCGCCGGTACCCAGTCCGGGTATGTGACGGACTGTGAAAACCGGGGCCGGATCCTGGGCCGCAAGGAGGTGGGCGGCATCGTGGGCCAGATGGAGCCCACCGCCCTGATCGAATATGAGCAGGATGCCCTGCAGATCCTCCAGGGCCAGCTCACCGCCATGAGCGGCACCGTCAGCCGCACCGCGGCCAATGTCCAGGGCTCCGCCGATGCCCTTTATGACCAGGTGGGGGCCTTGGAGGGCCATGTTCAGGACGCCAGGAACGCGGTGGGTCTGCTGATCCCCGATCCCGACGATCCCTCCCTGCCTGACCCGGACACCATTCAGGCCGCCAAAAACGGCCTGAGCAGCAGCTTGTCAGGCATGAACGACTCCCTGCAGAACATGAAGGCCACCACCCAGAGTGCCATGGGCACCCTGTCCAACAACCTGCACACCCTGCAGTCCCAGGTCAGCGCCATGAGCGCCACCCTGGGCAGCGTCTCCGAAACCCTGGGAGGCAGCATCACCGACGTCTCCGACAGCGATACCGAAGCCGACCTCAGCGGCAAGGTGGAGGCCTGCCGCAACTTAGGCTCCGTTCAGGGCGACCGGAACATCGGCGGCATCACCGGGGCCATCGCCCTGGAAAACGACCTGGACGTGAAGGACGACTGGGAGATCCAAGGCAGCAATTCCCTGAATTTTGAAAGCGTCCTCCGGGCAGTGGTCCTGGACTGTGAAAACTCCGGCAGAGTCACCGCACGGAAGCAGAGTGCCGGCGGCGTCGTGGGCCTGCAGACCCTGGGGCTGGTGAAGGACTCCCGGAATACCGGTGACCTGGACGCGGAAAACGCCGAATATGTAGGCGGAATCACCGGCCAGAGTCAGGGCTACATCCGCGCAAGCGGCGCCAGATGCGTCCTCACGGGCAAGAAGTACGTAGGGGGCATCGCCGGCAGCGCGTCCGTTGCCACGGACTGCCGCAGCATGATAAAGCTGGAAGGCAGCGAACGGCTGGGCGCGGTGCTGGGCTGGCAGGAGGACTGCCGGGACGAAGAAGAGGAAGCGCCCGTGGCCGGTAACTGCTATCTGGTGGTCTCCGCCGACTACGGCGGCATTGACGGGGTCAGCTACGACGGGTTGGCCCAGCCTCTTTCCGAGAAGGAATTTTTCTCTCTGGAGGATCTGCCGGAGCTGTTCCGGAAGGTCACCATCACCTTCCTCTTTGACGGCGGCACCGAGCGCCGGATCACGGTGCCCTCCGGAGGCGCCCTGAAAGCCGACCAGATTCCCGCCATTCCGGAAAAACCGGGGTATATCGGCTCCTGGGAGGGACTGGAGGAAGCGGACCTAAACAATCTGGTCTTCAATCTGAGCTTTGAGACGGTCTATACCGCCTACCGTACCGCCATTCAGAGTGAAGCGGTCCGGGACAACGGTATGCCGGTGCTGCTCCTGCAGGGAGATTTCCCGGAGGACGCGGCGGTGACGGCTTCCCCCTCCGAGGATACTCCCCAGCTGTCCCAGGGTCAGACCCTTCTGGAGGTCTGGGACATCGCCCTGCCCCAGGACGCCTCGGTGACCACCGCCCGGCTGGCTCTGCCGGAGGACCTGGGCGGCGAGCAGGCCGCTCTGCTGGTCCGCAGGAACGGCGTCTGGTCCGAAACCCAATGCACCCCCGATGGCAGCTATCTGGTATTCCCCATGGGGGAAGGGGACGACGCCGTGGCTCTGCTTCAGAAGGAAGCAAGCCCGCTGCCCCGGGCAGCCCTGGCCGCCGGAGCCGCAGCCATTGCGGGACTGGCTCTGCTGATTCTTCTGCGCAGGAGAAAACGCAAAGCCCCCAAGCCCCAGGAGCAGGAATCCAAGGGCAACACCGCATAATGGGGCAAGGAGATTCGGCGCGAGATTTTGGCACAAGCGAAAGTATGAAAAATGCGGGAATACTGGATGTATTTCCCATTTTTCATACTGCGCGCTTGGGACAAAAGATCCGCCGAAGCCCGCAGTGCCCATTGTGCGGTGTTGCCCAAGTAATATCCGGGCCGGAGAAGGCGCCTCCTTCTCCGGCCCATTTTTTACCCGCCGCCGGTACAGAGCCATGAAAACGGCAGGGGAAACGCTCGTTTCTCCGAATAATGGACACCATCCGCGTAGGGGCAACCCTTGCGGTCGCCCGGCGCCGAAGGCGCAGGGTACGCAGATATAAGATACGAGATATGAGATATAAGATGTGGTATCCCTTTCGGGGATGATTTTAAATTTGCTGATCGGTTTTGCCCAACTGTCCGATAAATTGGTGTTTGCAGGGACGTCGGAGCGCAATGCCTTCCCCCGGGGGGCAATGTCATCAACTTAAGGTTACCAAGGAGAAAACGGATTGCCACGTCGCTGCGCTCCTCGCAATGACAGAGGTAGACGGTACCTTGGTGCTTAAGTTGATGACATTGCCCCGGGGGGGAAGGTGCCCCAGTTCGTAAACTGGGGCGGATGAGGAACGGCGATATGTTCCGAATCTGTATGCATTTCGTTAAAAAGGTACATTGGGAAAGGTTGTACCGTTTGAATTGACTGCATTGCGAATGGTAAGGTGTCGCCATTCCTCATCCACCGCTTCGCGGTCCCCCTTCCCCCCGGGGGAAGGTATTGTCCCGTCGTCTATACAAACACCTATTGATCGGACAGCTGAGCCGATAAGCACAATCATTTTTTGCAGGGATTCCGTCGCGACTGTGTTTCTCCCGGAAAGGATCGTCCGGGTCTTCTTCGGCGGGCCTGGTCGGTTTCGTTTCCAATTTCCCGGTTTCTTGTGCTTTTCACCAAATTGGAATTTCCAATGTTGTGGAATGTGCAGAACTTCCTGTTTTCCCCCAAAAAACAGTTGTTTTTTTAGTAAACCCGCGCTATAGTGAGTTCATGGAAATATTGGAATCGTTTCCAAATATCAACATCCGGCGATGCCGGACAACAAATTGGAGGAACTGTTCTGCAAGTTCACCACCATCAACAAGGCCCAGTGGGTGGGTCTGGGGAACTACATCAAGGTGTTCCAGGACGCCCAGTTCTGGTCCTCCCTGACCTTCACCGCCAGCTTCACGGTGGTATCCACCATCCTCATCAATGTGCTGGCCTTCGCCGTGGCCCTGGCCCTGACCCGGGGGATCCTGGGTACCAATGTCTTCCGTACCGTCTACTTCATGCCCAACCTCATCGGCGGCATCGTGCTGGGCTACATCTGGAACATCCTGATCAACTGTGTTCTGAGTCTGGCGGGCAAGCCCCTGCTGGCCCTGAACTCCACCGCGGGCTACTGGGGCATGATCGTCCTGATGTGCTGGCAGCAGATCGGCTATATGATGATCATCTATATCGCGGGCCTGCAGTCCATTCCCACGGATTACATCGAAGCCGCCCGGATCGACGGCGCCACCCCCAGCCAGATCCTCTTCAAGATCAAAATCCCCAACGTGATGCCCTCCATCACCATCTGCCTGTTCCTGACCCTGACCAATTCCTTCAAGCTCTTCGACCAGAACCTGGCCCTTACCGGCGGCGAGCCCAACCACGCTACCGAAATGCTGGCTCTGAATATCTACAACAACTTCTACGCCCGCTCCGGCGCCGGCTGGAAGGGCATCGGCCAGGCCAAGGCAGTTGTATTCTGCATTATGGTCATCGCCATTTCCCTGATCCAGCTTCGGGCACCCGTTCCAAGGAGGTGCAGCAGTAATGGAAAAGAAAAACCGTGTCGCCGACGGCCTGATGACCGTCGTGCTGGCTGTCTTCAGCCTGGCCTGGATCTACCCCGTGATCATGATCCTGCTCAACTCCCTGAAAAAGGAGACCGCTATCTCCACCAGCACCGTATTCCAGCTTCCCAATTCCGCTACCTTCGCGGGATTCGAGAATTATGTAAACGCCGTAGGCTCCAAGGGCTTTGTGGACGCCTTCCTTACCAGCCTTCTGATCACCGTCACCTCAGTGGTTGCCATTCTGCTGTTCTGCTCCATGTGCGCCTGGTATATCACCCGGGTGGAGAACATCCTGACCAAAGCGGTGTACTACCTGTTCGTCTTCTCCATGGTGGTGCCCTTCCAGATGCTGATGTTCACCCTGGCCGCCACCTCTGACCAGCTGAAGCTGAACACCCCCTGGAACATCTGGGTTATCTACCTGGGCTTCGGCGCGGGCCTGGCGGTGTTCATGTTCGCGGGCTTCATGAAGTCCATCCCTCTGGAAATTGAGGAGGCCGCCATGATCGACGGCTGCAACCCCTTCCAAACCTATTTCCGCATTGTGCTGCCGGTACTGAAGCCCACCCTGATCTCCGTGGGCATCCTGGAAACCATGTGGGTGTGGAACGACTACCTGCTGCCCTATCTGGTTCTGGACCGGAAAAAGTACACCACCGTCCCCATCCTGATCCAGTACTTCAAGGGAAGCTACGGCCGGGTGGAAATGGGTCCCATGATGGCCTGCATCATGCTGACGGTGCTGCCCATCATCATCGTATACCTGTTCTGCCAGAAGCACATCATCAAGGGCGTCGTCGCCGGCGCCGTGAAAGGCTGATTCTTCCCTTCCCCCCTCGAGATCGAGGGGGGAAGCGCATAGGATAGGCCCTTCCTCCCCCTTGCAATGTTCCAAAATTTGCGGTATCATCATTTTTGTAACAGAACCAATCCGAAAAGAGAGGAGGCACTCCAGTGACGATCAAGGATTTGGCTGCCAAAACGGGCTATGCCGTCGGTACCGTCTCCCGGGCCCTGAACAACCATCCCAATGTCAGCGAAAAGGCCCGCCGGATCATCCTGAAGGCCGCCAAAGAAAGCGGCTTTGAGCTGAACGTCAACGCCAAGCAGCTCAAACAGACCCATTCCAACACCGTCTTGGTGGTGATCAAGGGCATCGGCAACGAACTGTTCAGCGTCATGATGGAATCCATCCAGAAGCTGATCGCCCAGACCCCCTACCAGCTTGTGGTGGACTATATGGACGAGGATCAAAATGAGGTCCTCCGGGCGGTGCAGCTGTGCCGGGAGAAAAAGCCCCTGGGCATTCTGTTCCTGGGCGGCAACAACGACAATTTCCTCCGGGATTTCGACAAGATCGACATCCCCTGCGTGGTGGTGACCAACGACGCCTCCATGCTCCCCTTCAGCAACCTGTCCAGTGTGACCACCGACGATCAGGAGGCCGCCTACTGCGCCATTGAGACTTTGATCTCCCTGGGTCACCGGAATATCGCCGTCATCGGCGGCGATCGGAACGCCTCTGACACCAGCCGCCTGCGCTACAACGGCTGCCTGCGGGCCTTTGCCCGGCACGACATTCCCTTTGATCCCCAGCGGGATTACCGGAGCGTGCGCTATTCCTATCAGGACGGCTACCGCGCCACCCAGGCTCTGCTGGAGAACGGCAGCCGGTTCACTGCCCTCTTCGCCTGTGCCGACGTAATGGCCATCGGCGCCATCCGGGCTTTGTGGGAAAACGGTCTGCGGGTACCGGAGGACGTGTCCGTTATGGGCGTGGATGGCCTGCCCCTGTGCGGTTATCTGGTGCCCCAGCTGGCCACCATCAGCCAGTCGGTGCAGCTTCTGGCCAAACGGAGTGTAAAGATTCTTCTTTCCGCCATAGAGGAAGGCGCCCCGGCCTGTCATGAGACGGTGCCCTTCGGCGTGCTTCGCCGGGAGAGCATCCGCTCCATTTCGGAAAAGGAGAACGAAGACCATGCGTGAAAGCGGAATCCTGATGCACATCACCTCCCTGCCGGGGCCCTACGGCATCGGTTCCATGGGAGCAAACGCCTATGCTTTTGTGGATTTTCTGGAAAAGGCAGGACAGTCCTGTTGGCAGATCCTCCCCCTGTCCCCCACAGGCTATGGGGATTCCCCCTACCAGTCCTTTTCCTCCTGCGCCGGAAATCCCTATCTCATCGACCTGGATACCCTGGTGTCGGAGCAGCTCCTGACCAAAGAGGAGCTGTCCGGCGTCAGCTGGGGCAGCAACCCCGGCCGGGTGGACTTCGGTGCCATGTACGCCCACCGGACCGGTGTGCTGAAGCTGGCCTTCCGGCGGTTCCGGCCCGATGAAGCCTATGAACGCTTCCTGCGGGAGAATGAGGCCTGGCTGCCGGACTACGCCCTGTTTATGGCGTTGAAGGAGTCCTTCGGCGGAGCGCCGTGGCTCAACTGGCCTCAGGACCTGCGGCTGCGGAATCCGGAGGCGCTGGATCAAAAGCGCCGGGAGCTGGCCGAAGACATTGCCTTTCAGTATTTCCTGCAATACCTGTTCCGCCGCCAGTGGACGGCTCTGCGGCGTTACGCCCACGGAAAGGGCATCCGGATCATCGGGGACGTGCCCATTTACGTGCCTCTGGATTCCGCGGACGTATGGGCCAATCCGGAGCTTTTCCAGCTGGATGAAAACCGCCGTCCCAGGCTGGTGGCCGGGTGCCCCCCGGATTCCTTCACCGCCGACGGCCAGCTCTGGGGAAATCCCCTGTACGACTGGCAGAAAATGGCGGAAACCGGATACGCCTGGTGGCTGCGCCGGCTCAGGGCCGCTGCCGGGATGTACGACGTGGTCCGCATCGACCACTTCCGGGGCTTTGAAAGCTACTGGGCTGTCCCGGCCCAGGACACCACCGCCCGGAACGGCTCCTGGATCAAGGGTCCGGGAATGGATTTTATCCGGGTGCTGCGACAGTCTCTGCCGGATCTGGATTTCATCGCCGAGGACCTGGGCTTCGTGACCCCCGAGGTCCGGCAGCTGCAGCTGGATTCCGGATATCCCGGCATGAAGGTGCTGGAATTCGCCTTTGACTCCCGGGAGGAGAGCAACTACCTGCCTCATCTGTATCCCGAGGACTCGGTGTGCTACACCGGCACCCATGACAACGTGACCTTAAAGCAGTGGTTTGACGAGGCCGCTCCCGAGGACGTGGCCTACGCCAAGGCCTATCTGGGCTTAAACCCCGACGAAGGGTACATCCGGGGTATGATCCGGGGTGCCATGGGCTCCGTTTCCCGGCTGTGCGTGGTGCAGATGCAGGATTATCTGGAGCTGGGCAAGCCCGCCCGGATGAACTTCCCCGGAACCCTTTCCAGTGCCAACTGGACCTGGCGTGCCCAGCCGGGCTTCGACTCCGACGCCCTGGCCGCCCGGATCCGGGAAACCACCCGCCTCTACGGCCGGCTGAAAACCCAATCATAACCTCCGAAGTAAAACAACCGGAGCCAGGCATCCCGCCAGGCTCCGGCTGTTTGTTTTTTCAGTAAGACATCAGATGTGGGATCCCGTTCCGGATTCCGGAAACGACAAAATCGACGCCGGAGATGATCGTTTATCTTCGTTGGTTACTGCGCACCCACAAGGCTCCCTCTGATGAGGGATACATTTAGGTATGATTGCCACCGGCAATCATGAATATTTTGATTCGCTGCGCGGAGCACCACCCTCGTCAGAGGGGGCCTTGGAGACGCTAAACGATCATTTGTAGCCCAAAATTGCTGTTACAGCAAGCAAGATCAGGCCTTATGGTTTTCCGTCACGGCGCCGGTGCGGTAGGCCTCCAGGAGCATCATCAGGTCGTCCACCCGGGTCTGCAGCTCCACGCCCTCATCGGTCTGGCTCATGCGCATCCGGGTCTCCATGATCTCAAAAACCTCGGACTCATTGCGGATGTCGTCGTTTTTATGGATGGCGTTCCACCTGCCGGCGAAGGGCTGATGGGAGACAATGCGGTAGTGCCGGGAGTTGTAGATGAGGGTATAGCCCGCGATGCCGGAGGTGGGCTGGTAGGCCTTGCTGAAGCCGCCGTCGATGACGATGAGCTTGCCGCCGCCCTTGATGGGGCTCTCCCCCTTCTTGGTCCGGACGGGGACGTGGCCGTTGATGATGTGGCAGTGGGGTCCCTCCAGGCCGAATTCCTTCAGCAGCATGACGCAGACCGCCGGATCCTGGCAGTAGGTGTAGTAGGCGTTCTTGGGCTCCGCCCAGGTGCTTTCGTCGGCGATAAACCGCCGCTCGAAGGTGGTCATCCGGTCCCTGCCGAAGATGGGACTGTTCCGGCCTGCCCAGAGCCACCACAAAAAGTCCATGCCGAACTGCCGTTCCTCACTGCCCCGGCGGTCATAGTAGGCCTTCCGGGCTGTCTTCTCGGCGTAGTCCAGGAATTCCCGTCCGGAGCGCTCCTTTCCGCCGATGGTAAAACGCAGCAGGTTTCCTTCCGCGTCCATGGGGATGCAGCCGTGGAACAGGAGGTTGCCGTTATAGACCTTGTACAGACAGCCCTTGGAGTAGAGGAACCGGATGTGCTTCTGGAGCTTCTCGGAGTTGCGGAAGGAGTCTGTCAGCTGGTCAATGACATGGCTTTCCTCCTCCGTCAGCCGGTAGGGGTCGGCGGGGTCTACGGTGGGGAAGTCCCAGTCCAGCAGGTCATAGGTCTTTCCGTTCACGTTGACGGTCTTCTTTTCATAGTCGATCTTGTCCAGCAGCAGCCGGTCCTCCATGCCGAATTCCGGATGGCGCAGAATCTTCTGACCCTCCAGCTTGAACAGGATGATGGTAATGGCCTTGTACATCCGGGCGGAGAGAAGCTTGTCCTTCTCGGTGTACTGATCCGCGTCGGAGCCCGTGAGCTTGACCTGGAACTGCTGGGTGTCGATGCCCTTATAGACCTCGTTGGCAAAGATGGACAGAGGCCGCAGGGAGATGCCGTAGCCCGTTTCGATGACGTCCAGATTGTTGTAGCGGATGGAGTTGGACAGCACCGTGGCCACCAGCGTCCGGGAGCCGGAGGCCGCGCCCATCCACAGCACGTCGTGATTGCCCCACTGGATGTCCACATTGTTGGCCGCCATCAGGGAGTCCATAACGATATCCGCCCGGGGGCCCCGGTCGAAGATATCACCCACGATGTGGAGCCGGTCCACCACCAGGGATTTGATCAGGGCGCAGATGGCCTTGATCACGTCGGCTGCCTGGCCGATCTGGATGATGGTGCTGATGATGTTCTCGTACTGGTCCTTCCGGGAGCCGCCCTCCTCCGCCAGGTGGATCAGCTCGTCCAGGATCTGCTCATAGTCCGGATCCATATAGGAGCGGACCTTCCGGCGGGTGTGCTTGGTGGAGACGAAGCGGCACAGATCCACCAGCCGGTGGATGGTCAGCCGGTACCACTCCTCCAGGTCCTCCGTCTCATCCGCCGCCAGCTCCAGCTTGGGGCTGGGGTAATAGATCAGGGTGGCCAGGTCGTTCCGGTCCCGCTGGGTCATGGTGTTGCCAAACAGCTCCTCCAGCTTCTCCTTCACCTCGCCGGAGCCGGAGTTGAGAATGTGCAGAAAGGCCTCATGTTCGCCGTGAATGTCGGACATAAAATGCTCCGTGGCCTTGGGCAGATTCAGCAATGCCTTCAGACGGATGATCTCCGTCCCCGCCGCCTGTACCGTGGGATACTGCCTGCTCAGAAGCCGCAGATAATGCAGCTGCTCAGGCGTAAAAACTTGCTTGCTGTCCATGCTTTTCCTTCCTTTCTTTCGTAGCATTCGGATCTCAAAATGGGAATAAGATCCCGCCCGTTTTTCCGTCAGCCCGGAAAATACGCAAAAGGGCCGTCCCGGCGTGGGGCGGCCCTTCGGAGATGTTTATTTATCGGCGTTGGCCATTTCCTTCAGGGCGTCCTTGCGGCTGAAGTTGGCGCGGCCCTTCTCGTCAAAGCCCATGAACTTGACCCAGGTCATATCGCCCAGGTTCAGCACGTCCTCCACCTTTTCCACACGGCGGTTGTCCAGCTTGGAAATGTGGACCATGCCGTCATGGCCGGGGGCAATCTCCACAAAGGCGCCGATGGGCAGGATCCGGACAACCTTGCCGTAGTACAGCTTGCCCACCTCAGGCACGAAGCAGATGTCGTCCACCATCTTCTTGGCAGCGTAGGCGGCGGCGGAATCCACAGCGGAGATGAACACACTGCCGTCGTCGTCGATATCCACCTTGGCGCCGGTGTCGGCACAGATCTTCTGGATGGTCTTGCCGCCGGAGCCGATGACCTCCCGGATCTTGTCCACGGGGATCTTCAGGGACAGCATCTTGGGCGCGAACTCGGAAACCTCGGGACGGGGCGCGGGAATGGCCTTCAGTATGACCTCGGACAGGATCTCCAGGCGGGCCTTGCGGCAGCGCTCCAGAGCGTCGGCGATGATCTCCATGGTCAGCCCACGGTTCTTCAGGTCCATCTGGATGGCGGTGACACCCTCGGTGGTACCGGCAACCTTGAAGTCCATCTCGCCGTGGAAGTCCTCAACACCCTGGATATCGGTGAAGGTTCTCCACTCGCCGGTCTCCTGGTCGGAGATCAGGCCGCAGGAAATACCTGCCACAGGCCGCTTGATGGGCACACCGGCGTCCATCAGAGCCAGAGTAGAACCGCAGATGGAGCCCTGGGAGGTGGAACCGTTGGAGGACAGAACCTCGCTCACCACCCGGATGGCATAGGGGAACTCCTCCACGGAGGGGATCACAGGCAGCAGAGCCTTCTCCGCCAGAGCGCCGTGGCCGATCTCCCGGCGGGAGGTGGAACGGGCGGCACGGGCCTCACCGGTGGAGTAGGCGGGGAAGTTGTAGTGATGGATATACCGCTTGGTATCCTCGGGGTAGATGGTGTCCAGCTTCTGGGCGGCGGACAGAGGATTCAGGGTGCAGATAGACAGCACCTGGGTCTGGCCGCGGGAGAACAGGCCGGAGCCGTGGACCCGGGGCAGCACGCCCACCTCGGCGTCCAGAGGACGGATCTCGTCCATGCCGCGGCCGTCCACACGCTTGCCGGCCAGCAGCCACTTCTTGACGACCTTCTTCTGCATCTTGTACAGGCAGACCTCGATGTGGGTCTCGAAATCCTCGTACTTCTCGCCGAACTTCTCCTGGAAGTCCAGCCGGGCAGCGGTGAGCCGCTCCTCCCGGACGTTCTTGTCGGGGGTATCCAGAGCGTACTCGATCTGATCCAGGCCGTAGGCCATCAGGTCGTCCAGCAGCTCATGGTTGACGGCGGCCTTCTCAAAGGTGAACTTGGGCTTGCCGATCTCGGCCACGATCTGGTTGATGAACTTGACGATCTCCATGTTGGTCTCGTGGGCCACGCGGATGCACTCGTAAACAATGTTCTCAGGAGCCTCGTTGGCTTCGGTCTCGATCATGACCACCTTCTCAAAGGTGGAGGAGATGCACACGAAGCAGTCGCAGGCCTCCCGCTCGTCGGCGGAGGGGTTGATGATATACTTGCCGTTCAGATGGGCCACATTGGTGGTGGCAACGGGTCCGTTCCAGGGCACGTCAGAGGAGGCGATGGCGATGGAGGCGCCCAGGGAAGCCACGATCTCCACGGGGTTGTCGTAGTCGTTGGCCAGGACGGTGCAGGTGACCACGGTGTCGTTGCGCAGCTCCTCGTCAAAGAGGGGACGCATGGGCCGGTCGATGATCCGGCTGTTCAGAATGCCCCGCTCGGAGGGCTTGCCCTCCCGGCGGTTAAAGGAGCCGGGGATGCGGCCTACGGCGTACATCCGCTCCTCAAACTCGATGGTCAGGGGGAAGTAGTCGATGCCGGCCTTGGGAATGGGGTTGCAGGTGCAGGTGGTGAGGACCACGGTATCGCCGTAGCGGCAGATGCACTCGGCGTTGGCCAGCTCGGCCACCTTACCGGTTTCCACCGTAAAGGGACGGCCGCCGATTTCCATCTCGTAAACGTGATGGTTGGGGTACTGTTTTCGGGTAATCATGAATGTAACCTCCTAAAGATGTGATTTTGTCGTCATTGCGGAAAGGGCGCAATGACAGGGCGGTTCGGGAGGTTTAGCACTTGAAACGAATGCCGGACGGTCCGGCAGCCCTTTCAACTGCTAAAGTTCTCCCGATAATTGACTGCGAAGAAAGGGCGACGGAAAACGTCGCCCTTTCAAAGTTTTACTTACGGATACCCAGCTTGGCGATCAGAGCACGGTAACGGTTGATGTCCTTCCGGGCCAGATAGTCCAGCAGATTGCGGCGCTTACCGACCATCATCAGCAGACCACGGCGGGAGTGGTTGTCGTGCTTGTGGACCCGCAGATGCTCGGTCAGCTCATTGATCCGGGCGGTCAGGATGGCAACCTGAACCTCGGGGGAGCCGGTGTCGCCCTCGTGGGTCGCATTGTCCAGGATAACCTGGGTCTTCTTTTCCTTCTGAATCATTGTGTGTTCCACCTTTCAATACCATTACCCGGGAGCCAAGTAGAGGGCATAGTGGAGTGCGCGGAGCGCGGTTTCCCTCAACTGAGCAGCGGGCGAAAATTTTTTCAGCCGGTCGTGACCAGCCTTCTTATGATATCATAAGTTTACCCGGTTGTAAAGGAAAAAATAGCGGATTTTCCGAATTATTTTTGAGGAATCCCCATACAGTCCCCGGGGTCATTTCCCAAACAGCCGCTTTTTCAGGAAGCCCCGGACCTTCATGGACTCCGCCCCGGCCATGGCTTTCTTCAGATTGTCCCAGTGCAGCAGAAACAGCAGGGCCCCTGCCGCCACGGCAGTCAGGATCTCGGGCAGACTTCCGCCGAAGAGCCAGACCATCAGCGGGAACAGAACGCTGACAAGCAGCGGGAAGGCTACACCGCAGTCCAGAAGCACCATCAGCGCCAGAGCGGCCAGCAGAATAATGGGTACGAACAGCAAATTATAGTAGCACACCAGGCCACCGAAGGCCGCCAGTCCCTTGCCCCCCTTGAAGTGCAGGAAAATGGGGAAGCAGTGACCCAGCATGGCGCCGATGCAGGCCAGCATTCCCGCGATCCGCAGAGTCGGGAACAGATACTGGGCCAGCTTACCAGCCAGGAAGGACTTGAGGATGTCGAAGAGCATGACAAAGACCCCCGCGCTCCAGCCGAAGGTCACCATGGTGTTGGTGGCACCCAGGTTTCCGGTGCCGGTCTGGGACAGGTCCACCTGCTTTCGTCTGCCGACCAGAGCGGCGGAATTGACGCTGCCCATGAGGTAACCGATGCCTAAACTTAAAAACGCCTGCATATGTAGGCTCCTTTCCGGGATAATTTTCTCCAACGCCGAATTTTTACAGCGGGGACTGCTTGATCTTGGTATATCTTCTGGGGTATTGGGACGGTGTTGGGGAGACCTTGCGCAGGATGATCACGGCGTGGGAAGCGCCGTCCACCGGGAACTGCCGGACCTGCTCCAGCTTCAGCCCCAGCTTGCGGATGGCCCCGGCACATTCGTCCAGTTCCTCCCGGGCCGCCGCGCCCTTCATGGCCAGCACCGCGCCCCCCACCTTTACATAGGGGGCGGTCAGCTCCAGCAGAATATTCAGCCTTGCCACGGCCCGGGAAGCGGCATAGTCGTACTGCTCCCGGCAGCCCGCCACGGCCTCCTCAGCCCTGGCAGTGACGCACCGGGCGGAAATGCCCAGCTGCGGCAGGGTCTGCTCCAGCCATTTCATCCGCTTGCCCAGAGAGTCCAGCAGCGTGATCCTTGCCTCCGGGCAGGCGATGGCCAGGGGGACGCCGGGAAAGCCCGCGCCGCAGCCCACGTCGATGAGGCTCTTGCCTGCCAGATCCACGCAGGCAAGCAAGGACAGGCTGTCCAGCAGGTGGAGCTTCGCCACCTGGTCCTCCTCCGTAATGGCGGTGAGGTTCATGACCTCGTTCTGCTTCACCATTGCCCGGGCAAAGGCACAGAGCGTCTTTTGGGTATCTTCCGGCAGGTCCAGGCCCAGAAGGGGCAGACCCGCGGCCAGTGTTGTTTCCATCATAGCCATCACCTTGCGTTGACGATGCCGCTCAGATCCACCTGGGTCTCGTCGTAAGGATCGAAGGGGGATTCCTTTACGGCGATGGAGGGCAGCACCACAGTCTGAATGTGCCAGTTCACCAGCAGGTCACAGACCTCATTGTAGGAGGCGACTCCGGAGGCGTCGCCGCTGGCCTTCAGGTAGGTATCGTTGACGGTGTCGGCGAACTGGGTAGCGGACTTGTCCTGTTTGGCGTTGAAATAGGCATCATAGGCGTTCATATCGAACCGCAGCTGATCCCCGACGCCCTGAGCGATCCGGGAAGCCGCCGCCGCGGCGGACTGGGCGTTGACGCCGCTGAGGGCATAATAACAGTAGCGGAAGGCCATGAAGTAGGCCGAATACTGGAACTGGGGGTCCTGGTTGGCGCTTGCGGCCAGGAACGCGGCAAAGTTGGCGTCCCGCTCCGGGGCGATGCACATCCGGTGGGCCATTTCATGGCACATGGTGAAGGGCAGCAGCACATCGGGGATC
Organism: bacterium; assembly: GCA_004562395.1. Classification (GTDB taxonomy): domain Bacteria; phylum Bacillota; class Clostridia; order Oscillospirales; family Oscillospiraceae; genus Faecousia. The sequence continues at coordinate 1,088 of SFQY01000049.1, read as the reverse complement.
TGGGGATTGACGCAGGCCTCGCCGGTGAGGCCGAAGGTCACGCCGGTGATGCCCATGGAGGTGTACATATCCGCCCAGCCCAGCTTCTTCACGGGAAGCCGGGAACCGGCAAAGACAGGGTAGTGGTTCTGATAGGTCAGGGTGTGGAAACCGTCCCCGGCGATGGCCGCCAGAGCCTCAAAGTCCTCAAACTCCACATTTCCCGCCGGATCCCGGCTGACCTGCCCGGCCAGGGTATTGGCCTTGTCCCGGTAGTACTCCGTGGCCTCCGACAGCTCCTCCAGGGTATAGCTGGAGACCTCCAGCCGCACGTCCTCCGCCAGGGGGCCGGCGTGGTAGCTCAAGCCCCAGACCAGGGTGTGACACAGGTAGATCCCGGCGAACACCGCCATCACCCAGCCCAGCCACTGGATGGGATTCCATTTCAGCACGATCATCAGCACCAGACTTGCCAGGATCAGCACGCCCAGCACCACTGCCAGAAGCTGCCAGACGGGATACTCCACGGTGGATGTCCACTGGGCCAGAATGGATTGAAAATTGCGCATGACATAGGGATAGACCATGTCCACCAGCGTGGCGAACCGGTCGCCGAACTGCGTGAGAACCCAGGTCATGGCCCCAAAGATGCCCGCGGTGAGATAACCGAACCAATATCGCAAAGGAAACGCCTCCTTAATTTGTCGCATACGTATAGATTATAATAGTATAACACATTCCCTGACAATTGTCTTCCCTTATTTTCTTAATTTTTTGTTACCATCCCGCCGAAGGCGAATCTATTGGAGAAGTGATCGTATCCGTTTGCATCCCCCGTGTCGGGGCGATTCTTGCGGTCGCCCGCCGCCAATAGCGCACGGACGGAGATATGAGATATCAGATATGAGATATCAGATGTTGTATCCCCTTCGGGGATGGATTTTAAAAAATATGCATGTCGGTTTCCCTCAGCAGCCCGATAAATTGGTGTTTGCAGGGATGCCGGAGCGCAATACCTTCCCCCGGGGGGAAGGTGCTTAAGTAGCGCACACTGGGGCGGATGAGGAACGGCGATCTGTTCCGAATCTGTATGCATTTCGTTAAAAAGG
>SFQY01000002.1 GCA_004562395.1 bacterium | reverse complement strand
TCGCTGCATAACAGTGAAAAACAAAGAAGAAAATTCTCAGAGAAGTAGGACACAAGACCAGTGCGAAAAGTTTCAAGCATTACGCCGCTTCTCTGCGGGAAATTTTTCATACCAGCTTCACGAACGAACCGGGATAGAACGGTACCCCTATTGGGCTACAAGCCAGCAAGCATGAGTATATGCATAAGAGAGGGGAAATATATGGAAAAGTTCGATTACAAAAAAGCCGAAGCAGATTTATATGATTCTGGATCTCGACATCCTGACGAAATATACGAGTACAAATCGGAGAAGGCTATCCGTGGTTACATGAAAGAAAATGGATTAATCCCTGACAAATACTACAAATCGGATGGCAAGAGCAGTCACCCCAAAGCTGGATCTGGTAGTGGAACCGATGGATGCTACCTCTCATCGGCTTGTGTAGCGGCTAGAGGGCTTCCAGATCAGTGCGATGAGCTCCAGACACTACGTTTCTTCCGCGATTGCTATCTTGCGAATCAGCCTGGCGGAAAAGCTGAGATTGAACAATACTATGAATTGGCCCCAAGAATAGTGTCTGCTATCAACCAGCTACCCAATGCCACAGTGCGATGGAATATGATCTATCAAGAACTGGTAAAACCCTGCGTCCTATTGATTCATTCGAACCAGAATAATGAAGCATACCAGCTATATAAAGCGTATTCTCTAAAACTAAGTAGTCTGTTCATAGGAAAGACGTCGTAGTATGAAAATAGATTAAGTCTCCAAATTGTAGAGTCGAAATCCAACCATCACGCAGTGTCTATGACAATATCCTAAAACAAGTTCGAGATCAAGAATAGGATAATAATTCTTCATACACTAAAAGGATAACTACTTTTCAAAAACCCGGGAAAAAATAAGGAATGGAGTAATGGTTAAAACAATTAAGATTAATATTTCGGACTATTTCGATATTGAACTGACTGCAATGTATAAAACATTGTTTGATAGGAAAGTAATAAATCCCTCCGATGACGACCTTTGGATTGTAGAAGTGGCCGCTCAATTAGTTGATAATCCGAGAGTACTTGAAGATCCGGAAGAAAGCTTGTCTTACTTTATCAGTACATGGTTGCCCAAAGCCTGTGATCCCGAGTCACGACAGGATTTGAGGAATGTCCTGTCTACTCTGAAACAAAGAGCTGAACAGCGCATTTCGTTTCTTCGGGATGTTGAGAAAGATAAGCAGCTCCAGAAGAAAAATGAAAAGGCTCTGGTAAAGAAAGAAATAGATTCTTTCTTCAAAGTTATAAATAAGGGTCTTTCTGAGAAAGAAATCGAGATCAGTAGAGAAACTATAGAGGAAGCTGATAAATTCTTCAAGCTCCCTCTACGAGAGTTGAGTCGTGAAGATCAGATAGACTATGTTATTAATGAGGATTCAGTAGCAGACTTCTATTTTTTAAGATGCCAGAGAGAATACAGTATTAAAGCTGACTTTATTCTTCGATGTGTAAAGAATAAGGACTTTGATCGAGCAGAAGCTTTAATCAAAAGAATAATTCATACTGCTAGTTATCCAGATTTTTATAAAATGGAGGATTCCAATGGTCATTGGAAGGGCTATAGCTGGGAGTCGGAAGCAAAGAACACCATCCATAGTGTGATGCACGAAATACGGTACCAACTCCAGAGCAAATACAAGGATTCTCCAAGTAAAGACGAGATTCACGTAATTCTTAAGCTGGCTGGAATGGTAATTCCATATCTAAAAAAGGCAACAGCCCAGGAATTGATGTCAGAATATGCTAGTTTGTGTTCCGACGGTGAAGCTACACAACAGAAATATATTATTGATTTGTTGGATGATGTCAGAAAGTACGCTAGAAAGCCTCGTCCAAGAGGATATGGGAATGCACAAGCCGTAAATAGAATCAGTGCTGCGATAATTGAATCATTCCGTACTCTTGATCATATGTGGAAACCGGAAGTCCTGGCTCAAGAATTGACAATTATTGAGGCCGCAGGAGACGGATTATCTCCAATCAATTTTTATCGTTTTATGGATAGATGTGTTGGAATTATTTCTGAAAAAATGGCTTGCTACTTGATACAGAGTAATCCAGAATTGATGCAGAAGTGGTTAATGTCAAAACCAATGCGACACATTGTCGACGTGCTTGTTGAAAAAGTGAGATTATCAGGAGAAACCATTCCTTATAATAACCTCAGGACAATGATTCTTAGATATTACTCAATGCAATTCTTTATACATTTATAAAAGCAGCTTATGAGGCGATTTGAGTATTGATGGAGTGAAATACAATGAGAAAAAGATTTGGTGCAAAGGCAATCTGCTACCCCATGCCGGTATTCATCATCGGCACCTATAATGCGGACGGCACTCCCAACGCCATGAACGCTGCCTGGGGCGGCATCAGCGAGGAGACGGAAATCACCATCTGTATAGATTCTACTCACAAAACTGCCGAGAATCTCATGACCCGTAAGGCGTTCACGGTATCCATGGCCACGGCCAACTATGTGGCAGCCTGTGACTATGTGGGTCTTGTGTCCGGGAACAGGGAGCCGGACAAGTTCGCCAAGGCGGGCTTCCACGCAATGAAGTCTGAATTCGTGGATGCGCCCCTCATCGACGAGCTGCCCATGGCACTTGAGTGCGAGGTAATCTCCTACGACCCAGAAACCTGCCGCCTGGTGGGACGGATCGTCAATGTGTCTGCCGACGAATCCGTGCTGGGGCAGAACGGCAAGGTGGATGTGGGCAAGCTTTGTCCTATCACCTTTGACACCATGAACAATCAGTATTTGGTTCTGGGCGAACAGGTCGGACAGGCGTTCCGCGAAGGCAAAGCCCTGATTTGACAGAAAATTCTGTAATGACTGCCGGGGCGCAGCATCTACGCCTTGGGGTGCATCGCTGACAGATAAAATGCACCCCACAAACTGAAAATGCACCCCACCTGCAAAATGGGGTGCATCCAAAACCTGTGGTATCATTATTATGGTTCTTTGCCAAAAATCGCCGATCTTCGACAGAAGATTGGCGATTTTTACTTCTTCCCTATTACCTATTCACTCTTCACTAAATCATTCAGGCGATTTTTGAAAGTAAAAAGGAATAGTGAATAGTGAATAAGTATATTGCAAATCCGGCATTTCGCCTTTATAACCTAAATTCTACGAAAATTATCCCATACAAATTGATTGATCGAGGTTTTCATTGTATAATCCAAAAATTCGTAGTTTTTAATACTTTTACCCATGTTAATTGCATCTACAAATAATGGAAGAAATTTTTGGGTAAAAAGTTCCGATAATATGATGATTTTGTAGAATTTATTCAATTATGAATAAAATTATTCGCAAAAGTACCTGCACATAGGATAATGATTGGTAGAATTTAGGATGCTATTCCCGCCGCATTAGCAGCGCTACTGACATTAAGTCTTGATTCCATCATACCTGATGATATGGAATTTCGTTGACTTCATCCCCGTCTTGCGGTATAGTATTTTCAGAAGCGGGGCTGATGGGCGTGGCAAGAGAGCTGTTTTCGGTGACTCCCCCGCCGGAGTAGGCCCCGCTTCGCTGCAATGTTCGTCAGATGTGTGCAGATTTTACAGCTTTGATAAATGTCATTCGATGATTGAATGATTCATATCTATCTGCGTTTCCTCCCTGCTCCTGATTATTTCCATTGTACGCGGTGTTTCCGGCGCTGTCAAACAAATCCGTCCGCCCCCAGAATATCCGGAAATTGCGGCTGGACCTGGATTCATGCGCAGCGCTTTCACAGATGTGACAACGTCACGGAAGTATCAAGCAAAAAAGGTTATACTATGTCCATAAAGAAAAAACAAGGAGGATAAAAACATGTCTGTTATAAAAATCACCAAGGATAATTACCGTCAGGAAGTACTGCAGTCCGATAAGCCCGTTCTGCTGGATTTCTGGGCAAGCTGGTGCGGGCCCTGCCGGATGGTCAGCCCCATTGTGGACGAGATCGCCCAGGAGCGCGGCGACATCAAGGTTGGCAAGATCAATGTGGACGAGGAGCCGGAGCTGGCCAGTCAGTTCCGGATCATGAGCATCCCCACCCTGGTGGTGATAAAGGACGGCCAGGTGGTCACCCAGGCCGTGGGCGCCAGACCCAAGAGCGCCATTCTTTCCATGCTGTAACCAAAAAATTCGCCTCCCGGAAATTCCGGGAGGCAGATTTTTTGTGCGGAACCGGGTCAGCCGCTGACCTTTTCGAAATCCGAAGCCGGGTGCTTGCACAGCGGGCAGACAAAGTCCGCCGGCAGCTCCTCGCCCTCATAGACATAGCCGCACACGGTGCAGCGCCAGACCGTCTTTCCAGCCTTCTTCTCGGGCTTCGGCTTGATGGAGGACTGATAATAGGCGTAGGTGGCGGAAGGCTCCCGGGAGAGGACCTCCATATCCTCCACGGCGGCGATAAACATGGTGTGGGTTCCCAGGTCGATGGTCTGCTCCACCCTGGCACTGATATAGGCGTTGGTTCCCTCCGTGATATAATACAGGCCGTTGGCGCTGCGTTCACAGGCGGAATACTCCGCGAATTTGTCAACCGTCCTGCCGGACTGGAAGCCAAAGTGCCGGAACAGGGAAAAATCCGCTTTTTCGCTCAGAATGGAAATATTGAATCTTCCGGTGTCCCGGATCATATCATGGGTAAAGTTATCCTTATTCACCGTGATGCTGATCCGGTTGGGGGTGGAGGTCACCTGTCCCGCGGTGTTGATGATACAGCCGTTGTCCTTATCTCCCTGGCGGGCGGTCAGCACAAACAGGCCGTAGCTCAGGTTGTACATTGCTTTCTTGTCCATATCCCGCGCCCTCTTATCAGGTCATGGCCGCGCCGTCTACCCGGAGGGTAACGCCGGTCACATAGCTTGCCAGATCACTGGACAGATACAGGTACGCATTGGCGATGTCCAGAGGCTCGCCCACCCGGCCAAGGGGAATTCCGGCGGAGATCCGGTCCACCAGCTCCTGGGGCAGGGCCGCCACCATGTCGGTTCTGGTGACACCGGGGGCCACGGCGTTGACACGGATGTTGTCCTTGGCCAGCTCTCTGGCAAGAGACCGGGTCAGGCCGTTCACCGCGAACTTGGAGGTGGGATAGCCGCAGCCGGAGGGCTGGCCGTACTCACCGACCATAGAGCTGGTATTGACGATGACGCCGCCGCCCTGCGCCTTCATGATCCTGGCCGCAGCCTGGGAGCAGACAAACACAGCCTTCACATTCAGATCCATGATCCTGGAGAATTCCTCAACGGTGTAGTCATACAGGCTGGTTCTGGAAGAAATGCCCGCATTGTTGGCCAGGATATCCAGGCTGCCAAACTTCTCCTTGACGGAAGCAAAGGCTGCCGCCACCTCCTCAGGAGAGCAAAGGTCCGGCCAGATGCCCATAACCCGTCCCGCGTACTCCGGCAGCTTCGCCAGGGCTTTGTCCACAGACTCCTGCCGGGAACCGGCAATGGCTACATTGGCGCCGTTTTCCAGAAACTTCTTCACAATGGCGAAGCCGATTCCTCTGGTTCCGCCGGTCACAACTGCTGTTTTTCCTGTTAACATACGATTTTCCTCCTATTTCATATTGATTGACCGGGTGCTTCCTCCGGTGGCTTTTCCTTCTCCCTGCATTCCCGGCACAGGTAGTACACCTTCAGATCGTAGAACAAAAAGTCCTGCCCGAGCTGGCTGCGCAGAGGCGCGGTCAAGTCCTCAAAGGAAACATCCAGTATCTTTCCGCAGCGCTTACAAACCAGGTGATCGTGCTTCCAGAGAATATCGTACCGGTCCGGCATTCCTTCCACGGAAACCTTCCGGATCAGACCGGATTCCCACATTTTGTTGAGGTTGTTGTACACGGTCGCCAGGACCACCTTCGGATGGTCCGTTTTCAGCCTTTCAAAAATCTGATGAACGGTCAGATGCTCATGGGACATTCGTACGATATCATAAATGGCTCTTTCGTATTTTGTCATTGCGGCATCCCTCCCATCCATTTTAGAACTATTCTAAGTTTATTATAATCATTCTAAGCCTTTTGTCAAGGGGAAATTTGGATATTTTCCACATTCACGGCCATCCGCAGTTGCATTTTCTTACCTGATTTGCTAAAATAAAGGCGGATTACCAATACCCCATTCAAGGATGTGATTCTTCCGTGTTCTTTTTTGCTCCTTTGTTTACTGCCCCTGTTTTTTATCTGGCAGCGATCTACGTTCTGGCCGCGGTGGTGCCCGCTGTTTTTCTCATGCGTTATGTTTACCGGCAGGACCGGATCGAACGGGAGCCGGTGTGGCTGCTGGGAAGCCTTGTATGGAAGGGCGTGCTGGCAGCGCTGGCGTCCATTGTTTTGGAGCTTCTGGGGGAATCGATCCTCAACGCCCTGGTGGATCCGGAGAATCCCAGATATGTGGTACTGCTTGCCTTTCTTGTAGTGGGTGCCGTGGAAGAGGGCACCAAGTTCTTCTTCCTGTACCGGCGGACCTGGCGCGATCCCAACTTCAATTTCCGCTTTGACGCCATTGTCTACGCGGTCTTTGTCTCCCTGGGCTTCGCCGCCTTCGAGAATGTGAAGTATGTGTTCAATTACGGGCTCTCCGTCGCCCTGCCCCGTGCCATTCTGGCGGTACCGGGGCATATGGGCTTCGCGGTCTTCATGGGAATCTTTTACGGCCGGGCCAAGCGCTGTGCCGACCGGGGCAGCAGCTTCGGGTGCAGGGTGAACCTGCTCCTGGGCTACCTGGCCGCGGTGTTCCTCCACGGTGTCTACGATACCTGCTGCATGAGCGGAACCAGCCAGTCCACCCTTATTTTTGTCCTGTTCGTCCTGGTCATGTACCTGGCTGTCTACCTGCTGATCCGTCACGAAGCCAAGACGGACGCTCCGGTATGACAGACCCGTTTCCGAAACAGCCGTTTGTCCGGCCCTCCTGCAGCGGAGGGCCGGATTTTTGGGAACTTAACAGAACATTTACAGCTGCGTCATGTTTCCGGCAATGTTCCTGGTCTATCATTTTCATGACAGTTGACAGCAGAGGAGATTTTTCCATGGCCTCAGAAACATATGAACGGTCCCAAAGAACAGATATGGCAAAGTCCGAACTGCTGCCGGCAGAAAATCAGACATTTCTGCGGGAGTTTTCCAAGCTTATGCAGTGCTATCAGGGGGCTCTGAAGGTCGCGTCCACACAGCTGGAAGTCCTGGATGCCGAGCTTCGCAGCAGCAACGCCCATCAGCCCATTCACTACATGGAGTCCCGGATCAAAACGCCCAAGAGCCTGTTTGACAAAATGCGCAAAAAAGGGTTTGAGATCAACATGCGCAATGTTCAGCGGATCACGGACATCGCCGGGATCCGGGTGGTCTGCAGCTACACCCAGGATATTTACTATCTGTACGACCTGATCCAAAAATCCGAATGCTTCAGGATCCTCCGGGTGCGGGACTACATCCGCAGCCCGAAGCCCAACGGCTACCGGAGCCTGCATCTGGTGGTGACCGTTCCGGTCCATCTGTCGGAGGGGACTCTGAATCTTCCTGTGGAGGTCCAGCTGCGCTCCATCGCCATGGATCTGTGGGCCAGTCTGGAGCATGAGCTTCGCTACAAATCGGACCGGATTTTCTCGGAGGAGGATGAGCAGAAGCTGCTCAGCTGCGCCGAAACCCTGGCCGTCGTCGATGCACAGATGCAGGAACTGTTTCGGCGGGAGGAGCCGGAAAGCGAAATGGAGGGATAGTTCGGCGCATCCATGAGTGTGACTTCCGTAAAGGATCGTTCAGGGTGCAAGGGCAAACGGTCCTTGTGCATATCGGTTTTACCCAGCAGTTCGATAAATAGGTGTTTGCAAGGATGAGTACCGCACAATACCTTCGAAATCACGCTGTCATTCCGAGAAGTAGCGCACACTGGCGTGGGAATCCCCTGGTTTAGAGGGGAAACGTAACGATAAGCACCCGGAAGGACGGGGGGATTGCCACACCAGGAAAGCGGACTGGTTCGCAATGACACCATTTTCTCAACTTCTTACCACATTTTCTAGCGTTTTATGCCTTTTTCAACTATTGATTCGCATCTCAGGTGGATGAGATACTGGATCATATCCGCCTGGGAGATAACGTGGTATGGCAGGATGCTGTATCCAACCGGGCAATATGCGGCTCTTAGGGGTAAAAACGGTGAAAAAATAAATCCAAAGCAATTTACTATTGTAAATTGTCTCCGGCTGTGCTATAGTATCCCGGAGAGCAAAGGCGTTCCCAATTGGACAAGTGCGTCCAAAATTGGGAACGCCTTTTCTTTTTGACCCAAACGAGAGGAGCAGAAAATATGGATAATTTCACCGAGCGCAGGGTTCCCGCGGGACTGTATGATCCCCGGTTCGAGCATGATAACTGCGGCATCGGCGCGGTGGTTGATATCAAGGGCCGAAAGAGCCACCGGACCCTTGATGACGCTCTGCAGATCGTGGAGCATCTGGAACACCGGGCCGGCAAGGACGCCGAGGGAAAGACCGGCGACGGCGTGGGTATTTTACTGCAGATCGGGCACAAATTCTTTGTCAAGGCGGCCGCCGGGGCCGGGATCGCTCTGGGCAGAGAGCGGGAATACGGTATCGGCATGTTTTTCTTCCCCCAGGAGGAGCTGCTGCGCAACCAGGCAAAGAAGCTGTTCGAGATCATCTGCAAGAAGGAAGGGCTTCCCTTCCTGGGCTGGCGTGAGGTTCCCACCTGTCCGGAGGTTCTGGGCCACAAGGCAAGGGACTGTATGCCCAGCATCTGGCAGGCCTTTGTGGGCAAGCCTCCCCGGATGAAGGCTGGCATCGACTTTGACCGGCGTCTGTATGTGGCCCGCCGGGTGTTCGAGCAGTCCAACCAGGAGACCTATGTCTGCAGCCTGTCCAGCAGGACCATCGTCTATAAGGGCATGTTCCTGGTGAAGGAGCTGCGGCTGTTTTATCCGGACCTGCAGGACGAGGACTATGCGTCCGCCATCGGCATGGTCCACAGCCGTTTTTCCACCAACACCTCTCCCAGCTGGAACCGGGCCCACCCCAACCGCTTCATTCTCCACAACGGTGAGATCAACACCATCCGGGGCAATGTGGACACCATGCTGGCCCGGGAGGAGACCATTTCCAGCCCCTATCTGAAGGACGACATGACCAAGGTCCTGCCCATCGTCAACCAGGGCGGCTCCGACTCCGCCATGCTGGACAACACCCTGGAATTTTTGGTGATGAACGGCATGGAACTGCCCCTTGCCGTCATGGTGACCATTCCGGAGCCCTGGAGCAACAGCAAGGGTATGGATCCCAAGAAGCGGGACTTCTACCAGTATTACGCCACCATGCTGGAGCCCTGGGACGGCCCTGCCTCCATTCTGTTCAGCGACGGCGACGTTATGGGCGCGGTGCTGGACCGCAACGGCCTCCGGCCCAGCCGCTACTACATCACCAAAGACGGCCGCCTGATCCTCTCCAGCGAGGTGGGCGTGCTGGATATCCCCGCGGAGGACATCGTCCGCAAGGACCGGCTCCGCCCCGGCAAAATGCTGCTGGTGGACACCGTAAAAGGAGAGCTGGTGGATGACGAAACCCTCAAGGCCGACTATGCCGGCCGCCAGCCCTACGGCGAGTGGCTGGACCGGAATCTGGTGAATCTCGCCGACCTGAAGGTCCCCAACCGGAAGGTCCCCTCCCACAGCAAGGAGGAGCTGATCCGGCTGCAGAAGGCCTTCGGCTACCGCTATGAGGATGTCAACCAGATCATGCTTCAGATGGCCCGCAACGGCGGCGAGCCGGCCGGCGCCATGGGCAGCGATACCCCGCTGGCCGTCCTGAGCCACACCCATCCGCCTCTGTTTGACTATTTCAAGCAGATGTTCGCCCAGGTCACCAATCCCCCCATCGACGCCCTGCGGGAGAAGATCGTCACCTCCACCACCGTGTATGTGGGTGCCCAGGGAAACCTCCTGGAGGAGGCCGCCGACAACTGCAAGGTCCTGAAGATCGAAAATCCCATCCTCACGGAAACGGATCTGCTGCGGATCAAATCCATGCAGGTCCCGGGCTTCAAGGTGGAGACCATTTCCATCTGCTATTACAAAAACACGGCCCTGGAGAAGGCCATTGACCGTCTGTTCGTGGATGTGGACCGGGCCTATCGGGACGGCGCCAACATTCTGATCCTCTCCGACCGGGATATCGACGAATATCACGTGGCCATTCCCAGCCTGCTGGCCGTAGGCGCAGTGTCCAAGTACCTGGTCCGTACCCGCAAGCGCACCGCCATGGCTCTGATCCTGGAAAGCGGCGAGCCGAGGCTTGTCCATGACTTTGCCACACTGCTGGGCTACGGCGCCTGCGCCATCAACCCGTACCTGGCTCAGGAGAGCATCGGCAGCCTCATCAGCGACGGACTGCTGGAGAAGGACTATTACGCCGCCGTGGGTGACTACAACAAGGCCGTTCTGGCAGGCATTGTGAAGATCGCCTCCAAGATGGGCATCTCCACCATCCAGTCCTATCAGGGCAGCCAGATCTTCGAGGCCGTGGGCATCAGCCAGGAGGTCATCGACAAGTACTTCACCAACACCGTCAGCCGGGTGGGCGGCATCACCATCAGCGACATCCAGAAGGATCTGGAAAGCCGCCATCAGCAGGCCTTCGACCCCCTGGGCCTGGACATCTACATGGATCTGCCCAGCATCGGCTCCCATAAATTCCGCAGCGGCGCCGCGGCGGAGCAGCACCTGTACAATCCCCAGACCATTCACCTGCTGCAGCAGGCGGTCTGGACCGGGGACTACGGCAAGTTCAAGCAGTACACCGCTGCCGCCGTCAACGAAAGCGGGGACGACATGCACCTGCGCAGCCTGCTGGAGTTCAACTACCCCGAGACAGGCGTGCCCCTGGAGGAAGTGGAGAGCGTAGAATCCATCGTCCGCCGCTTCAAGACCGCCGCCATGAGCTACGGCGCTCTGTCTGAGGAAGCCCACGAGTGCATGGCCATCGCCATGAACCGTCTGGGCGGCAAGTCCAACACCGGCGAGGGCGGCGAGGCGGAGGACCGCTACGGCACCGAGCGCAACAGCGCCATCAAGCAGGTGGCCTCCGCCCGGTTCGGCGTCACCAGCAAATATCTGGTCTCCGCCGCGGAGATCCAGATCAAGATGGCCCAGGGTGCCAAGCCCGGCGAGGGCGGCCAGCTTCCCGGCGCCAAGGTCTACCCCTGGGTAGCCAAGTGCCGCAATTCCACCACCGGCGTGGGCCTGATCTCTCCCCCGCCCCATCACGACATCTACTCCATCGAGGATCTGGCCCAGCTGATCTACGATCTGAAGTGCGCCAACCGCCACGCTGCCATCAACGTCAAGCTGGTCAGCGAGGCCGGTGTCGGCACCATCGCCGCAGGCGTTGCCAAGGCCGGCGCGGAGGTCATCCTGATCTCCGGCTTTGACGGCGGCACCGGCGCTGCCCCCTACAACTCCATCCACAACGCGGGGCTTCCCTGGGAGCTGGGCATCGCGGAGGCTCATCAGTGCCTGATCATGAACGGCCTGCGGTCCCGGGTCCGCATCGAGGCGGACAGCAAGCTCCTGAGCGGCCGGGATGTGGCCATCGCCGCCATGCTGGGCGCGGAGGAATTCGGCTTCGGTACCGGTCCGCTGGTTGCCATGGGCTGCGTTATGATGCGGGTGTGCAACCTGGACACCTGCCCCATGGGCATCTGCACCCAGAATCCGGAGCTGCGGAAGAATTTCAAGGGCAAGCCCGAATACATTATGAACTTCATGCGGTTCATGGCCCAGGAGCTTCGGGAATATATGGCGAAGCTGGGGGTCCGCACCGTGGAGGAGCTGGTGGGCCGCACCGACCTGCTGCGGGTCCGTCCCGCGGCTCCCGGATCCCGGGCCAGCGAAATGGACCTGTCCGCCCTGCTGCATAACCCCCTGGTGGAGGCCTCCAACGTCCACTTCGACCCCAGGGCGGTCTACGACTTCCAGCTGGAGGAAACTCTGGACATGAAGGTGCTGATGAAGAAGTTCAAAAAGAGTTTCGACATGGCACAGCCCAAGCCCGTCAGTGTCGAACTGACCGTGGGCAACACCGACCGGGCCTTCGGCAGCATCTTCGGCAGTGAGATCACCGCCAAATTCGGCAACACCCTGCCGGACGACACCTTCCACGTCACCTGCACCGGCTACGGCGGCCAGAGCTTCGGCGCCTTCATCCCCAAGGGATTGACCCTGGAGCTGATCGGCGACTGCAACGACTACCTGGGCAAGGGCCTGTCCGGCGGCAAGCTCATCGTCTACCCCCCGGAAACCGTCACCTACGACCGCAGTCAGAACATTGTCATCGGCAACGTGGCTCTCTACGGCGCCACCGGCGGCAAGGCTTTCATCAGCGGCGTGGCCGGTGAGCGGTTCTGCGTCCGCAACTCCGGCGCCACTGCCGTTGTGGAGGGCGTGGGAGATCACGGCTGCGAATACATGACCGGCGGCACCGTGGTGGTGCTGGGCAAGACCGGCAAAAACTTCGCCGCAGGCATGAGCGGCGGTATCGCCTACGTGCTGGACGAAGACTGGGACTTCTACCAGCGGGTCAACAAGGACATGGTCAGTCTGGAGCCGGTGGAACACAAATATGACGTTTCGCTCCTGAAGGATCTGATCCGGGAGCATGTGGAAGCCACCGGTTCTCCCAGAGGCAAGCAGATCCTGGAGAACTTCGGCGAGTATCTGCACAAGTTCAAGAAGGTCCTGCCCCACGACTATGACAAGATGCTGCGGCTCATCGCCCAGATGGAAGAGAAGGGCGAAGACAGCGAGCAGGCCCAGATCGAGGCGTTCTACGCCATGAAAAACGCAAAGTAAAGGAGGCTGACGATCATGGGAAAACCAACCGGATTTATGGAGATCACCCGGCAGACCAGCCTGGAGCTGCCGCCGGAGGAACGGATCCAGAATTTTAACGAGTTTCACATCCCGCTGCACCAGGACGAGCAGCAGGCCCAGGGAGCCCGGTGCATGGACTGCGGTGTACCCTTCTGCCAGAGCGGCATGATGATCGGCGGCATGGCCAGCGGCTGTCCGCTGAACAACCTGATCCCCGAATGGAACGACCTGGTCTACCGGGGCCAGTGGGCCCTGGCGGCAAAGCGGCTCATCGCCACCAACCGCTACCCGGAGTTCACCAGCCGGGTGTGCCCCGCCCTGTGTGAGGCGGCCTGCACCTGCGGCATGACCACAGGCTCTCCCGTCACCGTCAAGGAAAACGAGCGGGCCGTGGTGGAATACGGCTATGAACACGGCGTCATCCACGCGGTCCCCCCTCCATCCCGCACCGGAAAGCGGGTGGCGGTGGTGGGCACCGGTCCCTCCGGCCTGTCCGTAGCGGACCTGCTCAACAAGCGGGGCCACAAGGTGACCATGTACGAGCGGGCCGACCGGGTGGGAGGCCTTCTGATGTACGGCATCCCCAACATGAAGCTGGAAAAATGGGTCATTGACCGGCGGGTGGATATCCTCAAGGAAGAGGGCATCGACTTTGTCACCGGCGTAGACGTGGGCCGGGACATCAGCGCCGATGAGCTGACCCAGCAGTATGACGCGGTGGTGCTGTGCTGCGGAGCCAAGCAGCCCCGGGACATCAACGCCCCGGGCCGGGACGCGGAAGGCATCTACTTTGCCGTGGATTACCTGACCAGCGTCACCAAGAGCCTGCTGGATTCGGGCTTTGCCGACGGAAAGGCCATCAGCGCCCAGGGGAAAAAGGTTCTGGTCATCGGCGGCGGCGACACCGGCAACGACTGTGTCGGCACCGCCATCCGTCAGGGCTGTACCGGGATCACCCAGCTGGAAATGATGCCCTGTCCTCCCACCTGCCGGGCCCCCGGCAACCAGTGGCCAGAATGGCCCCGGGTGCTGAAGACCGATTACGGCCAGCAGGAGGCCATCGCCCTCTTCGGCAGCGATCCGAGACTGTACCAGACCACCGTAAAGGAATTCTACAAAAATGAAGCGGGACAGGTCTGCGGCGCGCTGATCGCCCGGCTGGAGAGCCAGGTAGTGGACGGCCGCCGGATGATGGTTCCCACCGGCGAGGAATTCGCCATTGAGTGCGACCTGGTGCTGATCGCGGCGGGCTTCACCGGGTGCGAACCCTACGTAGCCGAGGCCTTCGGCGTGGAGCTAACCCCCAGAGGCGGCGTGGCCGACGTGAAATACGCCACCAACCGGCCCAAGGTATTCGTCTGCGGCGATATGCGCCGGGGACAGAGCCTGGTGGTCTGGGCCCTGCGGGAAGGCAGAGATACCGCTACCGTGGTGGACAGAAGCCTCATGGGCTACACCAACCTGTAACGCTCCTTTTTAGGCAAAGGATACAATTCTTTTTTTCGGAACAGGCGCTTTCCCGTCATGGCGGGAAAGCGTCTTTTTCTTCGGCGCCTCTTGGGGAAAGGGACGAGAGGGAAGCGGTTTTGGGGGATCGTTTTATTCAAATCCCACAACTTTTTTAAGTCACGGCTTCCGGAAACGGGCTTTTGCGTGTTTCCTTGGGGCGTACAGACGCAAGCGTGTCAGAGGCTCCTGTCAAAAAATTACCTGTATATAAAGCTTCTTTTTTGCAATAATCACCAAAAACACGGCTGCTTTTTCCCGGTTTTCTATAGGATTGCATGGAAATTTTCGCTTTACTTCAAGAGGAAAATATGATAGACTATAAACATTATTTATGAATTTCCATTCTGCCGAAATTTCATTTTTCTTCTTTCCCGCCGCCAAGCGTTCCCCTCTCCTATAATCTGGCCAGTGCCATGTTATAGATAGGCCTTTTTTAAGGCCCTCTCGTTCCCGGTGTCCGCCAAAAAACGTCCGCTGTTCCGGCGGAGCCTCTGACCCGAACCCACGCGTATCCGGGCCGGGAAGCTGCCGGATCCCCTGATGCTCTTTCCCGCCATCGTGAACAAGCAGAGAATAAGAAAGGATTGATCTGTATGAAAACCACGAAACGTCTGCTCGCCCTGTTGCTGGCCCTGACCATGGTCCTGGCAATGGCCGCCTGCGGCGGCTCCGGCTCCACCGCTGAGACTACCGCTGCAGCCGCTGAGGGCACCGCAACCCAGGCCGCGGCTCCTGTGACCGAGAATGCCGTGTACCGGACCCTGTACGCTTCCGAAGTCACCACGCTGAACTACCTCATCACCGGCCAGACCAACGAGCTGACCATCGCCGCCAACGTGGTGGACTGCCTGGTGGAGTATGACTCCTACGGCAATGTGGAGCCTGCCCTGGCCGTGAGCTGGGAGCAGAATGAGGACGCCACCGTCTGGACCTTTAAGATCCGGGAGGGTGTCATGTGGGTAGACAAGGACGGCAACGAGGTTGCCCCCGTCACCGCTAACGACTTCGTCTCCTCCGCCCGCTACGCCTGCGACGCCAACAACGCCTCCGATACCTTCTACACCATGAGCGGTGTCGTCACCGGCGCTGACGAATACTATGACTGGACCGCTTACCAGCTGGCCCTGGCTACCGCCACCGACGGCACCGATGAGAACGGCAACGCCGTGAAGCTCATTGTCAACGAGGACGGCGAGCAGGAGGTCCTGGAAGAAGTTCCCGAGGCCTCCATTGAGGACATCGGCGTCAAGGCTCTGGACGACTACACCCTGGAGTTCACCCTCACCGCCCCCCGTCCCTACTTCCTGTCCATGGTTTCCTTCGGACCCTACATGCCCGTCTATGGCCCCTTCCTGGAAGAGTGCGGCAGCAAGTTCGGCACCAGCAACGAGTACCTGCTGTACTGCGGCGCCTTCGTCCTGTCCACCTATCAGCCCCAGCAGCAGCGTGTCCTGACCAAGAACGCCTCCTACTGGGATAAGGACAACGTCTTCCTGGACGCCATCCAGATGACCTACAACGCCGAAGCCTCCTCCATTTCCACCACCATGTACCTGTCCGGCGACATTGATCAGGCCGATGTCTCCTCCAACCTGCTGTCCGCTATGCTGGCGGATCCCCAGACTGCCAATCTGATCCACCCCACCCGTTCCGATACCTCCTACTCCTACTGGTATCTGTTCAACTTCGACCCCAACTTCGATGCGGAGTTTGAGCCTGACAACTGGAAGATCGCCGTCAACAACGAGAACTTCCGCAAGTCCATCGTCCACGCCTTCAACCGGATGCCCGCTCTGGCCACCAATGACCGCACCGATCCCGAATCCCTGAAGAGCAACACCATCACCCCCGCCGGCTTCTCCTCCGCCTCCAAGGACTTCGCCTACTATGACGGTCTGGCCGCTTACACCGACGGCGACAACTTCAACCAGGAGCTGGCCATGGACTACAAGGCAAAGGCCGTTGAGGAGCTGACCGCCGCCGGCGCCACCTTCCCTGTCAAGATGCTGATGTGCTACAACCCCACCAGCGCCAACTGGGCCGAGGAGTGCCAGGTCGTGGAGCAGACCATTGAGAACATCCTGGGCACCGACTACGTGGATATCATCATCCAGGCCGGTCCCGAAACCGGCTTCCTGGGCGCCATCCGCCGTACCGGTAAGTATGCCTTCATGAAGTGCAACTGGGGCGCCGACTACGCCGATCCCGAGACCTGGACCGACCCCTTCACCGATGACTCCAACTACAACTTCATCTACAAGAGCACCGATCCCACCACCCAGGCCCTGTACGCCGAGTATACCGATCTGGTGGCTGCCGCCAAGGCCATCACCAACGATATGGATGCCCGCTACGAAGCCTTCGCCAAGGCCGAGGCCTTCCTGCTGGATCACGCCTTCGCGATTCCCTTCTCCATCAGCAACCGCAGCTATCAGATGTGCAACCTGAACGTATTCGAGGGCCAGTACGCCTCCTTCGGCATGGCCAGCTTGCGTTATAAGGATCAGCACCTGTACGATACCTCCATGAGTCTGGAGGAGTATCAGGCCGCCTACGCCGATTGGCAGGCTGTGCTGGCCGGCTGATACCGCAGCGGATCTATCGGATGAACCAAACCGGAGAGAAGTCCTCATTTTTGAGGACTTCTCTCAATCCGCTCATGGGGGCGTAATTTGTCGGATCCCGGCACAGCCCTCGTGGATCGCCGCCGGTCAGAAAGGCGAACACATCCATTTATTTTTTCGGAGCCCGTACCAGTGCCGCTTCCCCCAGGCGGAGGCAGTGGTATCGGCTCTGAACCGTACACCCCAGGAGGATTTTCTATGGCAAAATACATCACCAAACGGGTCCTGCGATCCCTGATCACCATGTTCATCATCATCACCATTCTGTTTGCCCTGCTGCGGATGATGCCCATTGAGGGATACTTTGAAAACTTCGACAAGATGAGCTCGACTCAGGTTCAGGTCAAGCTGAATGCCCTGGGGCTGACGGATCCGCTGCCGAAGCAGCTTCTTCGCTTTTACAATCAGGTCCTCCATGGGGATCTGGGGGAATCCAATGTCTACCGCAAGGGCGTCGCCATTACGGAGATTATCGCGGAAAAAATCCCCATCTCCCTGAAGCTGGGTCTGATTTCCCTTCTGATTTCCCTGTCGGTGGGCCTGCCCCTGGGCATTCTGATGGCCCGAAGCACCCGCACCCGGTTCAAAATCGGGGATAAGCTGGGCACCGTGTTCATCGTGCTGGTTGAGGCCATGCCCTCGGCGGTGTACCACATTCTGATTCAGTTCGCGGGTTCCCAGACCTTCATCGGCAAGACGGTTCTGGGACTGCCCATGCTGTTTGACGCCGCCAACCCCAAAAGCTACATCCTGCCCCTGATCTCTCTGTCCATCGGCAACATCGCCTACTATGCCATGTGGCTGCGGCGGTACATGGTGGACGAGGCCAACAAGGACTATATCCGGCTGGCCCGGGCCAAGGGCGTGCCGGGCGGCAAGATCTCCCGCCGCCACGTATTCCGCAACGCCTTTGTCCCCCTGGTACAGTACATCCCCAACTCCATCCTGTTCACCCTGATGGGCTCGCTGTATGTGGAATCCCTGTATTCCATCCCCGGCATGGGCGGCCTGCTGGTCACCGCCATCAAGCGGCAGGACAACACCCTGGTCCAGGCACTGGTGCTGATCTACGCCGTGATCTCCATCCTGGGCCTGCTCTTCGGCGACATCCTCATGGGCATCGTCGATCCCCGTATCAGCTTTGCCAAAAAGGAGGGTTCCCGCTGATGAAACACCTTGGATTTCACACCCTGCGCGATCAGGCCACCGACGCTCTGGGGGACAAGCTCACAAACCAGCTTCAGGAGCAGCTCCACAGCGAAACCAGCGAGGACCTGTTTACCTTCGCGGATTTCAACGCCGAGGAGGCGGAACGGGGCGGTTACTCGGACTATTCCTACTGGCGCTCCACCCTCCGGGCCTTCTTCCAGAACAAAATCGCCGTATTCTTCCTGATCGTCATGGTGACGGTGCTGGCCTTTACCTTTATCCAGCCCTACCTGCCCGGTCAGAAGGACCCCCTGCTGATCCACAATGACCAGTGGGGCCTGCCCCTGAACAACATTCCTCCCTGTGAGGAGTTTATCTTCGGCACCAACGCCATTGGCCAGGATCTGTGGGCCCGGATCTGGGCCGGTACCCGCACCTCATTGTTCATCGGCTTCTCCGTGGCCCTAGTGGAGGCTGTGGTGGGCATTCTGGTGGGTGTCCTCTGGGGCTACGTCCGGAAGCTGGACTTCTTCTTCACCGAGCTGTACAACGTGCTGGACAACATTCCCCAGACCCTTCTGCTGATTCTGATCTCCTACGTCTTAAAGCCCGGTGTCTCCACCATCATCTTCGCCCTGTCCCTGACGGGCTGGCTGGGTATGGCCCGGTTTATCCGCAACCAGATCATCATCATCCGGGACCGGGACTACAACCTGGCCTCCCGGTGCCTGGGCATTCCCACCGGACGGATCATCCTCAAAAACCTGCTGCCGTATCTTGTCAGCGTCATCACCATGCGCATGGCGCTGGCCATTCCCTCCGCCATCGGCAATGAGGTATTCGTCACCTACATCGGCATCGGCCTTCCCGTGGATACCCCGTCTCTGGGCAATCTGATCCAGACCGGCCGCTCCCTGATGACCGTAGCCTCCCTGCGCTACCAGCTGTACTTCCCGGTACTGGTGCTGGTCATCATCACCGTCTCCTTCTACATCATCGGCAACGCCTTCGCGGATGCCGCCGATCCGAAGAACCACGTTAAGTAAGGAGGGATTCCTATCAACACCGCAGATAACAACGTCATTCTCTCCGTACAGGATCTGAACGTCAAATTTACCCTCCGCGGTCAGGTCCTTCACGCCATCCGGGGCGTGTCCCTGGACGTTTACCAGGGCGAAAGTCTTGCCATCGTGGGCGAATCCGGCTCCGGAAAGTCCGTTTTCGTCAAATGTACCATGGGTCTGCTGGACGCCAACGGACGAATCGACAGCGGCTCCATCCTCTATGACGGTCAGGATCTGACCCGGTTCCAGACCGATAAGGACTGGCTGAAGATCCGGGGCAGGGAGATCGCCATGGTCTTCCAGGATCCCATGACCTCCCTGAACCCCCTGAAAACCATCGGCAAACAGATCCAGGAAGCCGTGGAGCTGCACCAGGGCCTCAAGGGCGCGGCGGCCAAAAAGGCGGTGCTGGAGGTCCTCTCCGACGTGGGCATCGACAACCCGGAGCGGCGCTACAAGCAGTATCCCCACGAATTCTCCGGCGGTATGCGCCAGCGGGTGGTTATTGCCATCGCTGTGGCCTGCCGTCCCAAGATCCTGATCTGCGATGAGCCCACCACGGCTCTGGACGTGACCATTCAGGCCCAGATCCTGGAGCTGATCAAGGCCATGCAGAAGAAATACAACCTGACCACCATCTATATCACCCATGACCTGGGCGTGGTCGCCAATGTGGCCGACCGGATCGCGGTGATGTACGCGGGAGACATCGTGGAGATCGGTAAGTGCGACGAGGTGTTCTACGATCCCAAGCATCCTTACACCTGGGCGCTGCTGTCCTCCCTGCCCCAGCTGGGCGTGAAGAACGAGCCTCTGTACGCCATTCAGGGAACTCCCCCCAACCTGTTCCATGAGGTTCGGGGCGATGCCTTTGCCCCCCGCAATCCCAAGGCTCTGAAGATCGATTTTGTGGAGCGGCCGCCTTTCTTTGCGGTTTCCCCCACCCACAAGGCCCGCACCTGGCTGCTGGATCCCCGGGCGCCCAAGGTGGAGCCCCCCGAACATATCCGTACCCTGCGGGAGAAGGGAGTGAACCGCATTGTCTGAGGAACGTAAAAAGCTCATTGAGGTGGAAGACCTCACCGTGACCTTCGGTTCCAGGCGTCACCCCTTTACCGCCGTGGACAAGGTTTCCTTCCACATCTTCCAGGGAGAAACCTTCGGCCTGGTGGGCGAATCCGGTTCCGGAAAAACCACCATCGGCCGTGCCATCATCCGCATCCATCCCACCTCCGGCGGCAAGGTGATCTTCGACGGAAAGCAGATCAATGGCCGCATTTCCCCGGCTCTGGACCGGGAGGTCACCCAGCGGATCCAGATGATCTTTCAGGATCCCATGTCCTCCCTGAACGAACGGGCCAAGGTGGATTACATTGTCAGCGAAGGACTTTACTCTCCCGGCCATCATCTGACCAAGGCCCAGCGCCAGGAGAAGGTGGCTCAGGCCCTGTCCGACGTGGGCCTGCTCCCTGAGTTCGCCAGCCGGTTCCCCCACGAGTTCTCCGGCGGCCAGCGCCAGCGGATCGGCATTGCCCGGGCTCTGATCATGGAGCCAGACTTCATCATCGCCGACGAACCCATCTCCGCCCTGGATGTCTCCATCCGTGCCCAGGTGCTGAATCTGCTGTCCAAGCTGCAGAAGGAGCGGGACCTGACCTATCTGTTCATCGCCCATGACCTGTCCGTGGTCCGGTTCATCTGCGACCGCATCGCCGTGATCCACAAGGGCAAGATCGTGGAGCTGGCCGAGAGCGAGGAGCTGTTCGCCCACCCCCTCCATCCCTACACACAGGCGCTGCTGTCCGCCATTCCCCAGCCGGATCCCATCGCGGAGCGGCAGAAAAAGCTGCTGGTCTATGATCCCGGGTGCCATCACTACAGCGAAACCAATCGGCCCAGCTGGCAGGAGATCGTCCCCGGACACTATATCCTGGCCAGTGACGAGGAAATGGAAACATACAGAAAACAGTTTTGAGAGCCCGGCGTGTGTTGTGAGACACATTCGGTACTGTAAAGGATTGTTTAGCGCAGCATCTAGCAAACAATGCCGCACGCTCGGCTGCGTTAGACGCGGATATGCAAAATCATTGGTGCGTCGGCGGGGGCAAGCCCCCGCCCTACAGTGGGTGCAAACATAAACGATCATTTTCCAAACACCACACGCTTCCAACTCCACACTAAAAAGAGGTGTCGACAATGATTCCTGTAAAACCCCTGTTTCCCGGGGCCCGGGTGGCGCTGGTGGCTCCCGCTTCCGCTGTGCCGGAAGAGCGGCTCCAGGGCGCGTTGGACCTGGTTCGCCGTCTGGGTATGGAACCGGTCACCTATCCCTCCTGCTTTTTTGTCAACCGGGACGGCTATTTTGCCGCTTCCGACACCCAGCGGGCGGAAGATTTGAACCGGGCCTTTGCCGATCCGGACATCGACGGTATCTGGTGCATCCGGGGCGGCTACGGTGCCCACCGGCTTCAGCCCCTGCTGGATACGGAAACCATCCGCCGGAATCCCAAATGGTTCGGCGGCTATTCCGATATCACCGCCCTGCACATTTTCCTGAACCAGATCTGTGGCATGGAGACGTATCACTGCACCATGCCCTCCACAGAGCCCCATCCGAACGAATACACCCTGGGCTGGCTGGAAAAGGCCCTGTTCGGCAGACTTTCCGGTCCTCTGACCAACCCCGCCGGACAGGCTGCCGTCACCCTGGTCCCAGGCCAGGCAGCCGGAAGGCTGTGCGGCGGCAATCTGTCCCTGATCGCCGCTTCCCTGGGCACCCCCTGGGAGATCGATACCCGGGGAAAAATCCTTTTCCTGGAAGACATCGGGGAAAAGACCTACCGGGTGGACAGTATGCTTACCCAGCTGAGAAACGCCGGAAAATTCGAAGACTGCGCCGGGATCCTGCTGGGCGCCTGGACGGACTGCGTGCCCGAGATGCCCGAGCGCACCCTGACCCTGAAGGAAATCTTCCATCAGCTCATCGTTCCCGCCGGAAAACCCGCCCTGATGGATCTGGCCTGCGGCCACTGCGATACCACCCTGGCCCTGCCCATGGGCCGGACCTGCTTCCTGGACGCCGCCGCCGGCGCCCTCACTCTGGCAGAGGAGGACTGAACATGGACAGAACATCTCTGGAAACCGCCCTGAATGCTGTCATGGACGCCTTCCCTGCTCAGACGGCCCTCTACTGCGTGGACCTGCGCTCCGGCACTCCCCTGGCAGCCATCCGGGAAAATACCCAGGTGGTCTCCGCCTCCACCATCAAGCTGCCCGTCCTGTGCTGCGCGCTGCAGGATGTCATGGACGGCAGGCTGTCCCTGGACCAGGTCCTTCCCATCCTGCCGGAGGACTTCTGCGACGACACCCGGGTCTTTGAGCCGGAATACCGCCAGGACGGCGCTTCCTTGTGGGAGCTGCTGTACTGGATGATCGTATCCAGTGACAATACCGCCACCAACGCGGTTTTGTCTTTGCTGGGCTTTGACCATATCAACCGCTACTGTGCCTCCATCGGCCTGACCCAGAGCTGCGTCCAGCGGAAAATGCTGGATTTTGAGGCCATCGCCCAGGGCCGCAACAATTACACCTCCCCGGCGGACCAATACCGGGTCTATGAGCTGCTGTACCACGGCAGGATCCTCAATAAGCCTCTGCGGAAGGTCGCCTTTGATTTTCTGGGCCGCAGCCGCAGCTTTGAAAGCCTCCAGCGGTACCTGCCGGATCCCGTGACCGTGTACCACAAGCCCGGAGGACTGGATCATCTGAGCCACGACGCCGGCATCTTCCTGGTGGAGCCCAACCCCTATTATCTGGGCGTCTTTACCTGGGACGGCCCCGCCCTGGATGGAGAGCCCCAGCAGGACCGGCTCATCGGGAAGCTGTCCCGGATGGTTTATGACGCCGTAACAAAGGGAGGAAATCCATGAAAGCCATTGTCAATGCCTCCGTCTGTCCCCTTCTCAGTGCCCCCACCCGGGAAAGCACGCTGGAGGATGAGGTGCTGTACGGCATGGTGGTGGACATTCTGGAGGAACCGGCCCCCGGCTGGTACCGTGTCCGCACCCACTACCGGTATGAGGGCATCGTGCCGGCGAAAGACCTGATCCCCGGAGACGAAGCCGCGGAGCGCTGGGAGGCTCTGCCCAAAAAGGTGATCCGGAATAAAAATTTCTGTGATGTTCTTTCTGCCCCCAAGGTCCAGGGCTGGATCCTGGCGAATCTGGCCCGGGGCTGTCTGGTGGCCCCGGAGGGGGATCCGGAAAAGGGCTGGCAGAAGGTCCTTCTGGCCGACGGCCGGACGGGCTTCCTGCCCGAAGGGATCCTGGGGGACCACTATACGGCCCCCGTTTCCCGGCAGGAACAGATCCTGCGGCAGGCCCTGGTGGATGCCGCCATGCTCTATCGGGGGACCCACTACCGCTGGGGCGGCAAGTCTCCCATGGGCATCGACTGCTCCGGGCTGGTGAGCATGGCCTACATGCTGTGCGGCATCCTGATCTACCGGGACGCCGATATCCGGGAGGGCTTCCCCATCCACCAGATCCCTCTGGACCGGATCAAGCCCGGAGACCTGATGTTCTTCCCGGGCCATGTGGCCATGTACATTGGGGACGGCCGCTACTGCCACTCCACCGCCAGAAGCGGGGACAACGGCTTTACCGTCAACAGCCTGGACCCCAACGCGCCGGACTACCGGGCCGATCTGCCGAAGATGATTACCCAGGTCGGATCGTACTTTTGATTGTGAAACACGAGATAGCTTTCCCTTTGGGAATAACAAACAGAAAGGACATGGATTATGAAAGTATTTTTAAGCGCTGACATGGAGGGTACCTGCGGTATCGTCTCCTGGCCGGAGACGGAGCGCGCCACTCCCATGGACTATACCCCCGCCCAGAAGCAGATGACCCGGGAAGTGGCCGCCGCCTGCAAGGGCGCTCTGGCTGCCGGTGCCGAAGAGATTCTGGTCAAGGACGCTCACGACTCTGCCCGGAACCTGGATCCGGCCGGTCTGCCCCGGGGCATCCGGATGAACCGTTCCTGGTCCGGCGACCCCTTAAGCATGATGAGCGGCCTGAACAAGGACAGCTACGGTGCCGTGTTCTTCACCGGCTACCACGCCTGGGCAGGCTGCCCCGGCAATCCCCTGAGCCATACCATGAACGGCCGCAACGACCACGTGACCCTCAATGGCGTCATGTGCAGCGAATTTCTGATCAATTCCTACACCGCCGGATATTACGGCGTACCCGTGGCCCTGCTCACCGGTGACGAAGCCCTGTGCGACTTTGCCAAAACCCTGATCCCCGCCATCACCACCGTCCCCGTCAACGTGGGCCGGGGCGGCAGCGTCACTTCCCTGCATCCCGACGAGGCCGTAGAGCGCATCGAGGCCGCGGCGAAGGAAGCCATGGCCAAGGCAGAGCAGTGTGTCGTTCCCATGCCGGACCACTTCCACATGGAGATCGATTTCTTCAAGCATCATGTGGCCTACTCCAAGAGCTTCTATCCCGGTGCCGTGCTGAAGGATGACAAATTTGTCTGCTTCGATTCCGACGACTGGTTTGAAATGCTCCGGTTCTGCCATTTTGTTTTAAGCGACGCCTAACTTACGAAAAGCTGCCCTTCCCCGCAGTCCGCTGCCG
This sequence comes from bacterium, assembly GCA_004562395.1. Classification (GTDB taxonomy): domain Bacteria; phylum Bacillota; class Clostridia; order Oscillospirales; family Oscillospiraceae; genus Faecousia. The sequence goes on along the minus strand of SFQY01000002.1, from coordinate 75,552 downwards.
GGAACGGCAGCTTTTTTCCGGCCGGCGTTTCGGTACCTTTGCTTGACAAAACCTGCCCTTTGCATATAATGATTTATGGCAGCTATTCAGTAGCCCCAATTTTCGGCTGTGAAAAATTCGGAAAACAGCAGGAAAAACCAGGGGATTGCCACACCAGTGTGCGCACTGGTTCGCAATGACACGGGCAACTGAATAGTTACGATTTATGAATCATTCCGGTATTCCGGCAACTTTTTCCCACGGGAAGATAGGGGGATACTTCCTTGCTGTTCAATTCCTACATCTTTATTCTGCTGTTTCTGCCGCTGTGCCTCATTGGCTATTTCGGCTTGAACCGCTGCGGAAAGGATACGCTCGCCCAGGTGTTCCTGTTGGGAATGTCCCTGTGGTTTTACGGGTACTTTAGCCCCAGCTACCTGATCATCATCCTGACCTCCATCGTGATCAACTATCTGTTCACGCTGGCCATGGACAGGACCCGGGCCCCTTCCCTCCGGAAGTGGGAGCTTGCCCTGGCGGTATTGCTGAATCTGGGAGTCCTGTTTTATTTCAAGTACTACAATTTCTTTGTTCAGAATCTGAACCGGTTCGCCCACACGGAGCTGACCCTTCTGAACATTGTGCTCCCCCTGGGCATCAGCTTTTTCACCTTCCAGCAGATCGGCTATGTTGTGGACGCCTACCGGGGAGAAACCGCCCGGTATCCCTTCCTGCAGTACGCCTGCTTTGTCTCCTATTTCCCCCAGCTCATTGCCGGCCCCATCGTGACCCACGACGAGCTGATCCCCCAGTTTCTGGATCCGGCGAAGAAACAGTTTTCCTGGGATAACTTCGCCAGAGGACTGTATCTGTTTGCCTTTGGTCTGGCCAAAAAGGTCCTGATCGCCGATGTGTTCGGAAAAGTCTCCGGCTGGGGCTTTGCCAATGTGGTGGAGCTTGACACCACCAACGCGCTGTTTGTCAGCCTCGCCTATACCATTCAGATCTACTTTGATTTCAGTGGATACTGCGATATGGCAGTGGGCATCGGCAAAATGATGAACATCGACCTGCCTGTGAACTTTGACTCTCCCTATAAGGCCCTGACCATTCAGGAATTCTGGCAGCGGTGGCACAAGACCCTGACCCGGTTCCTGACCAAGTATCTCTATATCCCCCTGGGCGGAAACCGGAAGGGCACTCTCCGGACCTACCTCAATATTCTGATCGTGTTCACCGCCAGCGGCCTGTGGCACGGCGCCAATTACACCTTTATCCTATGGGGCATTCTGCACGGTCTTTTCTCCGTGGTCAACCGGCGCTGGAAATCCTGGTTTCAGAAGCTGCACCCCGCCCTGTCCTGGCTGATCACCTTCAGCTTTCTCAATCTGACCATGTCGCTGTTCCGGGCCAACAGCGTCACGGATGCCATTACCCTCGTCAAACGGCTTCTGGTCATGGATTTCGGCCCCATCAGCTCCAGCGTCACGGATGCCTTTCTCCTGCCGGAGATCGCGCTGCTGATCCGGCACATTCCCTTCCTGTCCTGCCTGGAATATGATCCCGCTGTTTTGACGGCAGTCTTCTACGGCGGCGCCATGGTCCTGATCCTGGGTGCCAGAAACAGCTATGAGCATATGCTGCAGTTCCGGCCCAATGTCAGGAATTTTGCCGGAATCTCCATCCTTTTGGCCTGGTGCATCCTGTCCTTCTCCAGCGTCAGCACCTTCCTGTATTTCAATTTCTGAGGGGGCAGCGCAATGAACAACAGCAAAAAATGGTGCATCTGCACCCTCGTGCTTCTGTTTGGGATCCTGGCCGCCGTGGGCACTCTGACTGGGATCATCGATCCGTTCTTTCACTATCACCCGCCTCTGGCGGGCCTGCAATACCCCATCGACAACCAGCGTTACCAGAACGACGGCATCGTAAAGAATTTTTCCTATGACGCTCTCATCACAGGAACCTCCATGACGGAAAACTTCAGAACCTCGGAATTTGACGCGCTGTTCGGCGTGAAGTCCGTCAAGGTCTCCTTTTCGGGCGGTACCTATGAGGAGATCTTCAGCAATCTCCAGCGGGCCATTCAGGCAAATCCAGGCCTGAAAACGGTTATTTTCGGAATGGACGAATGGTTCCTGTTCTCGGAAAAAGAGATGATCCAGGCCGACGGTGAGTATCCGACCTACCTTTATGATGACGACCCCTTCAACGACGTGGAATATCTGCTGAACAAGGAAATCTTCTGCTCCAACACGCTGAGGGTCCTGGAATACACCCGCAGCGGGCAGATCACCACCAGCTTTGACGACTACGGCAGCTGGGATGGCGTTTTCCCCTATGAGGCCGAAAACGTCCTTCGCAATTACGCCCGGACCGAAAAAACCGGAAAAACCGCCGAGCTGACTCCGGAGCTGACGGAGCGCCTGACCCGGAATATCCGCGGCGCCGCCCTGAAAACAGCCCTGGAAAACCCCGGCATTCAGTTCATTTACTTTTTCCCGCCCTACAGCATTCTCAACTGGGATTCCCACCATCAGGACGGAACCCTGGGGCGGCAGGTGGAGGCCTTCCGGCTGGCGACAGGGCTGCTGCTGGAAGCCGAAAACATCCAGGTCTACTCCTTCTGCAACGACTATGAAACCGTTACGGATCTGGACCTGTACCGGGACACCGTCCACTACAGCGGAGCCATCAATTCTCTGATCCTTCAGCGAATCCAGCGCGGCGAGTACCGGCTGACCGAAGAAAACTACCGGGCCCATTGGCAGGAGGTTCTGGACTATTATCAGTCCTACGACTACGATGCCCTGTTCCCGGAGGAAGCATGACCCCCCCTTCCCCCCCGGCACCCCATCCGAAAAAACATACCCCTGCCCCGGGAAACGGAGAGATCCGTCCGTGGGGCAGGGGATTTTTTCATGGGATCCGCGGGAAAAAGTTTCCTTTCCCTATTGACAAAACTGTATCAACTGTATATACTGTTAATATACAGTTTTAACAGAGAGGTGATGGCGTGCATATTCTCATCGACAACAAAAGCGGCGCTCCCATCTACGATCAGATCTACACCCAGATCAAGGACCAGATCATCAGCGGCGAGCTGAAGGAGCATGACATGCTCCCCTCCATCCGGGGACTGGCCAAGGATCTGAGGATCAGCTTTGTGACCACCAAACGGGCCTATGACGAGCTGGAAAAGGAAGGATTTCTCTACACCATCCAGGCCAAGGGCTGTTTTGTGGCGCCGAAGAATACGGAGCTGCTGCGGGAAGAAAACCTGAAAAAAATCGAGGACCACATTGAGCAGATCGTCCGGCTTGCCGCTTCCTGCAATCTGAGCCGGGAGGATATTCTGCAGATGGTGGCCTTCAGCATGGAGGAACGCCAATGAACGCACTGGAAATCAAGCATCTGTGTAAATCCTTTCCCGGCTTCTGCCTGGACGATCTGAATCTGACCCTGCCCTCCGGATGTATCCTGGGACTCATCGGAGAAAACGGCGCGGGAAAAAGCACCACCATCAAGCTGATCCTGGACGTGCTTCACAAGGACAGCGGCAGCATCACCATCCTGGGCCGGGACAATCTGGATAACATCCGGCTGACCAAAGAGGACGTGGGCGTTGTACTGGACGAGGTGGGCATCCCGGAATGCCTGAATACCCACCAGGTGGGCAAGGTCATGTCCCTGACCTTCCGCAATTGGGACAACGACGCCTACAAGGGTTACCTGAAAGCCCTCGCCATCCCGGAAAAGAAGCCCTTCAAGGATTTTTCCCGGGGCACGAAAATGAAGCTGGGCATTGCCATCGCCCTGTCCCACGGAGCAAAGCTTCTGCTGCTGGACGAGGCCACCAACGGGCTGGACCCGGTGGCCCGGGAGCAGGTGGTGGAGCTCCTGAGCGAATTCACCCGGGATGAAAGCCACGCCATTCTCATCTCCTCCCACATTGTCAGCGATCTGGAGAAGCTGTGCGATTACATCGCCTTCCTCCACAAGGGAAAGCTGATGCTGTGTGAGGAAAAGGATCTGCTGATGAGCCGGTACGGAATCCTGCACTGTACAAAAGCGCAGCTTGCGGATCTGGATCCCGGCGCTGTGCTGCACAAAACGGAATCTCCCTACGCAGTGGAGGCTCTGGTACTCCGGGACGCGGTTCCGGAGGGAACCGCCCTCAGTCCCATCAGCATTGAAGAACTGTTTGTCTTTATGAGCAAGGAGGCCGACTGAATGAAAGGACTTTTTTTGAAGGACCTGTACATGTCCCTGAAATATTTTCGCTCCTATTTTTTACTGGCGGCGGTTTTTCTGGCGGTTTCCGCATTCAGCAATACAAACCTGTTCTTCATCTTCTATCCCTGCATGCTCTGCGGTATGATCCCCGCCAATCTCCAGGCCTATGACGAACGGTCCGGATGGGAGGCCCTCTGCGGAACCCTTCCCTGCACCAGAGCCCAGATCGTCAGCGAGAAATATCTGGTTGGACTTACCGCCCAGCTCGTACTGGTACTGATCCCCACAGCCTTGGTCCAGGCCCTGCGGATCATCCTTTTCCAGGCCATCTCCTGGGAGGATTACGGCGCGCTGATGTTCATGCTTCTGATCATGACCTGCGTTTCCTCCTCCATTTCCCTGCCCTTTGTCTTCAAATATGGAGTTGAGAAGGGACGCATGGCGCAGTATCTGGTCATCGGCGTGGTCTGCGGAGGCAGTGTGGTCGCTTCCCTGTATTTCGACAGCATCCGCCAGCTGTCCGCCACGGCGGACATCCCCGCTTTTCTGCTCTGCCTTGCCGCCGTCGCCCTGTACGCCGGCTCCTGGTTCCTCTCCATCCGGTTTTACCGGGAACGGGAATTAAAATAAGTTTTCAAAGCCCGAATGCGTTGCATTCGGGTTTTTGACATGATAAAATGGGGGAAACGAATCGATACAGAAAGGAATCCGCTTATGAAAACCATCTACCATCACGCCGCCGTCTACACCGGTCAGCTGCCCCTTGTCCAGGCCTTTATTGTGGAGGACGGCAGATTCTCCTTCGCGGGAACCGATGCCGAGGCCCTGGCCCGGCTGGACAGCGGCGATACCGCCGTGGATCTGGGCGGCGCTTTCGTCTGCCCCGGATTCATCGACAGCCACATGCACCTGCTCAACTACGGCCAGTCCCTTCGCATCGCCCAGCTGGCGGACCATTGCGGCTCCCGCAAGGAGCTGCTGCGGTTTCTCGCCGCCAATCCCCTGGGCCGGGGCGGCTGGATCCTGGGGCGGGGTTGGAATCAGGATTTCTTTTCCGACGGGAACTGGATGCCCACCCGCTGGGAGCTGGACACCGTTTCCGACACCAGGCCCATCTGCATCATCCGGGCCTGCGGCCACGCCCTGAGCGTAAACAGCAAGGCGCTGACCATGCTGGGCATCACCGCCGATACCCCTCATCCGGAGGGCGGGCAGATCGTGCTGGAAAACGGCGTCCCCAACGGCGTCTTCCTGGACAACGCCATGGACCTGGTCACCACTGCCATTCCCGCTCCCGGCAAGGAGGATCTGAAGGACATGCTCCGCTCCGGCTGCAGGGCGCTGAATGCTTACGGCATTACCAGCATCCACAGCGACGACTACCTCACCTTCTCCGACGTGTCCTGGCAGGAAATCAACGCGGCATACCGGGAGCTGGAGGAGGCCGGGGAACTGACGGTCCGGGTCTATGAGCAGTCCAATTTTTCGGACCTGACCGCTTTGAAGGCGTTTGTGGAAGCGGGAAACGTGACCGGCACCGGTACCGATCACTTCCGCATCGGGCCGCTGAAGATGGTGGGTGACGGCGCTCTGGGCGCCCGGACCGCCCTGCTCACCGATCCCTACGCCGACGATCCCGGCAACCGGGGACTCATGGTATACTCCCAGGAGGAATTTGACACCCTCATCGGCTATGCCAATGCCCACGGGATGCAGACAGCCATCCACGCCATCGGCGACGCCTGTCTGGACATGGTCCTGGGCAGCATCGAAAAAGCTCTGGCGGAGCATCCCCGGCAGGATCCCAGGCACGGAATCGTCCACTGTCAGATCACCCGTCCGGACCAGCTGGAGAAAATCGCCGGTCTGGGACTTCATGTATACGCCCAGAGCATCTTCCTGGATTATGACATCCACATTGTGGAGCAGCGGGTGGGAAAAGAGCTGGCGAAAAGCAGCTACCGCTGGAAAACCCTCATGGGCAAAGGCGTCACCGTCAGCAACGGCAGCGACTGCCCGGTGGAGCTTCCCAGGGCCTTGGCTGGCATTCAATGCGCCGTGACCCGTACGGATCTGCGGGGCAGTGTCCCGCCTTACCTGGAAGACGAAAAATTCACGGTACAGCAGGCTCTGGACAGCTTCACCCGGGCCGGCGCCTTTGCCAGCTTTGAGGAAAACGTCAAGGGGCAGATCCAGCCCGGAATGCTGGCAGACTTCCTGGTCCTTGGGGAAAATCCCTTTGCGGCAGATCCCTGCCATATTCAGGATATTCCCGTTCTGGCAACCTTCCTGGGCGGGCAAGCCGTCTATCGCCCGGAAAACCCGTAAAAGCAGCCGGGGCTGCTCCAAAATCCTTTGCTCTCCGGAATGTCCTATTCTTTGTAAGAATATCCAAAAAATACATTTCTTTTTTGTCAAGTCAAACCCTTCCCGACGCTTGCGCTCGGGGAGGGTTTTTACTATAATAATAGAGTATTCTGGTGCGTTTTGAAAACTGCACACATGTAAGGAGAAAGAATTATGGCTGAATTTGTCAAACTGAATCCCAGTGATCTAAAGGCTCTGCATGAGCAGAACCCCTATCTGGTCAGCTACAATGTGGAGTTCGCCGAGGTCACCGGCGGCACCTTCTGGAAGGCCTATACCCCCGAGCAGATCGCCGGTACGGAGCTTTTCCATGTTGAGCCCTCCAAGGACGGCATCGCCGCCATGTACAAGGATCTGATGCAGGTCTATCCTCCCATCGATCTGTACAACCCCAAGCTTCGCAAGCTGACAAAGGATCTGGGTACCACCTGGTGCCGTGTTTCCGGTACCTGGGCCACCAAGACCTACTATGACTTTGACGGCGAATACACCGACGGCAAGGTTCCCGAGGGCTATCTGAATGTTCTGACCAAGGAGCAGTGGATCGGCGTTCTGGACTTCGTCCGTGACTGCAATCTGAAGCTGAAGGTCTCCGTGGCCAACTGCCCCGGCCTGCACTCCGCCGAGGAGCCCTGGCCCTCCACCGAGGCGGAAAAGCTCTTCAAGTTCTCCAAGGAGTACGGCGTACCCATCCAGGCTGCCGAGTTTGCCAACGAGCCCAACATGCTGGAGGACACCGGTTTCCCCAAGGGCTATACCGCTGCCCACTACCGCCGGGATGCCGACCTGTTCGCTACCTGGCTGAAGGAAAACTATCCTGAGTGCCTGTATGTCGGTCCCTCCGACACCGGCGGAGCCGATGTCAGCTTCGGCAAGATGAAGAAGGAATCCGGCGGCGTGGAGCAGCTGGCACGCCACAGCGCCACATGCCCCGAGCTGATGGAAGGCGCCAAGGTTCCTGTGGATGTGTTCAGCTACCACTACTACAACGGCATCTCCGACCGTCTGGCCTCCGTTATGCCCGCCGGTCACTGGGACGCCAGCGAGGCCAACAGCGAGGATTACCTGGACACCGCCATCAAGTTCTGCCGTGCCTACATCCCCTACCGTGACAAGTACTGCACCGGCGGTGAAATGTGGGTTACCGAGTCCGGCGATGCCGGCGGCGGCGGCGACACCTGGGCCTCCACCTATCTGGATGTTCTGCGTACCCTCAACGAGCTGGGCGGCTTCTCCGCGCTGACCCGTGGTGTCATCTTCCACAACACCCTGACCGCTTCCGACTACGCTTACCTGGCACGGTTCGTCCACGATCCCCGTCCCAACTTCTTCGCTGTGAAGCTGTGGATCGATCTGATGGGCACCACCGTTTACGCATCCGGCGAGCCTGTCCGTGAGGGCGCCCACGTTTATGTCCAGTCCTACAAGGCGGACCCCACCAAGAAGTGCTACCTGATCATCAACAACTCCGAAACCGAAACCACCACCGTGGATGTGCCCAATGACGGTCTCATCTGGGTTCTGAACGGCAAGGATGGCTTCAAGCGTTCCACCATCATGACCCTGAACGGCCGTGACCTGGTGCTGGGCGAGAACTGGGAGCTGCCCGACCTCTCCGGAGATCCCATTTCCGCCGGCAAGATCGAACTGGCACCCATGACCTGCACCTTCCTGGTGGTGTAATTTTCAAAACAAAGCGGACGCATCCCAAAAGGATGCGTCCCTTTTTTATGGCATTCGTTACCGGTTTCTCCCGGGCAAAATCAATTCCTGCACCGGATAGCCGAATTCCTCTGTGAGCGTTCCTTCCACAAAGCCAAAGCGCCGGTACAGCGGCCTGGGCGCGGCGGCCTTCTCGTCTCCCTCCCGGAAGGTGGTCACCGTAATATCCCGGCTCCGGTCCAAACGGCACAGGGCCTCCTCCAGCAGCGCCGAGCCAATGCCCTGCCTGCGAGTTTCCGGAGCCACCGCCAGGCAGCAGATCATATTATGCTTTCTAGAAAACAGCAGCACCCCGACCACCAGGTCTCCCCGCTTTACGCACAGGGCCTGCTCCTTCTCCATAAAGCGAAGCACAGTCTGTCTGTGTTCCTCCAGCGCTTCTTCCGTTTCCAGGCCGGGGAAATTCCCCCGGACATCACGCACCAGGGCCATCCAGCTTTCCAGATCCGCCGGTTTTCCCGGTTTCACAGTCTTTTCTTGGGTCACAATGCATTCCCTCCTATCCCTTATGTAAATGATCGTACCAGGAATGCGAAAGCTTTCAGGCTTTCTCTCCCCCAGTCAGCTTCGCTGACAGCCCCCTCGTCAGAGGGGGCCTTGGGGACGCTAAACGATCATTTCCCCGTGAAAGCCCTGTAGGGCAAAGGGTTTTTTCATCCTACCACAGCCCAAAAGCTTTGTCAACTTGACATTTCCCCACCAGGGTATGTATAATGGAAAACACCAAAATCTGTAGAAAAATGGAGTGGCTATCCTATGAGCAAAGAATTTCTCTATACCCTCTTAGACAGCATGTCCGTCTCCGGTCATGAGATCCCCCTGCAGAAGAAGGTCATTGCGGAAATGACCCCCCACTGCGACGAGATCCGCACGGATTACACCGGCAATGTCATCAGCATCCTCAACCCCCAGGCCTCCTTCAAGGTCCTGCTGGCGGCCCACATCGATGAAGTGGGCATGATCGTCACCCACATTCAGGACGACGGCCTGCTGCGAATGTCCAGGTCCGGCGGCAGCTTCCCCGCCCTGTACCCCGGCCATCAGGTGGTGATCCACACGGACACCGGGAAGATTTACGGCACCGTGGTCCACACCAAAGACATGGACAAAAAGGAGCTGAAGGCGGAGGACCTGTACATCGACATCGGCGCCAAGGACGGTGAGGACGCCCGGAAGTATGTCCAGGAGGGAGATCCCGTCCATCCCAACTCCTACCACCAGGAGATGCTGAACGGCTACCTCTCCGCCCGGGCGGTGGACGACCGGGGCTGCGCCTACATCATCCTGGAGGCCCTGAAGCGGGCGAAGCAGCGGGGCTGCAGGATCGGCGTCTATGCCGTCACCACCGTGGGCGAGGAGACCGGCGACCGGGGCGCTTACTGGGCCGGCAGCCGGATCGCCGCCGACGTGGCCCTGATCACCGACGTGACCTACGCCTCCGACTACCCCGGCATGGATCCCAGGGAGTCCGGCGTTGTGAAGCTGGGCAAAGGCCCCGTGATCTGCAACAGCTCCATCGGCAACCGGAAGGTCAACAATCTGCTGAAGGCCTGTGCCAAGGACAAGGGCATCCCCTACCAGGTGGAGTCCTACATGGGCAGGACCTACACCGACGCGGACCGGATCCACGTTACCGCCGCCGGAACGGTCACCGCGCTGCTGAGCCTTCCCCTGCGGTACATGCACTCCCCCAGCGAAGTGTGCCACATGGATGATATCGAGAATTCCATCGAGCTGATCACGGAATTCCTCTGCCGCATCGACGAAAACACCGATCTGGACCCCTTCCACGAATAAGCAGCTTGCGCAGATAAAGGATTTACAAATATATCAAGGAGGAACCCACCATGACTTACCAGGAAGTTCTGGCAAACGCCCGGGAATGCTTGAATCCCAATTGCAAGGCCTGCCCCGTGTGCAACGGCAAGGCCTGCGGCAACCGCGTGCCCGGTCCCGGTGCCAAGGGAATCGGCGACACCGCCATCCGCAATTTTGAGAAATGGCAGCAGGTCCGTGTCAATATGGACACCATTTGCCCCAACGGCACCCCTGATACCTCCGTGGAGCTGTTCGGCAGAAAATTCCGGTACCCCTTCTTCGCCGGTCCCGTAGGCGCTGTTACCCTGCACTACAGCGACAAGTACGACGACACGGCCTACAACCGCATTCTGGTAAAGGCCTGCGCGGAAAACGGCATTGCCGCCTTCACCGGCGACGGAACCAACCCCCAGGTCATGCAGGCTGCCTGCCAGGCCATCGGCGCCGCAGACGGCCTGGGCATCCCCACCGTCAAGCCCTGGGATCCTGCGACCATTCAGGAAAAGATGGCTCTGTGCAAGAATGCCGGGTGCTTTGCCATGGCCATGGACATCGATGCAGCCGGCCTGCCCTTCCTGAAGAATCTGAATCCTCCCGCCGGCAGTAAGACGGTGGAGGAGCTGTCCGAAATCGTAAAGATGGCCGGAATTCCCTTTATCATCAAGGGCGTTATGACCGCCCGTGGCGCGCTGAAGGCCAGCCAGGCAGGCGCTTCCGCCATCGTGGTCAGCAATCACGGCGGCCGGGTCCTGGATCAGTGCCCCGCCACGGCGGAGGTTCTGGAGGACATCGTGGCTGCCCTGCGGGGCACCGGTGTCAAGGTCCTGGTGGACGGCGGCATCCGCAGCGGCGTGGATGTTTTCAAGGCTCTGGCTCTCGGCGCCGACGGCGTCCTGATCTGCCGTCCCTTTGTTCCCGCAGTCTACGGCGGTGCGGAAGAGGGTGTCAGGCTCTTTATTGAGAAAATCGGCGCGGAACTCAGCGACACCATGGCCATGTGCGACGCGAAGGACCTGGCCTCCATCACCCGGGATATGGTCTTTGTAAAATAAACTACAGGGGAAACCCCAAAACGCTGCCGTTTCCACCGGTCCGCCGGTGGGGGCGGCAGCGTCTTTTCGCCGGTTTTTCCCGGAAGCTCCCGGCTGGCAATTTCTGTCGAAAATGCCCAAAGGTGACATGCTATTCACAGAATTGTCATACAATATTCACGAATTTTCTCCGACGTAGACATTTGTACTTCACAGAAACACATTTCCGATGTATAATCAGTTCGATATTTCGGCCACGCCCCCGGCGGCCTGTCCGGACGGAAAGGAATGCTTATGGAATCAAGTCTGAACACGTGTCTGGAAAAGCTTCTGGACGCCTACTCCCACCTGTATGATATCACCCGGGACGCCCAGGTCGGTACCCAAATCTACCCTGCCGCGGCGACCTATTATCTGCGGGATGAGAACTACCTGATCTCCAAACAGCACGTCCTTTCGGCGGTGGAGCAGCATGAGTATGTCTACTTCTACCTGACCGACCATCTGGACAGCGGGACCCTTCAGACCCAGATCAGCCTGACACAGCAGGCAGGTCTGGCCCGGGTTCAGCCCTCAAAGGAGCATATGTTCTCCTATGTGACGCTGGTGGTTCTGGCAAATACCATCGATCCGGAGGCCCAGCGCCTGATCCGGCGCACCCGGTTCCGGAAGAACTACATGATGACACTCCATGGCTGGATGGAGTATCACGTGGCAGCTATGGAAACATCCACCAATCGCTTCTTCTCCAATCCAGCAGGAAAAGGAGCCCGGAAAAACCTGGAGCGGAATTTCGCTCCGAGAAGGGAACGAAGGGAGTAAAACAAACATGAACGGACTTGTACTTCTGATAATCAGCATCGCAATCCTGCTGTGCGGCTACATTTTCTACGGCCGCTACCTGTGCAAGAAATGGGGCGTCGGCGAAAACACGGAGCCCACCCCCGCACACACCATGGAGGACGGCATTGACTACGTCCCCGCGAAAGCTCCCGTCCTGATGGGCCACCACTTCTCCTCCATCGCCGGCGCGGGCCCCATCACAGGCCCCATTAGCGCGGCTGCCTTCGGCTGGCTGCCCTGCGCGCTGTGGATTCTGGTGGGCGGCATCTTCTTCGGCGGTGTCCACGACTTCGGCGCTCTGTTCGCCTCCGTACGGCACGGCGGCAAGTCCATCGGTGAGATCATCTCCACCAACATGGGCAAGCGTGCCAAGCGCCTGTTCATCACCTTTGCCTACCTGACCCTGATTCTGGTGGTGGCCGCTTTCGCCTCCATCGTGGCGAACACCTTCGGTGCCACCTTTGACGCCACCGGTGCCGTAGATGTGGCTGCTTCCACCAGCAATGCCCGTGTGGCCATGGTTTCCATCCTGTTCATCGTCATCGCCATCATCTTCGGCTATGCGGTCTACCGCCGCAACATGCCCATGGGTGTTTCCAGCCTGGTGGGCATTCTGGCCATCGTCGCCATCATCGCCATCGGCATCAACTTCCACCCCATCTACCTGTCATCCACCACCTGGATGTGGATCGTCGGTCTGTACATCACCATCGCTTCCATCACCCCTGTGTGGATCCTGCTGCAGCCCCGTGACTACCTGTCCAGCTTCCTGCTGTACGCCATGCTGGCTCTGGCCGCTGTGGGCGTTGTCCTGGCCCGTCCCGACATGAGCAACATGGCCCTGGCCTCCTGGTCCGTAGAGGGTGCTTCCGGTACCACCTATCTGTTCCCCGTGCTGTTCACCACCATCGCCTGCGGCGCCATCTCCGGCTTCCACTCTCTGGTGTCCTCCGGCACCACTGCCAAGCAGCTGGACAAGGAAACCGACGCTAAGCCCATCGCTTACGGCGGCATGCTGCTGGAGTGCGTTCTGGCCATCCTGACCCTGTGCGCCGTTGCTTATGCCTTCGGCTGGAACAAGGCCAACCCCGACGCCGCTCTGAAGGGCGCCACTGCCATCTTCGGCGGCGGTATCGCCCACATGATCGACGACGCCATTCCCGGCACCTACGACGTTCTGTTCACCCTGCTGGTGCTGACCTACTCCGCTTTCTGCCTGACCTCTCTGGACACCGCCACCCGCCTGGCCCGGTTTATGTTCCAGGAGTTCTGGCTGGATGGCAGCAAGGGTGAGACCCCCGAGAATGTCACCGGCTATAAGAAGGTTCTGGCCAACCCCCTGGTCGCTACCCTGATCACCGTGGTGCTGGGTGTCCTGCTGGGCCTGAACGGCTACGGCAAGATCTGGGCGCTGTTCGGCTCCGCCAACCAGCTGCTGGCCGCTCTGGGTCTGCTGGCTGTGGCTACCTGGCTGGGCAACGTGGGCAAGAGCAACAAGATGTTCCTGTTCCCCATGGCTTTCATGCTGGTTGTCACCATCTCCTCTCTGGTCATCAACACCAAGAACCAGTTCATTACCATCGCCGCCGGCGGCGCGGACTGGGGTCCCTGGGCCCAGGCCATCATCGGCATTCTGCTGATCGCCCTGTCTCTGGTTCTGGCCGTGGAGGGTGTCACCACCATCGCCAAGCAGAAAAAGGTCAAAGCCTGATCTCCAATATCAGCAATCTCCGGCCGGTTCCTTCGGGAACCGGCCTCTTTTTCAGCTCCAGGGGTTGAAAAACCTCAGGCAAACGTGGTATGATGGAGAAAACAAATCTGTCCCGGCCCCGTGAAACAGCCCCGGGGCCAAAAGGAGGCCGTGGAAAATGGATTCCGGAAAAAAGAGAAAACGTGCCGGCAACAGCATTCCCAGACTAATTTTTGTAGGGATTGCCCTGCTGTTTCAGGCAGCATGGCTTCTTCTGCTGGTGATCAAGCTGAACCGCTATTCCACCGTTCTCTCCCTGCTGACCACCATTCTGGCCATGTCCGTGGCCCTGCGGCTTTACAGCAAGCACACCACCTCCGCCATGAAAATGCCCTGGATTATGCTGATTCTTCTGTTTCCGGTGCTGGGGCTGAGCCTCTATCTTCTGATCGAAGTCTGCGGCGACCTGGGAAAGGTGGGAAAACGGCTTTCTTCCGCCCGGGAACGGACAGAAGGGTTTCTGACTCAGGAGGATACGGTGCTGTCCTCCCTGGAAGAAGAGGACCCCTCGGCCCGGAACATCAGCGGCTACCTGTGGCAATATGTTCACGCGCCGGTCTACCGCAATACCGGTGCCATCTATTACCCGGAGGGCGTGTATGCCTTCGAAGCCATGAAGGAGGCGCTGGAAGCGGCGGAATCCTTCATATTTATGGAGTATTTCATTGTGGAGGATGAGTCCTCCTTCCGGGAGCTCCGGGAAATCCTGACCCGGAAAGCCCGCCAGGGGGTTGAGGTCCGGCTTCTCTACGACGATATCGGCAGCGTGGGCTATGTCAATATGGCCTTCGCCAAAGGACTCAACGAGGACGGCATCCAATGCCGGGTCTTCAATCCCGCAATGCCGGTGCTGAACCTGTTCATGAATCACCGGGACCACCGGAAAATCACCGTCATTGACGGCAAGGTTGGGTTTACCGGCGGCTACAACCTGGCGGATGAGTATTTCGACCGGGAACATCCCTTCGGGCACTGGAAGGACACGGGCCTGCGGCTGGAGGGCGAAGCCGTGAGAAGCTTTACGGCCATGTTCCTGGAAATGTGGAGCGTTGCCGCCAGACAGACGGAGGATTTCGCCCCCTATCTGAATATCCGCCACTGTCTTCCCCAAGCGGAGGGCTTCGTGCAGCCCTATGCCGATAACCCCCTGGGAAAAGAACGTTCCGCGGAGAATGTCTACCTGAATCTGATCTCCCGGGCCAAAAAGAGCCTGTACTTTATCACCCCCTACCTGATCATTACCGACGAAATGCGCAGCGCTCTGACCCTGACCGCGAAACGGGGTGTGGACGTACGGATCATCACCCCGGGAATCCCCGACAAGAAGACGGTCTACAGCGTCACCCGCTCCTATTACGCGGGGCTGGCCTCCCAGGGGGTACGAATCTTTGAGTACACCCCCGGCTTCTGCCACGCCAAGCAGTGTATCTGCGATGGAGAAATGGCCTCCATCGGCACCTCCAACCTGGATTACCGGAGCCTGTACCTGCACTTTGAAAACAACGTCCTGCTCTATGGCTGTGATGCCGTCCGGCAGATCGCCCGGGACTTTGACGTGCTGTTCCCCCAGTGCCAGGAGGTGACGGAACGCTACCGCAGCGGCCGCACCGCCATTTTGCGCACCTGGCAGTGTATTCTTCGTCTGTTTGCCCCCCTCATGTAGTCCAAGCACAAATCAAGCTGCCCTTCCTGACCGGTGGACCGGTCGGGAAGGGCAGCTTTTTCGTTTCTCTTCTGAAGCGCAATGATTCAGTCGCGGGGGAATCCATCATATAAGGGATCGTTTCGCGCAGCCCCCCTTGGCTCCCCCGCTGGGGGAGCTGTCAAAAATCTTTGATTTTTGACTGAGGGGGTGACCTGAAAGCTGTGCTTCTAACCAACGTCACCCCCTCCGTCAGCCCCTTCGGGCTGCCACCTCCCCCAATGGGGGAGGCAAGGGCGCTGCCGCGCCACAGTAATCAACGAAGCATAAACGATCATTTACCCATGAGTTTTGGGAACCACGGAATCGTTACTCCGAAAAGATCAAATATACTGCTGGGTGTTCACATCAATGACGCCCCGGGTGGTCAGCCGGAGGGTGGGGATCACAGGCAGGCTCATAAACGACAGCGTCATAAACGGATCGATGTCCTTGCCCACTCCCAGGGAATAGGCGGCCAGCTTGGCGTTTTCCAGCAGATCGTTGACCTCCCGGAGGGGCTTTTCGCTCATCAGTCCGGCAATCTCCAGCGGAAGCTCCGCCAGCACCTGTCCATCCCTGACAACCACGATGCCACCGTGATTCTGAGCAATGCGGTTGGCAGCGAAGGCCATATCCGCATCCTCCGCTCCCACGCAAATAATATTGTGGCTGTCATGGGCAACGGAGGTAGCCACCGCCCCGGACTTCAGGCCATAGCCCTTGAGATAGCCGATGCCGATATGCCGGGTGTTCTTATGCCGTTCGATCACCGCCATTTTCAGGATATCCCCCTGGATATCCACACCCCCGGCATAGCCCTCGTCGCTGGTAATGATCTGGCCGGAGACCATGCCGATGACTCCCCTGGGCCGGGAGTTGGCAAAATCCGCTGCGCTGAGAACCGGCAGGTGGAAGGTATCGTGGGCCCGCTTTTCCAGATGCTCCGGAATCTGAGGCAGCGGAAAGGGCTCCACAGTCCCATCGTGGTAGACTCGCCGGCCCTTTTTGTAAACCGTCACCACATGGAAATCCTTCAGATCCTCTACAACGGCGAAATCCGCCAGATAGCCGGGGGCAATGGCGCCCCGGTTGTTCAGCAGGAAGTACCGGGCGGCGTGGAGGCAGGCAACCTGAACGGTTCGGATGGGATCGGCACCCATGGCCACGGCCTCCCGGCAAATATAGTCGATATGGCCCTTTTCCAACAGGTCACTGGGGTGCTTGTCATCGGTACAGAACATGCAGCGGTCGAAATACTTTTCCGACCGGATCAGGGGCATCAGCGCCTCCAGATTTTTGGCAGCGGTGCCCTCCCGGATCATGATGAACTGGCCCAGCTTCAGCTTCGCCATGGCGTCCTCCACATCGGCGCACTCATGATCGGAGTAGACTCCCGCGGCGATATAGGCGTTCAGGTCGTTGCCCCTGAGACCGGGAGCGTGGCCGTCAATCTTCTTGTGATGAGCCTGGGAGGCCACAATTTTGGCGACGGTGGCGCTGTCCGCCGAGAGGATGCCGGGGAAATTCATCATTTCCGCCAGGCCCTGGACCCTTGGGTGCTCAAAGAAGCTGTCGATGTCTCGATAGTCCAGATTGGATCCGCTTTCATCCATGGGAGACGCCGGAACGCAGGAGGGGATCATAAACCGCACGTCCACCGGCAGCTCCTCCGTGGCGGCGATCATATAGTCGATGCCGTCGGTGCCCATGACATTGGTAATCTCATGAGGATCGGTGATGACGGTGGTGGTTCCGTGGGGAATCACCGCCCGTGCAAACTCCGCCGGAGAAACCAAGCTGGATTCCAGATGGATATGGGCGTCAATAAAGCCGGGGCAGACAATCTTGCCGGTCATATCCACCTCCTCACGGCCCTGGTAGGTTCCCAGGCCCACAATCAGGCCCTCAGCCACGGCAATGTCACAGGTGTCCAGCTCTCCGGAGAAGACATTGACAAAGGTGGCGTTTTTCAGCACCAGGTCCGCCTTTTCCCGTCCGGCAGCCACGTCGATAATGTGCAGCTTTTTGATCAGCTTCCGGTTAATTTTTCCGGACCAGCTTTCTGTATAGGCCATACAATCACCCCTTCATGATTTTCACTATCCTATCACAAATCACAAAAAATGTAAAGAACTTCCAGTTCCTTTTGTGCGTCAGGACGAAAAACGGCAGCGGCAAAATGAGGGTTGCAAAAGAATACAAAATTGATATAATATAAGTTATATGTGAAAGTATACACATTATGGCGGAGTGTATCCGCCGGGAAGGAGCCAATGTATGTCTGTGCGGGCACGTCTGTATGCCTTCTGGATGAAAAAGCGTCCAAAGACCCTGAGCGCCGCCAAGGTCATCGCCATTGTCTTCGCGGTGATCATCCTTCTGGGCGCATGTCTTTTGATGCTGCCCGCCGCTTCCCGGGACGGTGTTTCCTGCGGTTTTCGGCCGGCGCTTTTTACCGCCACCTCCGCCACCTGCGTCACCGGACTGGTGCTTTATGACACCTGGAGCCAGTGGAGCGGATTTGGTCAGGTGGTGATCCTCTGCCTGATCCAGATCGGCGGCCTGGGCTTTATGTCTGCGGCCACCCTGCTGGTGTTTGTTCTGCACCGTAGGATCGGCCTGAAGCAGCGGTTGGTCATGGCCCAGGCTCTGAGTCTGAATGAGATCGACGGTGTCGTCCGGCTGCAGCGGATGGTTCTCATCGGCAGCTTCAGCATCGAAGGCATCGGCGCACTGATCCTGACTCTGCGCTTCTGGCCGGAATACGGTCTTCGCAAAGCCCTGCGCTGGGGTATTTTTCATTCCGTCTCCGCCTTCTGCAACGCGGGCTTCGACATTTTCGGTTCCATTGAGCCCGGCTCCAGTCTGATGGCGTTTCAGTCGGATCCGGTGGTGCTGCTGACTCTGGCCGCACTGGTGGTCATCGGCGGTCTGGGTTTTCTGGTCTGGGAGGAGCTCGCCCGGAAAAAGCGGTTCCGTAAGCTCAGCGTCTATGCCCGTCTGGTGCTGGTGACCACGCTGGCCCTGCTTGGGGCCGGCTGGGTGCTGACCTGCCTTCTGGAATGGAACAACCCGGAAACTCTGGGGAATCTGTCGGTGGGAGACAAGCTGCTCAACGGCCTGTTCCAGTCTGTCACATTGCGCACCGCGGGCTTCGCCGCCATT
Source organism: bacterium (assembly GCA_004562395.1). Classification (GTDB taxonomy): domain Bacteria; phylum Bacillota; class Clostridia; order Oscillospirales; family Oscillospiraceae; genus Faecousia. Next base: position 56,957 of record SFQY01000002.1, on the reverse strand, counting down.
GACCAGGCCTGCCTGACGGAAGGCGGCAAGGCCATGGCTGTGGTATTTATGCTCATCGGCGGATCCTCCGGTTCCACCGCCGGCGGCCTGAAAACCGTGACCTTCGTGGTGCTGGTGCTGTTCATCATGTCCCGGGCAAGAGGCCGCAGCTGTGTGTGCGCCTTCAAGCGCACCATTCCCCAGGGGCAGGTTCTGGACGCTATGACCATCGCCTTTCTGATGGTGATCCTCGCCATGGCCGGCGGCATCTTCATCAGCGCCACCTCCGCGGTGAGCTTTACGGACGCCCTGTATGAGTCGGTCTCCGCTCTGGGAACCGTGGGCCTGACGGCGGGTGCCACAGGAAAGCTCGGCACCGCGGCGCAGATTTTGATCATTCTTTATATGTACTTCGGGCGCGTCGGCGTGCTGACCATCAGCCTGGGCTTCCTCACCGGAGACCGGGCGGAGGAACGGTTCCGCTACGCCGAAACCAATCTACTGATCGGATAGGAGAATCCATATGAAAACCTATGTTGTCATCGGACTGGGGCGCTTCGGCTCCTCACTGGCAAAGCAGCTGTGTATGCTGGGTGCCGAGGTTCTGGCCATGGACGTTCGCAGCTCTCTGGTACAGCAGCTGGCGGGAGATGTCACCCAGGCCGTGGTGGGCGACGCCCAGGACAAGGAAGTGCTGCGCTCTCTGGGCGTGCGCAACTTCGACTGCGCCGTCATCGCCATCGGCGACAATCTGGCGGCCTCGGTGCTGATCACCATGAACCTGAAGGAGCTGGGGGTTCCCTATATCGTCTGCAAGGCCCACGACGAGACCCACCGCCGGGTGCTGGAAAAGCTGGGCGTGGACCGGGTGGTGATCCCGGAGCAGGAGCATGCCCAGCGGCTGGGCCGGAGCCTCTTCTCTCACAACGTGCTGGACTACATCGAGCTTTCCGAGGACTACGGCATTCTGGAGGTCCCTGCCCCCAGGCCCTGGGTAGGCAAGTCCCTGAAGGAGCTGAATGTCCGGGCAAATCTGGGCGTGAACATCATTGCCGTGGAAAACGGAAAAAACACCAACGTCTCCCCCTCCGCCGATTACCGGATCCTGAAAGACGATGTGCTGGTGGTGCTGGGGGATAACTACTCCCTGGAGGCCATGCAGAAGCTGTGATGGAACAGAAGATTACCTCCCGGAAGAATCCCCTGCTGCAGCAGGTCAAAAAGCTGCTTTCCTCCAAAAAGGCCCGGGAAGAAGCGGGCCTTTTCGCGGCCGACGGCATCAAGCTCCTGCAGGAGGCGATCCGGTACGCTGCCGGGCTGGATACCGTTATTCTGTCCGAGGGCGTGGAGGTGCCGCTGCCGGAGCAGGTCCGCATCATCCGGGTTCCTGCCGATGTGATGGCATCCATATCCCCCATGGAGACTCCCCAGGGCGCGCTGTTCCTGTGCCGTCTTCCGGAGAAAACGCCCTTTTCTCCCAGGCCGGGAATGCTCCTGCTGGATGGGATCCAGGATCCCGGCAACCTGGGAACCATCCTCCGGACCGCCGACGCGCTGGACGTGCCGGTGGTGCTGCTGGAGGGCTGCGCCGATCCCTACAGTCACAAGGTCGTCCGCTCCAGCATGGGGGCGGTATTCCGCACCGACGTGGTGCAATCTTCCTGGCCGGAGGTCCGGGCCGCCTGCGGCAGCGCCGGGATCCCCATCGGTGTCACAGCTCTCAGCCCCCGGGCTAAGGATCTGCGCCAGGCCCCCCTGAAATCCATGGCCGTGGTCATCGGCAGCGAAGGACAGGGCGTCCGCCGGGAGATCCTGGACAGCGCCGGTGCGGAGCTGATCATCCCGATGAATCCCCACTGCGAGTCTCTCAACGCCGCTGTGGCGGCAGCCATCGTCATGTGGCAGATGAAACAATAACCGGCTCCGGAACCGGAGCAAACCATAGACAGAGAAAAGGGGAAGCAAAATGCTGGTACACTGGATCTGGCTGGCACATCGTCCCGGTCTGAGCGACCGGGCAAAGGTGATGCTTTTGCAGCATTTTCAGGACCCGGAGGATATATTCTTCGCCGACGACGCTTCCTTTGACTATGTGGGTCCCCTCAGCCAGGAAGCCCGGCAGTCCCTGCGGGACAAGGATCTTCGCTCCGCGGAGGCCATTCTGGAAGCCTGCAGCCGGGAAAAGCTCCATATCCTGACCTACCGGGACGCGTCCTACCCCGCCCGGCTTCGCAACATCCCGGATCCTCCCGCCGTTCTCTATTATAAAGGACGGCTTCCGGATCTGGAGGCTCTGCCTGTCATCGCCGTGGTGGGCACCCGGAAGGCCTCCGCCTACGGACTGACCTCCGCCAAGCGGCTGGGCTACCAGATCGCCCGCTGCGGCGGCATTGTGGTTTCCGGTATGGCCTTCGGCATCGACGCCATGGCCATGACCGGCGCCCTGTCGGCAGGGCTGCCCGTGGTAGGCGTCCTGGGCTGCGGTCCGGACGTGGTCTATCCGCCCTCCAACCGGTCGCTTTTCGCGGACGTGGAGGCCTACGGCTGCATCATGAGCGAGTATCCGCCGGGAACGCCCCCGGTGAAATGGAACTTCCCCAAGCGCAACCGCATCATCAGCGGTCTTGCCTGCGGAGTCCTGGTGGTGGAAGCCCCGGAAAGAAGCGGCGCCCTCATTACCGCCCGTCAGGCGGCGGAGCAGGGCCGGGACGTTTTTGTGGTTCCGGGAAACATTGACCAGCCCACCTTTGTGGGCAGCAACCGGCTGCTGCGGGACGGAGCCATCGCGGTTTCCTCCGGCTGGGATATTCTGAGCGAATACGAAGGCCGTTTCCCGGATAAAATCCGGAAGGACCAGCAGCCTGCCCGGATGACCCTCTCCCCAGAGGAGTTCCAAAATGCCTCCCTGGAAGATAGGACCCCTTCGTCAAAGGTGGCGCAGAAGCCCCTGATTCCCGGGCAGGATGAAAATCTTAAGAAAGATTTAGACAAAAAAGTCATTGACAAGGAGCAATCCGCGTCTTATAGTGACGTAAATGACATTTCAAAATCCCTGTCCGACGACGAGCAGGTCATTTTGGCCGCTCTGGACACGGAGCCGCGGCTGGTAGATGAGGTGATCGCCGAAACCGGGCTGACCACCGGAAAGCTTCTGGCCGCTATGACTATGCTGGAGCTGAAAGGCATCCTCCGGCGTCTGCCGGGGAAGCGCGTCGCCCTGACAGACGCGAAACAGAGCCAATAGTCCGCAATGGCAGTATTTTGGGAGCAGGTTTCCCTGTCTGGATTCCATAAAAACGGGCAAAAACCGTTTTTATGGGATCCAGGTGTCTTGCGGCCAATCAGCAGTCATTACCTTAAAGTAACGAAACGGAGAACATGTATTCATGGGCAAACCAAGTAATCTGGTGATCGTGGAGTCGCCCTCCAAAGCAAAAACCATCGGCCGCTATCTGGGGCCGGACTATACCGTCAAGGCCAGTATGGGCCATCTGAGGGATCTGCCCAAGAGCAAGATGGGCGTGGATCTGGAGCATGATTTTACCCCCCAGTATATCCCCGTCCGGGGCAAGGAATCCCTGATCAAGGAACTGAAGACCGCGGCCGCCCAGGCCGATACCGTATATCTGGCCACCGACCCGGACCGGGAGGGAGAGGCCATTTCCTGGCATCTGAAGGAACTGCTGGGGCTTTCCGACGAGAAGACCCACCGGGTCACCTTCAACGAAATCACCCAGAAGGTGGTCAAGGATTCCATCCGCCACCCCCGGGATATCGACTACAATCTGGTGGACGCCCAGCAGGCCCGGCGGATCCTGGACCGGATCGTGGGCTATGAGCTGTCCCCCCTGCTGTGGAAAAAGGTCCGCCGGGGATTGTCCGCGGGCCGTGTCCAGAGCGTTGCCACCCGTATGGTGGTGGACCGGGAAAATGAGATCCGGGCCTTTCAGCCCCAGGAATACTGGACGCTGGATGTAACCCTGAACCGCCGGGAAAAGCCCGGTTCCTTCCTGGCCCATTACTGGGGCGAGGAGAAGAAGCGGGATCTGGAAAACGAAGAGCAGACCCTCGCCGTGATCCGCGACATCACCGACAAGGAGTTTACCGTCACCAACGTGAAGAAAGCGGAGAAGAAGCGCTCCTCCGCCCCTCCTTTCACCACCTCCACCCTGCAGCAGGAGGCATCCCGGAAGCTGGGCTTCACCCCCAGGAAAACCATGATGATCGCCCAGCAGCTCTATGAAGGCGTGGACGTGGAGGGGGAAGGCACCACCGGTCTGATCACCTACATGCGTACCGACTCCCTGCGTCTTTCCGACGAAGCCATGGCCGCGGCAGCCCAGTTTATCCGCAGCCGGTACGGTGACGCCTACTACTACGGCAAATTCCACGTTTTCAAGACCAAGGCCGGTGCCCAGGATGCCCACGAGGCCATCCGTCCTTCCCATGTGGAGCTGGAGCCGGAACGCGTTCGCGGCAGCCTGACCCAGGACCAGTACAAGCTGTACAAGCTGATCTGGAGCCGGTTCCTGGCCACCCAGATGGCCAACGCGGTGTACGACACTGTGTCCATCGACACCGAGTGTGCCGGCCACGTATTCCGGGCCAGCCATCAGAGTATGCGCTTTGCCGGCTTCATCGCCGTCTATGAGGAAGGCCGGGACGACGAGGCCGAGGCCGTGGGCTCTCCCCTGCCGGATCTGTCCGTAGGAGAAAAGGCCGACGCCGTCAAAACCGAAAAGGAGCAGCATTTCACCCAGCCCCCTGCCCGGTATACCGAGGCCACCCTGGTCAAGGCCATGGAGGAAAAAGGGGTCGGCCGTCCGTCCACCTATGCCACCACCATTTCCACCATTGAGGACCGGGAGTATGTCACCAAGCAGGACAAGCGCCTGGCGCCCACCCCCCTGGGAGAGATCGTAACGGGCCTGATGATGGACCACTTCAACGACATCATCGACGTAGAGTTCACCGCCAATATGGAGAACCGTCTGGACGCCGTGGAAGCGGGAAAGCAGCACTGGAAGGCTCTGCTGGCAGAGTTCTACCAGGGCTTCAGCGAAGAGCTTCAGGAGGCGGAGACCGCTCTGGAGGGCGTCCGGCTGAAGGTCCCCGAGGAGGAGACCGACGAGGTCTGCGAGCTTTGCGGGCGGAAAATGGTCATCAAGATGGGCCGTTTCGGAAAATTCCTGGCCTGTCCCGGCTTCCCGGAGTGCAGGAACGCCAAGCCTCTTGTGGAGCGGATGCCCGGCCGCTGTCCCAAATGCGGCAGCGGAATGCTCAAGCGCAAGTCCAAGAAGGGCTACGCCTATTACGCCTGTGAGCGGGGTCCGGAGTGCGGCTTCATGAGCTGGGATGTCCCCACGGCGGAGGACTGCCCCGTGTGCGGCCAGACCATGTTCAAAAAGTCCGGCAAGGGCAGAATGAAGCCCTTCTGTATCAACGAAAACTGCAGCCAGTTCCTGCCCGAGGATCAGCGGGGCTACTATAAAAAGAAGGCTCCTTCGGAAAGCCCGGAGGAAGCGCCCGGCGATTCCCAGGAGAAGCCCAAAAAGGCGGCGGCAAAGAAGCCTGCCGCCAAGACAACCACATCAAAATCCACTGCGAAGAAGCCTGCGGCAAAAAAGCCGGCGGCGAAGAAAACCACGGCCGGGAAATCCGCTGCCGGAAAGACAAAGGAGGCCTGAGTATGGGTGTAAAAGTCATCGGCGCGGGGCTTGCCGGTTCAGAGGCCGCCTGGCAGCTGGCCAACCGGGGTATTACGGTGGATCTATATGAAATGAAGCCCCGGAAGATGACCCCTGCCCATCACAGCGCCGACTTCGCGGAGCTGGTCTGCTCCAACTCTCTGCGGGGTGACCGGCTGGAAAACGCGGTGGGCCTTCTGAAGGAGGAGCTTCGCCGCTGCGGCAGCCTGATCCTGGAATGCGCGGAGGCCACCCGGGTGGAGGCCGGAGGATGTCTTGCCGTGGACAGGGGCGGTTTTTCCGCCATGGTCACCGAAAAAATCCGCAGCCACCCCAATATCACCGTGATTTCCGAAGAAGTGACCCAGGTCCCGGAGGGACCGGTGATCATCGCTACAGGTCCTTTGACCTCCGATGCTCTCAGTGAGGCCATCCGTCAATACTTCGGCCAAACCGGATATCTCCACTTTTTTGATGCCGCAGCTCCTCTGGTAACCGCGGACTCCATCGATATGGACCTGGCCTGGTGGCAGTCCCGCTACGACCGGGGTACCCCCGACTATATCAACTGCGCCCTGGATAAGGAGCAGTACGAAGCCTTTGTAAAAGAGCTGGCCGCCGCCGAAGAAGCGGAGGTCCACGGTTTTGAGGACCGGAATGTATTCGAGGGCTGTATGCCCGTGGAGGTCATGGCCCGCCGGGGTGTGGATACCCTGCGGTACGGTCCTTTGAAGCCCGTGGGTCTGACGGACCCCAAAACCGGCCGGGAGCCCTACGCGGTGGTGCAGCTGCGGCAGGACAACGCGGCCAAAAGCGTCTATAACCTGGTGGGCTTCCAGACCCATCTGAAATTTGGGGAGCAGAAGCGGGTATTTTCCATGATCCCCGCCCTGCGGGAGGCGGAATTTGTCCGCTACGGCGTCATGCACCGCAACACCTTCCTGCAAAGTCCCAAGCTTCTGGACCGGTTCTACGCGGACCGCCGCAACCCCATGGTTGCCTTTGCCGGACAGATGACCGGTGTGGAGGGCTATGTGGAATCCACTGCCTCCGGCTATCTGGCCGCCGTGGCCATGGCGGCGAAGGTTCAGGGAAAGCAGCCCCCGGAGTTTCCGGGCGTCACCGCCATCGGCGCTCTGGGCCGGTATGTCAGCGATGAGAGCATCGTATCCTTCCAGCCCATGAATATCAATTTCAGTATCATCGACCCGCTGGAAAAGCGGATCCGAAAAAAAGCGGAAAAAAATCTGGCCATCGCCCATCGTTCCCTGGAGGTGATCGACGCTCTGGTGGCCGCAGGCATTTAACAGAAAGAGGTGGAGCAGTTGAAGATCATTCTTGACGCCATGGGCGGCGATTTGGCTCCGGAGGCCCCCGTACTGGGCGCCATTGACGCGGTCAAAGCCTACGGTGCGGAAATCACCCTGGTAGGCCGGGGCGAGGAGATCCTGGAGGTTATGAAAAAGCACGGCATCGACGACCTGCCCGAGGGTATGGAAATCGCCAATGCCGATGATGTGGTGGATATGCACGACGATCCCGCTTCCGTCATTCACAAGCGGAAGAATTCCTCCATGATCGTGGGTCTGAAAATGCTGGCCGACGGCAAGGGCGACGCCTTCGTCTCCGCCGGTTCCACCGGTGCGCTGCTGACCGGCGCCACCCTGCTGGTCAGGCGGATCAAAGGGATCCGCCGGGCGGCCATGGCCCCTTCCATGCCCACCAAGACCGGCGGCAGAGTCATTATCTGTGACTGCGGAGCCAACGCCGAATGCACCCCGGAATTTCTGCTGCAGTTCGGCCTGGTGGGTTCCGCCTACGCGAAGAACGTGTTCGGCCTGGAAAATCCCAGAGTGGGGCTTCTGAACATCGGCACCGAGGACAGCAAGGGCACCCAGCTGCAAAAGGATGCCTTTACCCTGCTGCAAAACGCCGCTCAAAAGGGTCTGATCAATTTCACCGGCAATGTGGAGGCACGGTCCGTACCTCTGGGTGAGGTGGACGTGGTGGTCTGCGACGGTTTCAGCGGAAATATACTTATCAAATCCATTGAGGGCACCGCCATGTTCATGGGCAGTATGCTCAAAAAGATGTTCAAGAAGAATCTCTTCTGCAATCTGGGGTATCTGCTCTGCAAATCCGGCGTCTCGGATCTGATGAAGCTGCTGGACTACCGGGAGATCGGCGGAACCCAGTTCCTGGGAATCCAGAAGCCTGTGATCAAGGCCCACGGTTCTTCCGACGCTCTGGCCTTCCGCAACGCGGTTCGACAGGCCATGGACGCTGCTCAAGGCAACTTCACTGCGCAGTTGGAGCGGGATCTGGCGGCCATGAAGGAGTGCGACCATGATTAAAGACCTGGAAGAAGCCATCGGCTACCGGTTTCACAACCTGTCCCTGCTGCAGAACGCTCTGACCCATTCCTCCTATGCCAATGAGCGCTGGCACAACAGTCTGCTCAGCAACGAACGGCTGGAATTCCTGGGGGACAGTGTTCTGGGAATGCTGGTGGCGGAATACCTGTTCCGGAATTTCCCCAACCGTCCCGAGGGAGAGCTGACCCGGATGCGGGCGGACATGGTCTGCGAGACCACCCTGGCCGCCGCGGCCAACCGGATCGGCCTGGGCGATTACCTGCTGCTGGGCCACGGCGAGGAGCAGGGCGGCGGCCGCAGCCGGGATTCCATTCTGGCGGACGCCGTGGAATCGGTCATCGCCGCCTGTTTCCTGGACGGCGGTCTGGACGCCGCGCTGAACTTCATCCGCCAGTTCATTCTGGTGGAGGTCCCGGTGACCAGGCTTCACAATGTGGACTATAAGACCCAGCTTCAGGAGCTGGTACAGCAGAAGAAAAACCAGACGCTTTCCTACGCGCTGGTGGATGAATCCGGTCCCGACCACGACAAGCGGTTCGACGTAGAGGTCTCCCTCAACGGCGCCGTGGTGGGCAAAGGCTCCGGCAGCAGCAAAAAGCGCGCCGAGCAGGACGCGGCCCGGGCAGCCATCGCGAATCTGTTCCCGGATCACGTCTGACACTGTTAGCCAATATCCGTATGATCCATTCCCAGGCATCCGCAGCAGGTCCGAAGTCCGATTCGATTGCCGCGTTTGGCCGGAGATCCCGGCGCAAACGCGGCATTTTCGAGAAATCAGGCGGCCTGATGATGGAATTTTGGCATTTTGATTGACAAAACGTCAAAAATAGGATAAAATCAGCGGGCTGGGAATCACATCCTGTCTGCCGGAGCATAGACTGGCTCAGTATGGGACGCTGCCCGGCCATGCCGTCAGGCGGCGTCTTTCCGGCGAAGGCCAAGGCGTTCACCGGAGAAAAAATCAGAGAGGAGACCCTCATGGATCTGAATCAAAAACTGCTGGAAGTGTGCAGGCTGTTCCGCATCGATTACCAATATCTCGGTTATGAGACCATCCAGATGGGCAACGTCAACCGCACCTATAAGGTCAATTTTCTGCTGCCGGAGGGCAATCCCAAGTCCTTCCTGGTGCAGAACGTCAATACTTACGCCTTCCGAAATCCTGTGGGACTGATGGAGAACATTGACAAGGTCACGGAGCATATCCGGCAGAAGAAGCCCGGACAGCTTGCCCTGCATTTCCACCATACCGAGGACCGGAAGACCTACGTGGCCGACGGCGCCAACTTCTGGCGAATGACCAATTACGTTCCCTCCGTTACCTATAATACCGCCTCGGATCTGGCTGTGGTCCGCAACGCGGGCATGGCCTTCGGAGAATTTCAGATGGACCTGGCGGATTTTGACATCGGTGAGCTGACCGAAACCATCCCCGGCTTCCACAATACCCGGCAGCGCTATCAGAAGCTGTTGGACTCCATCCGGGAGGACCGGGCCGGCCGCGCCTCCCAGGTGCGGGAGGAGATCGACTATCTGCTGTCCGTGCAGGATCTTGCCTGCCGGCTCACCGATATGCAGATGGCCGGAGAGCTTCCCCTGCGGGTGACCCATAACGATACCAAGATCAATAACGTTCTGTTCCATCCCGAAACCAAAGAAGCAATGATCGTCATTGATCTGGATACCGTTATGCCCGGCCTCATGGGCCACGACTTCGGCGACGCCATCCGCTTCGCCGCGAACTATGTGGAAGAGGACTGCCCGGAGTATGATAAGGTTGGAGTGAACTTGGATGTGTTCCGGGCCTTCGCCGAGGGCTTCCTGTCCAAAACCGCCCTGACCATGACGGAGGCGGAAGCCGGGACCCTGGCTCTGAGCTGCTTTGTCCTGACGGCGGAGCTGGCTACCCGGTTCCTGGCCGACTATCTGGACGGCGACCTGTACTTCAAGATCAATTCTCCGGACCACAATCTGGTACGTACCCGCTGCCAGATCGCCCTGGCCCGGGATATGCTCAGGAAGATGGATCAGATGGATCAGATCGTCCGCGACTGCATGGAAGCGGCAAAATAAATATTCAGCGCCCACGGCTTTCCGGCCGTGGGCGCTTTTTGGGTTATGTATAGGTTTTGACGATCCCCAGGGCGATCTCCCGGCGGTTGACGCAGCGGTCCATGGCCTGCTTCTCGATGTGGCGGTGAGCCTCCGCCTCCGTCATGTTCAGCTGCTCGATGAGGATCCATTTCGCCCGGTTCACCAGGCGGATCTCCTCCATTTTTTCCTCCACCGTGGTGGCCTTCTGTTCCAGCTTCCGCAGCCGTTCCCGGGCGGATACCATCCACTTCAGGCTCTGCTGAAGGGTCTGGGAGGAAATGGGCTTTGCCAGGGTAAAAACGCCCTGGGGAACGACCTTTTCGTTGATCTGCTCAAACATCTCCGCCCGAACCAGCAGCAGGGCCACGGTTCCGGTCCTGCCGGTGGCATCGATGGCGAACCGGGTCCCCATGTCATCCGGCAGCGGGGAATTGACGATTACGATATCAAAGGTCCGGCTCACCATCTCCCGGCGGGCAGCCGCCGCATTCCCCACGAAGGTCACCGGGTAATACTCCGGCCCAGGGAGCATCTGCGTGAGGACCTCATTGAATTTCTGTGCCGAAGAAACCACAAGCACGCTGTAGGTCTGTTCACTAAAGACCATACATGCCCCCTCCTTTCCGCGTTGGTTTGAACCCGGTTATTCCTTGCAGAAGCAGGCCACCAGAGACTCCGGCAGGTGCCGCTTCAGGAACGCGCTGGCATCCGCCTGACGGGACGCGGTGGTCAGCGACAGCGGGAGGGTCTGAAGATGGGAAAGATCATGCTGGGCGGCGGTAAACAGGTTGACGCTGCACGCCTCCGGAAGGGGCATTTTCTCCTGCAGCCCCTCCAGCCCCGCCCAGATCAGCAGCGCGAAGGCAATATAGGGATTGGCGGTGCAGTCAGGACTGCGCAGCTCGCAGCGCCGGTACTCGCCGGAGGCGGCGGGGATCCGGATCAGCTGGGAGCGGTTGTCATAGGACCAGGAGATATACTTGGGGGCTTTGTGGGAGCCCAGGCGCTGGTAGGAGCCCTCGGAGGGATTCAGGAAGAGGGTCATCTCCCCCACCCGATTCAGGATGCCGGCCATCATGTGCTGCATCCGGTTCTCTCCCGGTCCCTGAACGGACATGTTGATGTGGAATCCACTGCCGGGCTTTCCGGGCAGCGGCTTGGGCGAAAAGTCCGCCCACAGGCCGTTCCGGGCGGCGATGGTCTTGACCACCGTGCAGAAGGTCACGGCATTGTCCGCGGCGGCCAGGGCGTCGGAATACCGGAAGTCCACCTCGTTCTGGCCCGGCCCTTCCTCATGGTGGGACGATTCCGGCTGGATGCCCATCTGCTCCAGGGTCAGGCAGATCTCCCGGCGGACATTTTCGCACCGGTCCTCCGGGGAAACGTCCATATAGGTGGCATTGTCATAGGGAATGGTGGTGGGCTCCCCATTCTCATCCAGCTTGAACAGGTAAAACTCCATCTCAGAGCCAAAGGCAAAGGTATACCCGGCATCGGAGGCATCGGCAATGGCCTTCTTCAGCAGATTCCGGGTGTCGTGGATAAAGGGCGTGCCGTCCGGATAGGTGATGGCACAGAACATCCGCACCACCCGTCCATGCTCCGGCCGCCAGGGCAGCACCGAAATGGTAGCCGGATCCGGATGCAGGAACAGGTCGGAGTGGACCTCGTCGCCAAAGCCCGCGATGGCGGAGGCATCCAGGGCGATGCCATATTTAAACGCCCGCTCCAGCTCCTGGGGCATGATGGAAATGTTTTTCGGCCTTCCCAGAACATCACAAAAGGCCAGGCGGATGAATTTAACATCCTCCTCCTGGATAAACTGCATGACTTCTTGCGGTGTATACTTCATATCGAAACCCACTTTCCTTCCCGTGTTGTGAATCTCTGTGAATCGACTGCCGGATAGCGGCCGCGCCCTTATGGCGCAGGGCAGGCCGCCCTTGATAACAAAAAGCGCAAAGACGTGATCCAATGGAACCCGCAGCAGCGGTGTGAACGTCTTTGCTCATTACCTGTATTATATGCCAGAAAATTCCGCTTGTCAATCTTCACAATCACAAAAAAGTTTTTTTGTGCAGGGTGTTGACAAACGGAAAAATCTGGTGTAGAATGCTTTGCGTAAAGGCAAGGACGTCTTTGAGCTTCGGCTCCAAGGCGTCCTTGCCTCTTTTTTTCCAGCGATTCTGAAACGGATGCCTTCCTCCTCCGGCGCCGTTTCAGAATTCGCCGTGAAACTCAGAAATAAGGAGTGTTGAAAATGGGAACCGTATCCGATTATTTTGGCAGCTTGGTTTTTGATGACCGGGAAATGAAGGCAAATTTGAGCGCGGATGTATATCAGTCTCTGAGAAAGACCATTGACCATGGTGAAAAGCTGAATCCCTCCGTCGCCAATGCGGTGGCCACGGCCATGAAGGACTGGGCAGTTGCCCGGGGCGCCACCCACTACACCCACTGGTTCCAGCCTCTGACCGGCATTACCGCCGAGAAGCACGACAGCTTTATCTCCCCCGCCCCCGACGGCGGCGTGATCATGGATTTCTCCGGCAAGGAGCTGATCAAGGGCGAGCCCGATGCCTCCTCCTTCCCCTCCGGCGGCCTGCGGGCCACCTTTGAAGCCCGGGGCTACACCGCCTGGGATCCCACCTCTTACGCGTTCATCAAGGGCACGACCCTGTGCATCCCCACCGCTTTCTGCTCCTACGGCGGCGAAGCGCTGGATAAGAAGACTCCCCTGCTGCGCTCCATGGAGGCCCTGAACCGTCAGGCCATGCGGATCCTGAAGCTTTTCGGCAACGAGGATGTCAAGTGTGTCAGAACCTCCGTGGGTCCTGAGCAGGAATACTTCCTGGTCCCCAAGGAGCTGTATGAAAAGCGCAAGGACCTGATCTACACCGGCCGCACCCTCTTCGGCGCCAAGCCTCCCAAGGGTCAGGAAATGGATGACCACTACTTCGGTGTCATCAAGCCCCGGGTGGCCGCTTACATGGCAGACCTGAACGAAGAGCTGTGGAAATTGGGGATCCTGGCCAAGACCGAACATAACGAAGTGGCGCCCGCCCAGCACGAGCTGGCTCCCATCTACTCCACCACCAATATTGCCACCGACCACAACCAGCTGACTATGGAGATCATGCAGAAGGTTGCTGCCAAGCACGGTCTGGTGTGCCTGCTTCACGAGAAGCCCTTCGCCGGCGTCAACGGCTCCGGCAAGCACAACAACTGGTCCATCGCCACGGACACCGGCGTCAACCTTCTGTCCCCCGGCGAGACCCCCTATGAGAACGCTCAGTTCCTGCTGTTCCTGTGCGCGGTGATCAAGGCCGTGGACGATTACCAGGATCTGCTGCGGCTGTCCGTGGCCACCGCCGGCAACGACCATCGTCTGGGCGCCAACGAAGCGCCTCCCGCCGTGGTCTCCATCTTCCTGGGCGATGAGCTGATGGGCATTCTGGACGCCATTGAAAACGACAAGCCCTACTGCGCTGCCGAGAAGACCACCATGAAGCTGGGCGTGGATGTACTGCCCCGGTTCGCCCGTGACACCACCGACCGCAACCGTACCTCCCCCTTCGCCTTCACCGGCAACAAGTTTGAGTTCCGTATGCTGGGCTCCTCCAACTCCATCGCCTGCGCCAACATCATGCTGAACGCCGCCGTGGCCGAGTCCCTGAAGATCTACGCCGACCGTCTGGAGGGCGCCGAGGACTTTGAGACCGCCCTGCACGGCATGATCAAGAAGACCATCAAGGACCACAAGCGGATCCTCTTCAACGGCAACGGCTATGACGCCTCCTGGATCAAGGAGGCCACCGAGGTTCGTGGCCTGTGCAACTACCCCACCACTCCCGACTGTATGCCTCACCTGCTGGACAAGAAGAATGTGGATATGCTGACCGGCCACAAGGTCTTCTCCGTTTCCGAGCTGGAGTCCCGCACCGAGATCATGCTGGAGAACTACTGCAAGACGGTGGTTATCGAAGCCAATACCATGGTGGACATGGCCCGCAAGCAGATCCTCCCCGCCGTGGAAGGCTACTGCGCCGAGCTGGCCGGAACCGTCGCTTCCAAGCGGGCGGTTTCCCCCGATATCGCCTGCGGCTACGAAACCGGACTTCTCACCAAGCTTTCTGTACTGACCGACCAGATCGCTGTGAGAACCGATGAGCTGGAAGCCGCCGTGCTGGATCTGAAGAATATCGCCAGTGTCACCGAAGAATCTTACGCCATCCGGGATACCCTGCTGGGTAAGATGGCCGCCCTCCGGGCCGTAGCCGACGAGGCCGAGACCATGACCTCCGACAAGTACTGGCCCTTCCCCACCTACGGCGAGCTGCTCTTCGGCGTCCGTTAATTTTGCTTCCTTTCATAGCTGCCAAATCGCCGTCCCGGACGGCGCCAGCGGGAGGGGCTGCCCCCCTCCCCGCATGGCAGCCTAATTTTTATACCTTTTGCGCAGAGAGAGAAAAAGAAAGATCCGGAGGAAGCTCTGATTCAATCGGCAAGCGCTGACGGGAAAAGATTCACCGCTCAGCCGCAGACGGTTTTTGGGGAGTGTCCTCTAAATTAAGGAGGTAACAAAATGAGTGAAGTATGGAATGTATGGTATCTGATCGGCGCGGCACTGGTTTTCTGGATGCAGGCCGGCTTTGCCATGGTGGAAGCCGGTTTTACCAGAGCCAAGAACACCGGCAACATCATCATGAAGAATCTGATGGACTTCTGCATCGGTACCGTAGTGTTCATCCTCATCGGCTTCAGCCTGCTGATGGGCGAGGACCTGCTGGGCTTTATCGGCAAGCCGGGATTTGACCTGTTCACGGCTTACGAAAGCTTTGATTTCTCCAGCTTCGTATTTAACCTGGTGTTCTGCGCCACTACTGCCACCATTGTCTCCGGCGCCATGGCAGAGCGCACCAAGTTCCTTTCCTACTGCATCTATTCCGGTGTCATTTCCGCACTGATCTACCCCATCGAGGCCCACTGGATCTGGGGCGGCGGCTGGCTGGCTCAGCTGGGCTTCCACGATTTCGCCGGCTCCTGCGCCATTCACATGGTAGGCGGCATCTCCGCTCTCATCGGCGCCAAGATGCTGGGCCCCCGGATCGGCAAGTTCAACCACGACGCCTCCGGCAAGGTCATCAAGGTCAACGCTTTCCCCGGCCACAGCATCGCGCTGGGCGCTCTGGGTGTGTTCATCCTGTGGCTTGGCTGGTACGGCTTCAACGGTGCCGCAGCCACTTCCGTGGAACAGCTGGGCTCCATCTTCCTGACCACCACCGTGGCCCCCGCCGTGGCGACCGTGGTCTGCATGATCTTCACCTGGATCAAATACGGTAAGCCCGACGTGTCCATGTGTCTGAACGCCTCCCTGGCAGGTCTCGTGGCCATCACCGCTCCCTGCGATGTAACGGATTGCTTCGGTGCCTGTGTCATCGGTGCGGTTGGCGGTCTGCTGGTGGTCTTCGGCGTGTGGCTGCTGGACAACAAGCTCCATATCGATGATCCCGTGGGCGCCGTGGCTGTCCACTGCATGAACGGCATCTGGGGCACCCTGGCGGTGGGTCTCTTCGCCACCGATACCGCCCCCGGCTATGCCATTGCCAATGCTTCCGGCAAGACCCTCACCGGTCTGTTCTATGGCGGCGGCCTTGAGCTGATGGGCCTGCAGCTGCTGGGCTTTATCAGCGTGGCTGCCTGGACCGTGGTCACCATTACCATCACCTTCCTGGTCATCAAGGCCACCGTGGGTCTGCGGGTCTCCCGTGAGGAAGAACTCATCGGCCTGGACGCCACCGAGCATGGCCTGCCCTCCGCTTACGCCGGCTTTGCCATGCTGCCCGACATGGTCAGCGAGGATCCCGCTCCTGTGGTGGTCTCCGGCGATGTGCCTGTGGCGGAAGCCATTCCCGTAAAGAAGGTCCCCGCCTTCGACGAGGGTACTCCCAAGCTGACAAAGGTGGAGATCATCTGCAAGGAAGCCCGCCTGGAGAGCCTGAAGGACGCCATGATGGGCATCGGCATCACCGGCATGACCGTCTCCCACGTCATGGGCTGCGGCGTCCAGAAGGGCACCCCCGAATACTACCGTGGTGTTCCCGTGGAGGCCAGCCTTCTGCCCAAGGTCCAGGTGGATATGGTCATCAGCAAGGTTCCTGTCCGCACCGTCATCGAAACCGCCAAGAAGGTCCTTTACACCGGCCATATCGGCGATGGCAAGATCTTCGTCTACGATGTGGAGAACGTCGTGAAGGTCCGCACCGGCGAGGAAGGCTACGACGCATTGCAGGACGTGGAATAAGCTTCCACGCAAAAACCAGAAATGTTTCAAAAATACAACCCGGGAGAGTCTCCTTAAAAGAGGCTCTCCCAACGGTTGGTATCAGGAGGATCTAACATGTGTTCCATTATCGGTTACTGCGGTCACTGCGATGATCTGGCAGCTTTCAAAGCAGGCTTCGACCGCACCATCTCCCGGGGCCCTGATGATTCCCGCATCGTGGATGTGGGGCAGGGTCTTTTGGGCTTTCACCGTCTGTCCATCATGGGCCTTCACCCCGAAGGAATGCAGCCCTTCGGCCTGAACGGAAGCTTCGTGGTCTGCAACGGTGAAATTTACGGCTTTGAAAAGCTCCGTCAGGAGCTGTCCAAAGAGTACACCTTTGTCAGTCAGTCCGACTGTGAGGTGCTGCTGCCCATGTACGAAAAGTACGGCGTTGGTATGTTCGCCATGCTGGACGCGGAGTTTGCCTGTATCCTCTATGACGGAAAAAACAAGAAATTTATCGCCGCCCGGGACCCCATCGGCATCCGGCCATTGTACTATGGCTATGACAAAAGCGGCGTTATCGTATTCGCCAGCGAGCCCAAGAACCTCACCGGGCTTGTAGGAGAAATTCTGCCCTTCCCTCCCGGCCATTACTACTGCGACGGCAAGTTCGTCTGCTACTGTGACATCGCGGCAGCGGAGCGCTGTCTTCCCGACGGCCTGGAAACCGTCTGCTCCGGCATCCACGACAGGCTGGTGGCCGGTGTCCGGAAGCGTCTGGTGGCCGACGCCAAGGTTGGCTTCCTGCTCAGCGGCGGTCTGGACTCCTCCCTGGTCTGCGCCATCGCGGCTCAGGAAAGCAGCAAGCCCATCCGCACCTTCGCCATTGGCATGAGCGGCGACGCCATCGACCTGAAGTACGCCCAGCAGGTGGCGGACTATATCGGCAGCGACCACACCCCGGTGATCATCTCCAAGGAGGATGTTCTGGCAGCGCTGGAGCCGGTCATCGAGCTGCTGGGCACCTTCGACATCACCACCATCCGGGCCAGCATCGGCATGTACCTGGTGTGCAAGTATATCCACGAAAACACCGACATCCGGGTGCTGCTCACCGGCGAGATCTCCGACGAGCTGTTCGGCTACAAGTACACCGACTTTGCCCCCTCCGCGGAGGAATTCCAGAAGGAGTCCCAGAAGCGGATCCGGGAGCTGCACATGTATGACGTTCTCCGGGCAGACCGCTGCATCAGCGTCAACTCTCTGGAGGCCCGGGTCCCCTTCGGCGATCTGGACTTTGTCAAATACGTCATGGCCATTGACCCGGAGCTGAAGCTGAACAAGTACAACAAGGGAAAATACCTGCTGCGCCATGCCTTCGAAGGGGATTACCTGCCCCACGACATCCTCTGGCGGGAAAAGGCCGCCTTCTCCGACGCGGTGGGCCACTCCATGGTGAATTATCTGAAGGAATACGCGGAAAACTACTATACCGACGAAGAATATGAGCGTCTTCGCTCCCGGTACACCCATGCCCAGCCCTTTACCAAGGAATCCCTCCTCTACCGGGAGATCTTTGAGAAGTACTATCCCGGCCAGGGACAGATGATCGTGGATTTCTGGATGCCCAACAAGAACTGGGAAGGCTGCAATGTCAACGATCCCTCCGCCCGGGTGCTGGCAAACTACGGCGACAGCGGCAAATAAGGCCCTTGTCCGGCAGTTTCACAGCATCAAAAAGGCCGCGTTCCGTTCCTCCAATTTTGTGCAAAAGGGAAAAAATCCTTTTTCTGCCGGATCCGGCCCGGTTTTTGCAAAAAAACCTTTCCGTTTTTCAGGAATATCTAGTATAATAGGCTGGTGGGCAAATGACCCATGTTCATCCCGATCTGTATATTTTTGGAGGTATCAATCATGGAAAAGAAAGAACAGCTGTATGAGGGCAAGGCCAAAAAGGTCTTCGCCACCGATGATCCCGAGCTTTTGATCGTGGATTATAAGGATGACGCTACCGCTTTCAACGGCCTGAAGAAGGGTACCATTGTGGGTAAGGGCGTGATCAACAACCAGATGAGCAACCGTCTGATGGCCAAGCTGGAGCGCTGCGGCATTCCCACGCACTTTGTCAAGGAACTGTCTCCCCGGGAAACCCTGGTGAAGAAGGTCAGCATCGTTCCCCTGGAGGTCATCATCCGCAATATCTCCGCCGGTTCCTTCTCCAAGCGCTACGGCGTAGAGGAAGGCATCGTTTTTGACCAGCCCACCATCGAGTTCTCCTACAAGAATGACGCTCTGGGCGATCCTCTGCTCAACACCCGTCATGCTCTGGCTCTGAAGCTGGCAACCCCCGAAGAAATCAACACCATTGAAAAGTACTCCTTCCGCATTAACGAGATTCTGAAGGACTTCTGGAAGACCTGCGGCGTGACCCTGGTGGACTTCAAGCTGGAGTTCGGCCGCCTGTCCGACGGAACCATCGTCCTGGCCGACGAGATCAGCCCCGACACCTGCCGCCTGTGGGACGCCAAGACCGGCGAAAAGCTGGACAAGGACCGTTTCCGCCGGGATCTGGGCGGTGTGGAAGAGGCATACGCTGAGATCATGGGCCGTCTGGAAGCTCATCTGTAAACAGGAGGAAATGAAATGGCAAACGCAGCGATTGTAGGCATCAACTGGGGCGATGAGGGCAAGGGCCGGATGGTGGACCTGCTGACCCAGGATTACGATATCGTCATTCGCTACCAGGGCGGCGGCAACGCCGGCCATACCGTCATCAACGAACACGGCAAATTCGCCCTGCACCTGCTGCCCTCCGGCATTTTCCGTTCCGGTGTCGTCAATATCCTTGGAAACGGCGTAGCACTGGATCCGGAAAACCTCTGGCTGGAAATGCAGGAGGTCATCGCAAAGGGCGTTCCCCTCACCCCCGAAAACCTGAAGATCAGCGACCGGGCCTCTCTGCTTCTGCCCTGGCACCGGGCGCTGGACGGACTGGAGGAAGCCCGGCTGGCCGATAAGAAATTCGGCTCCACCAAGCAGGGCATCGCCCCCTTCTACTCCGACAAGTATTCCAAGAAGACCGTCCTGGCCGGTGAGCTTCTGCACCCCGAGCATCTGAAGGAACACCTGAAGGATCTGCTGGATTGGAAGAACCTGACGTTGACCAAAGTCTACGGAGCAGACCCCGTCACCATGGAGGATCTGGAAAGCTGGCTGGATACCTACTGCGAGAAGATCAAGCCCTATATCTGCGACACCGGCGTTTTCCTGCGCAAGGCCCAGGCAGAGGGAAAGAAGATCCTCTTCGAGGCTCAGCTGGGCGCCCTGCGGGACCTGGACTACGGCATCCATCCCTATACCACCTCCTCCAACGCCATTGCCGCTTACGCCCCCGTGGGTTCCGGCCTGCCGTCGGCCAAGATCGATGAGGTCATCGGCGTGGTCAAGGCCTACTCCACCTGTGTCGGCGAAGGCCCCTTTGTTTGCGAAATGTTTGGCAGCGAAGCAGACGCCCTGCGTGAAGCAGGATTTGAATACGGCGCGAAAACCGGCCGGCCCCGCCGTGTCGGTCCCATTGACATCGTCGCTACCCGTTACGGCGTGCAGGTGCAGGCAGCCACCAATATCGCCCTGACCAAGCTGGATGTCCTCAGTTACCTGGAAAAAATCCCCATCTGCGCCCGCTACCTGGTGGACGGCAAGGAAACCGACGAATTCCCCTTCCCCGCCGTTCTGGCCAGCGCGCAGCCTGTGATGGAATATATGGATGGCTGGAAATGCGATATTTCCGGCGTTCGCCGCTGGGAAGACCTTCCCGAAGCCGCCCGGAAGTACGTA
Organism: bacterium; assembly: GCA_004562395.1. Lineage (GTDB taxonomy): Bacteria > Bacillota > Clostridia > Oscillospirales > Oscillospiraceae > Faecousia. The sequence goes on along the minus strand of SFQY01000002.1, from coordinate 36,714 downwards.
GAATACATCGAGGGGCAGATCGGCTGCCATATCGGCTACGTTTCCGTTGGCCCGGAGCGGGACAGCATCATCATTCGCTGAGGAGGGCTCTATGACAGACAAATATGAATCCCCCTTAAGCTCCCGCTACGCTTCCGACTACATGCTGCGGCTGTTCTCCATGGACACCCGGATCCAGACCTGGCGCAAGCTGTGGGTGGCTCTGGCCCGGGCGGAGCATGAGCTGGGGCTGCCCGTATCCGCCGAACAGGTGGCGGAGCTGGAAGCCCATATCGATGACATTGATTACGCCTGCGCCGCCGCCCGGGAAAAGGAAGTCCGCCATGACGTGATGGCCCATGTCTACGCCTACGGCAAGGTCGCGCCCTCCGCGGCGGGTATCATCCACCTGGGAGCCACCAGCTGCTATGTGACGGACAACGCGGACATCGTCCTGTACCGGGACGGTCTGAAGTACCTGCGGGGCGAGCTGCTGAAGGTCATCGCCAACCTGTCGGCCTTCGCCGAAACCTATAAGGCCACCCCCACCCTGGGCTATACCCACTATCAGCCTGCCCAGCTGGTCACCGTGGGCAAGCGGGCAACCCTGTGGATGCAGGACCTGCTTTCCGATCTGGAGGAGCTGGATTTTGTGGTGAAAAACATGAAATTCCTGGGCTGCCGGGGCACAACCGGCACCGAAGCCAGCTTCCTGGAGCTTTTTGCCGGAGACACGGCGAAAATTGACGAAATGAACCGGAAGATCAGCACGGAATTCGGCTTCAGCAAATGCTTCAGCGTCTGCGGACAGACCTATCCCCGGAAGCTGGACAGCCGCATTCTCAACTGCCTGTCCTCCATTGCCCAGAGCTGCTACCGGATGGCAAACGACATCCGCCTGCTGCAGCACGACCGGCAGGTGGAAGAGCCCTTTGAGAAGAACCAGATCGGCTCCTCCGCCATGGCCTACAAGCGCAATCCCATGCGCTCCGAGCGGATCTGCAGCCTGTCCCGGTATCTGATGGCCGACGCCATGAACGCACCCATGACCGCCTCCACCCAGTGGCTGGAGCGGACCCTGGACGACTCCGCCAACCGGCGTATCTCCATGCCCGAGGGCTTCCTCTGCGCCGACGCCATTCTGCGCCTGGCACAGAACGTGACCAACGGGCTCCATGTCAATGAAAAGATCGTGGAGAAGACCGTCCGGGAATATCTGCCCTTCATCGCCACCGAAAACCTGATGATGGAGGGTGTGAAGCACGGCGGCGACCGGCAGCAGCTGCATGAGATCATCCGCACCTGCTCCATGGACGCCACCGCCAAAATGAAGGCCGGGGAACGCTGGGACCTTCTGGCAGATCTGGCGGAGCATTCGGAATTCGGCATGAGCAAGGCCGAAATGGAGGCCGTAATGGATCCGGCCCTGTACACAGGCCGCTGCCCGGAGCAGGTCACCGCCTTCCTGTCGCAGGTTCAGCCCCTGATCGCGGACGTTGCCCAGACGGAAACCCAGATCAATCTATAACGTAACGGAGACCGAAATCATGGAAGAAAAAATCCTTGTTCTGGACTTCGGCGGACAGTATAACCAGCTTATTGCCCGGCGGGTCCGGGAGCAGAACGTTTACTGCGAGATCAAGCCCTACACCATTTCCCTGGAGGAGATCCGTGCCTTTGCCCCCATGGGCATCATTTTCACCGGCGGCCCCAACAGTGTCTATCTGGAGGAATCTCCCCATGTGGACCCGGAGGTCTTTGCCCTGGGTGTTCCCATCCTGGGCATCTGCTATGGCTGCCAGCTCATGGCCCACACCCTGGGCGGCCAGGTGACGGCGGCCCAGAAGGACACCGCCCGGGAGTACGGCAAAACCGCCACCTATTATGATACAAGCTGCAAGCTGTTCCGGGGCATCCCGGAGCAGGCCATTTCCTGGATGAGCCATGGGGACTATATGGCAAAGGTGCCGGAGGGCTTTGCTTTGGTTGCTCACACCGACGCCTGCCCCAACGCCGCCATCGCGGACGAAGCCCGGGGCTTCTACGGCGTTCAGTTCCATCCCGAGGTGAACCACACCCAGTTCGGCGACCGGATGCTGCGCAACTTCCTCTATGAGGTCTGCGGCGCCAAAGGCACCTGGACCATGGGAGATTTCTGCAAAAACACCGTAGCCCAGCTTCGGGAAACCATCGGCCCCAAGGGACGGGTGCTGCTGGCCCTGTCCGGCGGCGTGGATTCCTCCGTCCTGGCAGCGCTGCTGGCTGAGGCCGTGGGAGACCGGCTGACTGCCGTCTTCGTGGACCACGGCTGTATGCGCAAAAACGAGGGCGACGAGGTAGAGGCGGCCTTTGCCAAGTGGAATATCCATTTTGTCCGGGTGGACGCCCAGCAGCGGTTTCTGGACAAGCTCAAGGGCGTGGAGGATCCCCAGCGCAAGCGGCAGATCATCGGTGCCGAGTTCGGCTACGTCTTCCTGGACGAGGCTCTGAAATTCGGCATCACCAAGGAAGATTTCTTCGCCCAGGGTACCATCTACCCCGATGTCATCGAGTCCGGCGCCGGTGACGCGGACGTGATCAAGAGCCATCACAACAAGCTCCTGCCCCGGGAGGTCATTGAGCAGTTCCAGGCCGTTCTGGAGCCTCTGGACCACCTGTTCAAGGACGAGATCCGGTTGCTGGGCAAGGAATTGGGGCTGCCCGATTACCTGGTCCACCGGCAGCCCTTCCCGGGCCCCGGTCTTGCCATCCGGATTCTGGGGGAGGTCACCAAGGAGAAGCTGGATATCCTCCGGGAGGCGGACTTCATCTTCCGGGAGGAGATTGGAAAAGCGGAGCTTGGAGATATCTGCAGCCAGTATTTCGCGGTGCTGACCAACGCAAAAAGCGTGGGCGTCATGGGCGACGGCCGGACTTACGAGAATGTGCTGGCCCTTCGCAGCGTCACCACCAAGGACTTTATGACGGCGGAATGGACCCGGATCCCCTATGAGGTTCTGGACCGGGTTTCCGTGCGCATCGTCAATGAAGTCCCCCGGATCAACCGGATCGTCTACGACATCACAAGCAAACCCCCCGCCACGGTGGAGTGGGAATAAGAAAACACACCGGTTCGTTTCTCTCATAAATGATCGTTTATTGTCGCAGTGGGCAATACCTTCCCCCGGGGGGAAGGTGCCCCAGTGCGCACACTGGGGCGGATGAGGAACGGCGACGTCTTACCATTCGCAATGCAGTCAAATGAAACCGTACAGCCTTTTCCAATGTACCTTTTTTACGAAATGCATACAAATTCGGAACATATCGCCGTTCCTCATCAGTCATGAAAAACCGTTCCGAAGAGCGGATTTTCATGCCAGCTTCCCCCCGGGGGAAGCTATGGGCGCCGTAAGCGCCACAGCAGCCAATGAAGATAAACGATCATTTACCAATATTCAGATATACACCCAAACCAGAAAGCACCATTCATGGAGGTTCGTTATGTGCGGAATTGTGGGATATACCGGGAGTCAGAACGCGGCTCCCGTTTTGCTGGAAGGACTGAAAAAGCTGGAATACCGGGGCTATGACTCCGCCGGAATCGCGGTGGTTCAGGACCAAACCATCGCCGTCAGCAAGGTCATGGGCCGCATTGCCGGTCTGTGTGAAAAGACGGCGGACGGCTCCCTTCTTCCGGGCACCACCGGTATCGGCCACACCCGCTGGGCAACCCACGGCGCGCCAACGGACATCAACGCCCATCCCCATACCAGCAACGACGGAAGATTTGCCGTCGTTCACAACGGCATCATCGAAAACTACCTGGAGCTGCGGCAGGAGCTGACACAGAAGGGCTATCACTTTGAAAGCGAGACTGACACGGAGGTCATCGTCCACCTGATGGAGATGTACTATCAGGGAGATTTCAAACGAGCCGTCATGAAAGCCTCTTCCCGGCTCCAGGGTTCCTATGCCCTGGGCATCCTCTGCAGCCAGGAACCGGATAAAATCTTCGTGGTCCGGGAGGCCAGTCCCCTGATTCTGGGCGTCGGCATCGGCGAGAATTTCTTTGCCTCCGACGTGACCGCCCTGGTGGCCCACACCCGCAACGCCGTCTACCTGGAGGACGGCGAATTCGCGGAGCTGACCCCCGATTCCATCCAGGTCTACGACTGCGCGGGCCATCCGATCCAAAAGCCCATCAGCCGCATCAGCTGGGACATCCAGGCGGCGGAAAAGGGCGGCTACGAGCATTTCATGCTCAAGGAGATCATGGAGCAGCCCCGGGCCGTTAAAGCCACCATCGCTCCCCGGATCAAAAACGGGGAGATCGTTCTGGATGACCTTGACATTGATATGCATTGCGTCAACAAGATCGTCATCACCGCCTGCGGCAGCGCCTATTATGCCGGCTGCGCGGGAAAATACGCCCTGGAGCGTCTGTGCCGGATCCCTGTTCAGACAGAGCTTGCCAGTGAGCTGCGCTATGCCGATCCCCTGATCGACAGCCACACGCTGCTCATCGTCCTGTCCCAGTCCGGCGAAACCGCGGACACCATCGCCGCCCTGCGGGAGTGCCAGCGGCGGGGTGCCAAAGCCCTGGCCATTGTCAACGTGGTGGGCAGCACCATTGCCAAGATCGCGGACTACTGCCTCTACACCTGGGCAGGCCCGGAGATCGCCGTTGCCACCACCAAGGGCTATACCACCCAGCTGACGGTGCTGTACCTGTTCGCCCTGTACGCCGCCAGGCAGCTGGGCACTCTGGAGCAGGAGCGCTACCGGAGTCTCGTCAGCGCCCTGAAGATGCTGCCCAAGCAGATGCAGCAGGCCCTGGACATGAATCCGGGCATTCCGAAGCTGGCCCAAAAATACCATCACAGCGAATCCATGTTCTTCATCGGGCGCAATACCGACTATGCGGTCGCCCTGGAGGGCGCCCTGAAGATGAAGGAGATTTCCTATATTCACGCGGAATCCTACGCCGCCGGAGAACTCAAGCACGGCACCATTGCCCTGATCCATGAGCGGCAGCCGGTCATTGCCCTGTGCTGCAACGAAAGCGTCACGGAGAAGACCATGAGCAACATCGTGGAAGTCAAGGCCCGGGGGGCCGAGGTGCTGGCTCTGGCCTTCCGGGACAACCAGAAGATCGTCTCCCTGGCGGACGACATGCTCTTCCTGCCCAGGACGGAACCGATTTTCTGCCCCGTGGTAGAGATCGTTCCGCTTCAAATGCTTGCCTACCACGTAGCCAAAGAAAACGGCTGCGATATTGATAAACCAAAGAATCTTGCAAAATCTGTAACGGTGGAGTAAGGAGAGAAGAACATGACGAAATATATCTTTGTAACCGGCGGTGTTGTGTCCGGCCTGGGCAAGGGCATCACCGCGGCTTCCCTGGGCCGTCTGCTGAAAGCCCGGGGGCTGAAGGTGGCCGCTCAGAAGCTGGATCCCTACATCAACGTGGATCCCGGCACCATGAGCCCCTACCAGCACGGCGAGGTCTACGTCACCGAGGACGGTGCCGAGACCGACCTGGACCTGGGCCACTATGAGCGTTTCATCGATGAAAATCTGAACAAGTATTCCAATCTGACCACCGGCAAGGTCTACTGGAATGTGCTGAACAAGGAACGCCGGGGCGAGTATCTCGGCTCCACCGTCCAGGTCATTCCCCATATCACCAATGAAATCAAGGAGTTTGTCTACCGGGTGGGCAAGCAGACCGACGCGGACGTGGTCATCACCGAGATCGGCGGTACCATCGGCGACATCGAGTCCCAGCCCTTCCTGGAGGCGGTGCGGCAGATCTCCCTGGAGGTGGGCCATGAGAACAGCCTGTTCATCCATGTGACCCTGGTTCCCTTCCTCCGGGGCTCCGACGAACACAAGTCCAAGCCCACCCAGCACTCCGTCCGGGAGCTGCAGGGTATGGGCGTCAAGCCCGACATCATTGTGCTGCGCTGCGACGAGCCTCTGGAGGACAGCATCTTCCAGAAGATCAGCCTCTTCTGCAACGTCAAGCCCGACTGTGTCATTGAGAACATCACCCTTCCGAACCTCTATGAGGCGCCTCTGATGCTGGAAAAGCAGAATTTCTCCGGCATCGTCTGCCGGGAGCTGGGGCTGACCACCGCCGAGCCGGACCTGGCCGAGTGGAAGCAGCTGGTCCACCGGATCCAGAACCGCAGCAAGACCGTCACCATCGGCCTGGTGGGCAAATACGTGGCCCTCCACGATGCCTACCTGTCCGTGGCCGAGGCCCTGCGCCACGCGGGCTACACCCTGGACGCGGATGTGGAGATCCGCTGGATCGATTCCGAAGGCCTCACGGAGCAGACCTACACCCAGGCGCTTTCCGGACTGGACGGGATCATCGTTCCCGGCGGCTTCGGCGGACGGGGCATTGAAGGCATGATCCTGGCCGCCCGGTTTGCCCGGGAACAGGGGGTTCCCTATTTCGGCATCTGCCTGGGTATGCAGATCATGGTCATCGAGTACGCCCGGCAGGCGGGACTGGCGGACGCCAATTCCGGCGAGTTTGCCCCCGAGGGTGCCCACAAGGTCATTGACTTCATGCCCGGCCAGAGTGAGCAGATCAACAAGGGCGGCACGCTCCGCCTGGGAGCCTATCCCTGCGTCATCGCTCCGGGCACCACCATGGAGCGCTGCTACGGCGCCTCCTCCATTCAGGAGCGCCACCGCCACCGCTATGAATTCAACAATGACTACCGGGATTTCTTCACCGGTGCGGGACTTGTCTTAAGCGGTACCTCCCCGGACGGACGGCTGGTGGAAACCGTGGAGCTGCCCGGTCGTCCCTTCCATGTGGGTGTGCAGTACCATCCCGAGTTCAAGAGCCGTCCCAACAAGCCCCATCCGCTGTTCCTGGGCTTCGTGAAGGCCAGTCTGGAGGGGAAACAATGAGCATCCATGAAGAGTGCGGCGTCTTTGGCGTCTATGGTCCCCACACCCAGGACGTGGCAAGCCTGGTCTACTATGGCCTGTACGCCCTGCAGCACCGGGGACAGGAAAGCTGCGGCATCGTGGTCAATGACGACGGTATGTTTACCTCTCACAAGGGCATCGGCCTGGTGAACGAGGTATTCCGCCACGATGACCTGGCGAAGTTCCCCCAGGGTGAGATCGCTGTGGGCCATGTCCGTTACGGTACCACCGGCGGCGTGACCATCAGCAACTGCCAGCCCATTCAGGTCAACCACCTGAAGGGCAAGCTTGCGGTGGCTCACAACGGCAACCTGAGCAACGCCCTGACCCTTCGCCGGGAGCTGGAAATGTCCGGAGCCATCTTCCACTCCACCAGCGACACGGAAACCATCGCCTATGTGGTCACCCGGGAACGGATCACCGCCCCTTCCATTCAGGAAGCGGTGAGCCGGGCCATGGACCGGCTGGACGGCGCTTACTCTCTGGTTCTCATGTCCTCCACCAAGCTCATCGCCGTCCGGGATCCCCACGGCTTCCGCCCCCTGTGCTACGGCCGGATGGCGGACGGGACCTACGTCGTGGCCTCGGAAAGCTGCGCCCTCAACGCGGTGGGCGCCGCGTTCCAGCGGGACATCCTCCCCGGCGAGATCCTGACCTTTGACAAAAACGGTGTCACCAGCGACCGGCGCCATTGCGGAAAAGCGCCGCAGCGGCTGTGTATTTTTGAACATATCTATTTTGCCCGCCCCGATTCCGTCATCGAAGGGGTCAGCGTTCACGACGCCCGGGTCAAAGCCGGAGCCCTTCTGGCCCAGGCCCACCCGGTGGAGGCGGATATCGTCATCGGCGTGCCGGATTCCGGCCTGGACGCGGCCCTGGGCTATGCCCGTGCCTCCGGAATTCCCTACGGCATCGGCCTGATCAAAAACAAGTATATCGGCAGGACCTTCATCTCCCCCGGCCAGGATCACCGGGTGGACCAGGTGAAGATCAAGCTCAGTCCCGTGGAAAGCGAGGTCCGGGGCAAGCGGGTGGTGCTGATCGACGACTCCATTGTCCGGGGCACCACCTCCGGGCGGATCGTGCAGCTGCTGCGAAGCGCCGGTGCCTCCGAGATCCACATGCGGATTTCCGCCCCGCCTTTCCTGTATCCCTGCTACTACGGTACGGACATCGACTCCCAGGAACATCTGATCGCCTGCCGCCACAGTGTGGAGGAAATTGCCAGGATCATCGGCGTGGACTCCCTGGGATATCTGCCCCTGGAAGCTCTGGGACAGCTCTGCGGCGGGGAAGGCTACTGCAGCGCCTGCTTCAGCGGCGTCTATCCCACCTCCATTCCGGAGGATACCCGAAAGGACCAGTTTGAGCAAAAGCTGTCACAGCGAAAGGGAAAAGACAAATGATTCACCAATACGACAAAAAGATCATTCTGGAAGACGGAACGGAATTTTATGGCTACGGCTTTGGCGCGGACCGGGAGCAGATGGTCGAGGTGGTATTCAACACCTCCATGGTAGGCTATCAGGAGATCCTCTCGGATCCGTCCTACACAGGCCAGGCGGTGGTCATGACCTATCCGCTGATCGGCAATTACGGCATGTGTGACGGCGACTATGAAACGGACAAGCCCACCATCAGCGCCATGATCGTCCGGGAATATAACAGCGAGCCCTCCAACTTCCGGGGAAAGGAAACCCTGGAGCAGGTGATGAAGCGCTGGGGCATTGTGGGTCTGGCCGGTGTGGACACCCGGCAGCTGGCCCGGCACATCCGGGACAAGGGTACCTGCAAGGGACTGATTACCGATGCCGGGCTGCCAAACCTGGTGGGCTTTACAAAGCTGAAGACCACCGCCCTGCCCATCGACATGGTATCCCAGGTCAGCACCCGGCAGATCTGGAAATCCCCCGCCGAAGCCCCCCGGTTCCACGTGGTGGCGGTGGACTGCGGTATGAAGCGCAACATCGTCCGCAGCCTGAACGCCCGGGGCTGCGATGTGACCGTGGTCCCCTGGGACATCACCGCGGAAGAAGTGGAGAATCTGCGGCCGGACGGCGTGTTCATCTCCAACGGTCCCGGCAATCCGGAGGACGCTGCCCCGGTCATTGCCCTGGTCAAAACCCTGCGGGGGAAATATCCCATCTTCGGCATTTGCCTGGGCCATCAGATCATCGCCCTCAGCTACGGAGCCAAAACCTACAAGCTGAAATTCGGCCACCGGGGCGGAAACCATCCGGTGAAAAACCTGCAGACGGGAAAGGTGGAGATTACCTCCCAGAACCACTCCTACGCCGTGGACGCCGGTTCTCTGGCGGATACCGGCCTGGCCGTAACCCACGTCAACCTGCTGGACAACACGGTAGAAGGTCTGAAATGCCGGAAGGACCGGATCTTCAGTGTCCAGTACCACCCGGAAAGCGCCCCCGGCCCTCAGGACAGCGCCTACCTGTTTGACGAATTTACCGCCATGATGGAGGGAAAGTAACATGCCCAAGCGAACGGATTTACTACGAGGTGGTGCTGTGCAACAGCAACCCCGCCACCATCATGACCGACACCATGATCGCCGACAAGGTCTACATGGAGCCTCTGACTCTGGAATATATTGCCCGCATTGTCCGCTACGAGCGTCCCGACGCCATTATCCCCGGCATCGGCGGCCAGACCGGACTGAATCTGGCCATGCAGCTGGAGAAGAAGGGCGTTCTGAAGGAATGCGGTGTGGAGCTGCTGGGCACCCCCAGCTCCTCCATTGAGCAGGCGGAGGACCGGGAGCAGTTCAAGGAGCTGTGCCAGCGCCTTGGAGAGCCCGTACTGCCCTCCATGATCGCCGAATCCATGGAGCAGGGCCTGGCCGCGGCGCGGGAAATCGGCTATCCCGTGGTGCTGCGCCCTGCCTTTACTCTGGGCGGCACCGGCGGCGGCTTCGCGGACAACGAGGCGGAGTTCCGGGAGATCATGAAAAATGCCCTGGTCCTCTCCCCCGTTCACCAGGTGCTGGTGGAAAAGAGCATCAAGGGCTTCAAAGAGATCGAATACGAGGTCATGCGGGACGCCAATGACACCGCCATTGCCATCTGCAACATGGAGAACCTGGATCCCGTGGGCATCCACACCGGCGACTCCATCGTGGTGTGTCCTTCCCAGACCCTTGCCAACAAGGAATACCACATGCTCCGGGATTCCGCCCTGCGGCTGATCCGTGCCCTGAAGATTCAGGGCGGCTGCAACGTTCAGTTTGCCCTGGACCCCAACTCCTTCCAGTATTATTTGATCGAGGTGAATCCCCGGGTCTCCCGGTCCTCGGCCCTGGCCTCCAAGGCCTCGGGCTACCCCATCGCCCGGGTCTCCGCCAAGATCTGCGTTGGTATGACCCTGGACGAAATCCGGCTGGCCAACACCTGCGCCGCCTTCGAACCGGCTCTGGACTATGTGGTCACCAAAATGCCCCGGTTCCCCTTTGACAAATTCTCCGACGCCAACAACCGGCTGGGCACCCAGATGAAGGCCACCGGCGAAACCATGAGCGTTGGCCGTTCCTTCGAGGAAAGCCTTCTCAAGGGCATCCGCTCCCTGGAGATCGGCATCTGCCATCTGTATATGGAGAAATTTGATTCCTGGTCCCGGGAGGATCTGATGGCTTATATCGCCACCGGCACCGATGACCGGATCTATGCCATTGCCCAGCTCCTCCGGCTGGGTACCGACGCATCGGACATCGTGGCAGCCACAGCCATCGACGCCTTCTTTATCCGGAAGCTGCGCAACATCGTGCAGATGGAACAGCTTCTGTCAAGCACCCCCATGGACAGCAGCGTCTACTACACCGCCAAGAAGATGGGCTTCTGCGACAAGGCCATCGGCAGGCTCTGGCAGGTGCCGGAGCGAAAGCTGTTCGCCCTGCGCAAGGAAAAGGGCATCCATCCGGTCTACCGGATGATCGATTCCTGCGCCGGTGAGTTTGACAGCTATATCCCCTATTTCTATTCCACCTACGAATCGGAAAACGAGTCGGTGGTGTCTCCCAAGAAGAAGGTCATCGTTCTGGGCTCCGGCCCCATCCGCATCGGTCAGGGCGTGGAATTTGACTACTCCACCGTTCACGCCATCCAGACCATCAAAAACGCGGGCTATGAGGCCATCATCATCAACAACAACCCGGAAACCGTCTCCACCGACTACACCACCTCGGACAAGCTCTATTTTGAGCCTCTGACCGTGGAGGACGTGATGAACATCGTCGAGCTGGAGAAGCCCGACGGCGTCATCGCCTCCCTGGGCGGCCAGACCGCCATCAACCTGGCTCAGCCTCTGACGGATCTGGGGGTCAACATCATCGGCACCGACTGCGCCGCCATTGAAAAGGCGGAAAACCGGGACGCCTTTGAAAAACTGCTGCTGTCTCTGAATATCCCTCAGCCCAGAGGCAAAGCGGTGACCCGCATTGAAGACGGCGTGGCCGCGGCCCGGGAGATCGGCTACCCCGTACTGGTCCGCCCCAGCTTTGTCCTGGGCGGCCGGGCCATGCAGATCGTTGCCAATGAAAGCCAGCTGCGGCACTACCTCCACACCGCCGTGGAGATCGACGCGGACAAGCCGGTTCTGGTGGACAAGTATATCCGGGGCAAGGAAGTGGAGATCGACGCCATCTGCGATGGGCAGAATGTCTTTGTCCCCGGCATCATGGAGCTGGTGGAACGCACCGGTGTCCACTCCGGCGACTCTATCTCCGTCTATCCTTCTTTCTCTATTTCCAACAAGGTCAAGGGCATCATCCTGCAGTACGCCAAAAAGCTGGGCCCCGCCATCGGCATCAAGGGTCTTTTTAACATCCAGTTCATTGTGGACAGTCAGGACAACGTCTATATCATCGAGGTCAATCCCCGGTCCTCCCGGACCGTCCCCTTCCTGAGCAAGGCCACCGGCTATCCTCTGGCGGACATTGCCACACTGGTGGCTCTGGGCCACAGCCTGAAGGATCAGGGCATTGACATCCTCTATCCGGACGAAAAAAAGCGCTGGTACGCCAAGGCTCCGGCCTTCTCCTTCTCCAAGCTCCGGGGACTGGACGCCTATTTGTCCCCGGAAATGAAGTCCACCGGTGAGGCCATCGGCTATGACTACTCCCTGACCCGGGCCCTGTATAAGGCCCTTCAGGCCTCCGGTGTGAAACTGGAGAACTACGGCACCGTCTTCGTCACCATCTCCGACGAGGACAAGGAGGAGGCTCTACCTCTGATCCGCCGGTTCTATCAGCTGGGCTTCAACATCGAAGCCACTGTAGGCACCGCCGTATTCCTGCGCAACCACGGCATCAAGACCCGCATCCGGGCCAAGGTGGACGAAGGCTCCACCGAGATTCTGGACTCCATCCGCCAGGGCTATGTGACCTACGTCATCAACACCATGGATGTCCGCTGCGAGGACATCCACTCCGGATCCAGTCAGATCCGCCGCTGCGCCGTGGAAAACGGCGTGACCATGCTCACGGCTCTGGATACCGTCCGGGTGCTGCTGGACGTGCTGGAGGAACTGACCCTGGGCATCTCCACCATCGACGAATAATCCAATAAGCAAAGGCCTGCTCGTCTGAGCAGGCCTTTGCTTATAACGCAATTCAGAGAATCCGCGACTGGGGGAGAGAAAGCCTGAAAGCTTTCGCATTCCTGGTAAGTACAGGAAAAGACGGAACATATTCTCTCCCTCAGTCGCTTCGCGACAGCTCCCTCGTCAGAGGGAGCCTTGTGGGTGCATATCAACCATCGGAGCGCGAAACGATCATTTATCAAAGATTTCGCTGTAGAGGAATCCACAGATTGATGATATTGTCATCAGAAGGAACCTTTGAGGTGCGCAGCATACATGGAAGATAAACGATCTTTTCTCATATTTTTTCTGCTGCAGCGCGCTTTTCAGAGTGCTGTGGAAATCATTTTTCCGGTTATACCTTCCGGATCCGGCCCTCGGCTCTGGGCTTGGGGGCGGGCTGTTCGTCGGGGTAGCCCAGGATGCAGTTGGCCACACCCTTCATGGTCTGGGGAAGTCCCCACTGCTTCAGCAGTTCCTTGCCCTCGGGGCTGTCGAACATGGGCTGGGCCCGGTGGATCCAGCAGCTTCCCAGGCCAAGAGCGCTGGCAGCGTTCATCAGATTGCCCATAACCAGGCTCCCGTCCTCCAGCCAGGTACCCTTTTCCGGATCCGCCAGTACCACGATAACACAGGGTGCGCCGTAGAAAGGATCCCGGTCGGCCCCCATGACGGCGGCGTTCATCCGGGACAGCTGATCCCGGGTCTTCTTGTCCCGGACGGCCACCAGTACGGTCTTCTGGTTATTCATGGCGCTGGGGGCGTAGAGACCTGCCTCCAGAACGGCGTCCAGCAGTTCATCGCTGACCTGCCGGGACTGGTATTTGCGGATGCTGCGGCGGTTTTTCAGTGTTTCGTACATAACCATTCCTCCCTGATATTCCACTCCGCCAATCCTTTCGGACCGGCGGAGCACTTTTATTTCAGCGCCTTGATGGCCGCCTGAATCTGCGGGTCCTTCTCGGGGGTCAATGTCCCATAGTAGATGGCAGAGCTGGTCTCCTCGTCCACGGAAACCTCCACATCCGGCGTGATTCCCACATCCGCAAGGCTGATGCCCTTGGGCGTATAATACTTACCCACGGACAGCGCCACGGCAGAGCCGTCGTCCAGAAGGAAGGTATTCTGGAAGTATCCCTTGCCGGTGGTTTTCTCTCCCACCACGATAGCTGCCTCATACTCCTGCAGGGCCGCGGCAAAGAACTCCGCGGCGGAATAGGAACCGGAGTTGACCAGCACGGCCATGGGGATATCCAGGCACTTTTCGTCGGAGTAGTCGATGTTCTCCTTGCCGTCATAGGTCACGGTATGAAATACCTCCCCCTCCGGCAGCAGGTAGTCCAGCACCTTCACAAGTTCGTTGGCATAGCCCCCGGGATTGTGCCGGACATCGAAGATCAGCTTCTTCGCCCCGTTGTCCAGAGCCGACTCAATGGCCGCGATGGTTTCCTCCGCGCAGCGGGAGTCAAAATTGGCAATGGTCACCAGGCCGATCCCGTTTCCCAGCATCTCATATTCCGCCACAGGGGTCTGGACCTGACACCGCTCCACCGAAAGGGTCATATGCTCTCCCTTGCGCATGACAGTCATATCCACAAAGGTTCCCTCCTCGCCCCGCACCAGATTGCGAACCTCGGAGACGCTCATCCCCCGGACATCCTGGCCTCCCACCTCGATCAACAGGTCATTGACCTGCATCCCGGCTTCCGCCGCAGGTCCGCTGGCGTTCACCGCCATGACCACAAACCCCGCATCCTCCTCCGCGGTCTGGATGGTGATGCCCACGCCCACGTAGGCGTTGGCCATCTGCTCCTGGTAGGTCTGATACTCACTGGCGGGAATATAATAGCTCCATCGGTCGCCGGTGGCATTGACCATGGCGTCCGCCGCGGCGTCTTCCAGGTCCGTCAGATCCGCCTCGCCGATAAACCGTTCCTCAATCAGCGATTCCAGCTGGTCCAGCTTGGAGGGTCCGTCCTCTCCTCTGCAGAACACAGCCAGAGTCACCGCCGCCGCCAGAGCGGCCACCAGAATATAGGAGCCAATGCGCAGAAGCTTTTCTTTCACGATGAATCACCTTCCGGAAAATGTTCCCACAGCCCGGTAACCGGGCTGTGGGAGATCAAACAATATCGATCAGTGCAGGCTGACGTAGTTGCAGGGATTGACCCAAGCACCGTTATAGGCAATTCCGAAATGCAGATGGTCGCCGGTGGCCACACCGGTGGCGCCGGTTCTGCCGATCAGCTGCCCCGCGCTGACATTCTGGCCAGAGGAGACACAATAGCTGCTCAAATGCATGTAAATAGAGGAAAAGCCGTCATGATGGTCGATCTTGACATAGTTGCCTGCAGAAGAGCCGTAGCCCGCGATTACAACGGTACCCGCGCGGGTTGCCACCACAGGATCACCCGTACCGGTGTCCAGGTCCACGCCCTGATGATAAGTAGAAGCGCCGCTGGTGGGAGCCGTCCGGTAGCCGAAGGGGCTGGTGATAGAGGAGTAGCTGCAGGGTACCACCCATCCGCCGCCTCCGCCGCTGGGAGTACCACCGCCGCCGTTGTTGGTGCTGCCGCCGCTGTTATTGGTGCCGCCGTTCTGGGGCGCCGTGGTGGGCGGTACATAGGTCGCCATATAGGCTTCCCATTCGGCCTGCTTGGCCGCGTTGTACTCCAGCTCCTTATTGGCGATCTGTTTCAGAAATTCCTCATCCTGAGCCTGGAATTCTACCTCCAGGGCCTCCAGGTCATCCGCCTTTTCCAGAAGCTCCTGGAGCAGCGCATCCGCTTCCACCCGCTTCTGGTCCATCTCCACCTGGGTGTCGTCCAGCTCCTGCTTGGCGGATTCCATCTCCGCCTTCTCCGCCTCCAGAGAAGTCTGGGCCTCCACCACCTGCTCGGCGGCCTCGCTCATTTCCTTCAGCCGGCGGTTGTCGGCGGCGGAGATTTCCTCCACCATATTCAGCCGGTCCAGCAGGTCGGAGAAGCTGTTGGCTTTGAAGAGAACCTCCCAGTAGCTCAGCTCCCCTTCCTCTTCCATGGTGCGCACCCGCACCTTATTCTCCTGATTCAGGGTGTCATAGCGGGTCTCGGCATTGTCCAGCTCGTCCTGCTTGTCCGCGATCAGGGTGTTGTAGGCGGTAATCTGCTCATTGATGTTGGTGATCTGCTCGCTCAGAAGCTGAATCTCCTGGTCAATGACATTCTTTTTCGCGATAATGTCCGCGATTTCGTTTTCATTTTCCTTGTACTGAGCCTGAACCTCTTCGATCTTGCCCTTCAGCGCTTTCTTTTCCTCCTTCAGTGCGTTGATCTGTTTGCGGATCTCGCTGGAGGAAGCCGCGCTGGCCCTGGTGGGCAGCAGGCTCAGGAGCAGCGTCAGAAGCATGACCGCTGCCATGATCCCGGCAAGAACGGATACCATTTGTTTGCGGTTTTTCATAGGGGACTCCTTTCTGGGTTCGTCAGAGAATGTATGCCAAGGGATTTACGTAGGTGCCGGCATAGGAGATGCCGAAGTGCAGATGGGGGCCCGTGGACAGGCCTGTGCTGCCCACATAGCCGATCAGCTGCCCCTGGGACACGTTCTGTCCGGCGGAGACAACATAATGGGTCATGTGCATATAAATGGACGAGAAGCCGTCCAGATGATTGATGCTGACATAGTTGCCGGCGCCTCCGGCCTGATAGGAAGCAACGGTCACCTTTCCGGCCCGGGTGGCGTAAATGGGAGTTCCCTGGGCACAGGCCATATCGATACCGTTGTGCATCCGGGAAACGCCCAGTACCGGGTGAACCCGCATACCGAAAGGGCTGGTCACGGTATAGCCGGAAACCGGAGAGATCCAGGAGGCATCCGAGGGAGGATTCTGTCCCTGCAGGGCCAGCTTGGCCAGGTATTCGTCGTACTTTGCCTCCTTGAGTTCCTTTTCCTTGGCGGCGATCTCCTGCATCAGGTCATCCTGAAGGATTTCGGACTGCTCCAGCAGAAGCTCATATTCCTCGGCCTTCTTTTCCAGCTCGTGGAGGATTCCGTCGGATTCGGAGCGTTTTTCTTCCAGCGCCGCCTCATCCTCAGCCAGCTGTACACGGGTCTGCTCCAGGGCGGTCTTTTCCTTTTCCAGACTTTGCTGGGTGGCGTTTACGATATCGGAGGCGATCCGCATCTGCTCAATGCGGCGCCGGTCAGAGGCATTGATCTCCTCCACCATATTGATCCGGTCCAGCAGATCCATGAAGCTGTTGGCCTCAAAGACCACCTGCCAGTAGGTGATGTTTCCCTGCTCCTCCATGGCCCGGATCCGTTCCCGGTGCTGCTCGCTGAGGGTCCGCAGTTCTTCCTTGGCGTCATCCAGCTCATCCTGGGTATCGGCGATCAGCTGGCTATAGGCCGATATCTGTTCATTGGTCGTCTCGATCTTGGTATTCAGGAGGGTCATTTCCTGATCAATGGCGTTTTTCTGCGCCACGATTGCCTCCATGTCGCTGTAGTTAGCGTCATACTGGCTTTGGATGGCATCGATCTGCGCCTGGATCTCGGCATTCTTTTCTTCCAGTGCGTCGATCTCCTTCTGAATTTCAGCGGAGGTTGCCGCCCGGGCAGGTGTGGGCAGAAGGCCGAAGGCCAGCGCGGCGATGAGCATCAGAGAAAGGAAAGAAAAAGCTTTTCTGTTTCTACGCTTGAAAATGCTCATAAGTTATACGTCCATAAACTTTCGAATAGAAGTCCAGCTGCCCACAATACCTACGAACATACCGGCCGCGCCGAAGACCACCACCATGGGCAGCAGCAGCTCCTGGAAGGGTACAAAGTGGAACAGCTGCAGGGAGTCCACCGTAGAAATCTTCTGGATCAGAGCATCGTAGCCCAGCCACTCCAAGCCGAAGGCAAGCACGGCGCCGATCATACCCAGAGTGAAGCCCTCCACCACGAAGGGCAGACGGATGAAGCCGTTGGTGGCGCCCACCATTTTCATAATGGCGATCTCGTCCTTGCGGTCATACATGGCCAGCTTGACGGTGTTGGAAATGATCAGCAGGGAAACCACCAGCAGCACCGCAATGATGGCGATGGACACCATGTGCAGCACGCTCTGAATGGTGGAGAAGCCCTCGGCCAGCTCGTAGGCCGCGTTGGTCTTGGCAACGCCGGGAATCTGCTTGAGCTGCTCATCGGTCTGCTTCATTTTTGTGTTGTCTTCCAGGGAGACCACATAGCGGTGGCGCAGGTCGGAGGCCTGCACGCCGTTGAAAGCGCTGTCGCCGTTGTGGTCCTCGATGAAGTCCTCCAGGGCTTC
This sequence comes from bacterium, assembly GCA_004562395.1. Classification (GTDB taxonomy): domain Bacteria; phylum Bacillota; class Clostridia; order Oscillospirales; family Oscillospiraceae; genus Faecousia. The sequence goes on along the minus strand of SFQY01000002.1, from coordinate 18,920 downwards.
CTCCCGGGAGACGAAGGTGGCCTGCAGGACATTGTCCATCAGGTTGATCTTTGTACCGATGCTTTTCGCCTCGGCGTCGGACAGGCTGCTGTCGATGTATACCAGGATCTCACTGGTCTGATTCAGCTCCTCCACCATGATGTCCAGGTTGTAGGCCAGGGCGGAGAAGCTGCCCACGATGACCAGGCAGGCCACCGTCACACACACGGCGGCAAAGGACATAAACCCATGGAGGAAGATCCCGCGGAAGCCTTCCTTTAACAGATATCCAAGATTATTCAGCTTCATCGCCGCTCTCCTCCTCCGTTCCGTCGCTTACCACAAGGCCCTCGTCAATGGCGATGACCCGCTTGCCGAACAGCTCCACCAGGTTCTGGGCGTGGGTCACCACCAGCACGGTGGTACCCAGGTTGTTGATCTCCTGAAGCAGGGCCATGATCTCAAAGGACCGCTCCGGGTCAAGGTTACCGGTGGGCTCGTCGGCGATGATGGTGGACGGATTGTTCACCAGCGCCCGGGCAATGGCCAGTCTCTGCTGCTCACCGCCGGACATCTCGTTGGGGTGGCGGTTCATTTTATTTTCCAGACCGACCAGCTCCAGCACGTAGGGCACGCGCTCCTTGATCTCCTTCTCTCTGGCACCCACCACACGCATGGCGAAGGCCACATTTTCATAGACGGTCATCTTGTCAATGAGCCGGAAGTCCTGGAACACCACGCCGACGGTCCGGCGCAGGTAGGGGATCTCACGCTTGCGGATCCGCTCCAGGGAGTAGCCGTTGACGTGGACCGTTCCGGAGGTGGGCTTCAGCTCTCCGGTGATGAGCTTGATAATGGTGGACTTGCCGGAGCCGGAGGGGCCCACCAAAAAGCAAAATTCGCCATCCTCGATCTGCATGGAAACACCGTTGAGGGCTTTGTTTCCCTGCTCGTAGGACTTTACGACATCGGTAAATTGTATCATACGCATTATCTCCTGTAAAAGGGCAGCCGGAAGAATCCATTTGCCCGCAGTGTAACCAAATTGTAACACATTGCAAATTCATTGTCAATCACTATCCGCAAAAAACCGGGCTATGTCTGATATTTTACAAAAAATCCACAATTATTTCGGCAAAATCTGCGGAAAAATAGCTTTATAAACGGTGTTTGGGAAAGCCTTTCCCGGTCAGCGGAGAGCTGCAGCGCTTCCCCCTCCCCCGGTAAAGAGAGCCTCTGCTCCCCCCGGGGAAACCGTGATACGAATGGAACCGTACCAGGAAAAGCAGCCCCGTAAACCAAATTACCGGTTTTCCAACTTCGCTTCAAAAATACGGGGCCGCATTTTGCGGCCCCGTTGGGGGATTATTCAGCGGTTCTCCCGGGAAGCCAGGTACTTGCGCACCATCAGCGCCACCTTGAAGACGATGGCATGGTCAAACTGGCGCAGGTCCAGGCCGGTGAGCTTTTTGATCTTTTCCAGCCGGTACACCAGGGTATTGCGGTGGACGAACAGCTTCCGGGAAGTCTCGGAGACGTTCAGGTTGTTCTCGAAGAACTTGTTGATGGTAAACAGAGTCTCCTGATCCAGAGAATCGATGGAATTCTTCTTGAACACCTCGCTGAGGAAGATCTCGCACAGCGTGGTGGGCAGCTGATAGATCAGCCGGCCGATGCCCAGATTCTCGTAGTTGATGATGCTCTTCTCGGTGTCGAAGACCTTGCCCACATCGATGGCCGTCTGAGCCTCCTTGTAGGAGTCGGCCAGCTCCCGGAGCCGGTCCGCCACGGTGCCGATGCCGATGACGGTCTTGATCCGCAGCTCGTTTTTCATGGTCTCCTCGATGGAGGCGGCGATCTTTTCCAGGTCCTCGGCGGTGGTGCTGCCGCTGATCTGCTTGACCACGGCAATGTCCGTCTCATTGATGGACAGGACAAAATCCTGAAGCTTGTCCGGGAACATACCGGCCAGCACATCCACCGTAGCCACATCGCTGTGGCCCACCTGGCGGATCAGGAACACCGCCCGGGGCGCGTCGGTGGCAAAATGCAGTTCCTTGGCCCGAATGTAGATATCTCCGGGCAGGATATTGTCCATGATAATGTTCTTGACAAAGGTACCCCGGTCGTGCTTTTCCTCATAGAAGGTCTTGGCATCGTTCAGGGCAATGTACGCCATCTGGCAGAAGCTTCGGGCGGTCTCGTCATCTCCCGTGCAGAACACCGCGTACTCAAAGAAGTTGGAGCTGCCAACAATGGCCTTGAAGGTCTTCTGCGCAAAGACCACCAGGCTGTCGGAGGCATTGCCCACCTTCAGGGCCGCGTCCGCCCAGCGCTCGCCCAGCAGGGACATGTCGGTGCAGGACACCACGCAGCCCTCGGTATCAATGACGCCAAAAGTACGGTCGGAAACATCTCTTAACTGGACAATTACGCTCTGAAAAACACTGTTGGACATTTTTCTGTCACTCCTTAGTATCTTGCATAAATGCGCATTTCACAAAATTGCGTTTTTATTATACACAGGTTTTGCGCAATTTGCAAGTGCCTTTTGACATTTTACTGCAAAAACTCTTTAGTTTTTTAGGTAATATTCCAATAGCGTTTTGAGAGCCGCCGGATTTGTTCAAATATCTTCCAGCATATTGACCGTATCGCCCCCGGACAGCCGCTCCAGCGTCAGAAGCTCCTGCCCCGTCAGCTCCCGGACGGCGCCTCTTGGCAGTCCCTCCAGGGTAAGACCGCCCTCCTGCCTGCGTTCCAGGTAGCATACCGTCATCCCCCGGGAGGCCATCATCCGGCGGACCTGGTGATATTTTCCTTCGCAGACCGTGATCAGGCTTTCCCCCTCTGCCAGAGGCTCCAGCTTCGCCGGAAGGCAGACCGTTCCGTCCCGCAGTTCCAGTCCCCGGGCGAAGGCTTCCGCGTCCTCCGCCGTCGCCCTTCCCTCATGCCGGGCATAATAGACCTTCGGCACCTCCCTTTTCGGGGAGATCAGCCGGTGGAGCAGGTCGCCGTCGTTGGTAAACAGCAGCAGGCCCTCCGTGGCCTTGTCCAGCCGTCCCACAGGCTTCAGGTCCAGGTGCCGAAGCTCAGGCGGCAGCAGCTCCATGACCGTAGGCTGATCGGGATCCTCCGTAGCGGTCACGTATCCCGCGGGCTTGTTGAGCATCACCGTCAGGCGCCGTTTTCCGCCCAGGCGTTCCCCGTCCAGGGCGATGCTCTGACGCTCCGGGTCGATCTTCCGTCCCGGATCCTTTTCCGGGACACCGTCCACCGTCACCCTGCCGGCTTTCAGAAGGGCCTTTACCTGGCTGCGGGTGCCCGCGCCGCTGTCACACAGATATTTGTCCAGTCTGCACATAATGCCTCCGTTCTATCCCCCGTCCTCCGGTCATAGGCTTTAGCATCTATTTCAACCGGGAGGGATCATCTATGATGGTTATGACCGCTAAGGTCAATCCGAAAAAAGTAATGCTGGCCCTGGCTGCCGTGGCCGCACTGGTCCTCGCTCTGATCCTGCTGCTGGGAGGCGGGCAGGAGCCAACCCAGGCCTCCGCCCCCGCGGCCTCCAGCAACGACCAGCGGGTGAAATTTCTCACCGATTTCGGCTGGGAAGTGACCACCTCTCCCACGGAATCCAGCCAGGTGAAAATCCCCGACAAGACCAGCGAGGTGTTTGAGCGGTACAATGCCCTGCAAAAGAGCCAGGGGTACGATCTGAGCAAATTCGCCGGAAAAAAGGTCATGCGCTACGTCTATAAGATCAACAACTATCCCGGAGCCACCGAACCGGTCTACGCCACCCTGCTGGTCTACAAAAACCAGATCATCGGCGGCGACGTGACGGATACCGCCGCAAAGGGAAAGATCCGCGGGTTCCGGATGCCGGAAAACGGGGCCTCCGCTCCCACGGAAAGCACCGCCCTGCCGGAGACCTCCTCCCCCGCCGGAATGACCCAATGAAGCCGGCATCAGGGGAGTTGTCAGCCCCTGCCGGGAACCCCGATTTCTTTTATTTGATCATATCACAGCTTTGCCATCTTGACAAGCCCGCTGGGGCGTGCTAAAGTGTATGGCAACTGAACAGTATCTTCAGGGCGGGGCGAAATTCCCCACCGGCGGTAAAGTCCGCGAGCGCTCAGGCGCAGATTCGGTGCAACTCCGAAACCGACAGTACAGTCTGGATGGAAGAAGATACGCAATTGTATTGCGTTTATTTTCACGCCCTGGGTCTATACCCGGGGCGTATTCTTTTTCATGAGGTGACAGAAAAATGACAACTCTATGGAAGCAAGCGGCGGACAACCTGACCTTTGTGGCGGTATGCATTGCCGTGGTCGCCGGTCTGGCTCTGCTGGCCCGGGTCACGGAGCATTTCCTGCCCGAAAAGCGGAAGGTCTCCCCTGCCCGCCGGGTAAGCATCATCGGCATCTGCGCCGCCATCGCTACGGTGCTGCACGTGCTGGATTTCCCGCTGATATTCCTGGCGCCGGAGTTTTACAAGCTGGACTTCTCGGAGCTGCCGGTGCTGCTGTGCGGTTTCTACCTGGGACCCAGCGCCACGGTGGCCTGCGAGGGTGTGAAGATCCTGCTGAAGCTGCTGGTGAAGGGAACCTCCACCGCCTTTGTGGGGGACCTGGCCAACTTCGTGGTGGGCTGCTCCTTTGTCCTGCCCGCCACCATCTGGTATCACGCCCATAAGAGCAAGCACAGCGCCATCATCGGCCTGATCCTCGGCACCGTCTCCATGACCATCCTGGGCAGCGCCTTCAATGCCGTGTACCTGCTGCCCAAATTCGCGGAGCTCTACGGCATCCCCCTGGATGTCATCATCTCCATGGGCACCGCCATCCGGGGCGGGGTCAGCAGTGTCAGCACCTTTGTCCTGCTGTGTGTTGCCCCGCTGAATCTGGTGAAGGGCACCGTCGTCTCCATACTGACCATGCTGCTGTACAAGCGGGTGGCCAGGCCCCTGTTCGGTATTCACTCCTGATATCCCCGCCGCTCCGGCAAAAAACGGAGCGGCGCTTCTTTTTCGGCAGCGTTTTGCGGAAAAGGCCATTTTACTCTTTACTTCCCAGGGCCAAAAAAGTATAATGGAGCAAATCCTTACGCATCGGGAGGCATATCCATGCGCATTGTTATCAAAATCGGGACCTCCACTCTGGCCCATCCCACCGGGCATCTGAACATCCGGCGGGTGGAGACCCTCTGCCGGGCCATGAGTGATATCAAAAACGCGGGGCACGAGCTGATCCTGGTCTCCTCCGGCGCCATCGGCATGGGCGTCGGCAAGCTGGGACTCCGGGAGCGGCCCAGAGACATTCCCTCCAAGCAGGCAGCCGCCGCCGTAGGCCAGTGCGAGCTGATGTACATCTATGACAAGCTGTTCAGCGAGTACCACCATACCGTAGCCCAGCTGCTGATCACCGGAGACGACATCGCCAACGACCAGCGCCAGCAGAACTTTACCAATACCCTCAGCCGTCTTCTGGAGCTGGGCGCACTGCCCATCATCAACGAAAACGACACCGTAGCCACCGATGAGATCGTCATCGGCGACAACGACACCCTGGCGGCCATTGTGGCAAAGAGCGTGAAGGCGGAGCTTCTGATCCTTCTGTCGGACATCGACGGCCTGTATACCGCCGACCCCCACACCCATCCGGACGCCCGTCTGCTGCACCGGATCACCGCCATTGACGAAAGTGTTCTGGAGCTGGCGGGAGCCAGTTCCTCCAGCCAGGGAACCGGCGGCATGGTCACCAAGCTCCGGGCCGCCCAGATCTGTATGAGCTGCGGCTGCGATATGGTCATCGCCAACGGAAACGCCCCCGGCAATCTTTATGATATTCTCGACGGCAAGGAAGTGGGCACCACCTTTGCCTGTTGCTTCGGAAAGGAAGATGTCCTATGAAAACCATGCTGGAAGCTGCCAAGGCAGCGAAGCCGGAAATCGCCCGCCTGACCTCCGCGCAGAAAAACGCCGCCCTGAATGCCATGGCCGATGCCCTGCTGGCACAGCAAGCGCGGATCCTCGCCGCCAACGCCCAGGACCTGGAAGCGGCCAGGGGCACCGTGTCCGACGTGATGCTGGACCGTCTAGCCCTGAATCCCGGCCGGATCGCAGGTATGGCCCAGGGGATCCGGGAGGTGGCGGAACTGCCGGACCCGGTGGGGCTGGTTCTGGAGGAACACACCCGCCCGGACGGGCTGAAAATTCAGAAGGTCTCCGTCCCCATGGGCGTCATCGCCATCATCTACGAGAGCCGGCCCAACGTCACCAGCGACGCCGCGGCCCTGGCGCTGAAAAGCGGCAATGTCTGTGTTCTGCGGGGCGGCAAGGAGGCCTTCCGCAGCGCCAGCGCCATTGTGGACGCCCTGCGCGCCGGTCTGAAAAGCCAGGGCATCCCGGAAAACGCCGTGAATCTGGTGCAGGACACCTCCCGCTCCAGCGCCACGGCGCTGATGACCGCCAACGGCTACATCGACCTGCTGATCCCCAGAGGCGGCGCGGGCCTCATCAATGCCTGCGTCCGCACCGCCACCGTCCCCTGCATCGCCACCGGCACCGGGATCTGCCATGTGTATGTGGAAAAAACCGCCGACCTGGACATGGCGCTGAACATCGTGGAGAACGCCAAGACCAGCCGCCCCAGCGTCTGCAATGCCGAGGAGGTGCTGCTGGTGGACAAAGCTGTCGCCCCCCTGTTCCTGCCCATGCTCCATGAGCGGCTGGTCACCGGGCGCGCCCAGCCCGTGCAGCTGCGGCTGGATGAAACGGCGGCAGCCATTATTCCCGGAATCCCCGCGGGAGAAAAGGATTTCGACACCGAATTTCTGGACTATATTCTGGCCGTCAAATGCGTGGAAAACGTGCAGGAAGCCGTAGCCCACATCTCCGCCCACTCCACCGGCCACAGCGAGGCCATCGTAACCCAAAGTCCCGAGGCGGAAGCGGCCTTCACCTCCGGAGTGGACAGCGCGGCGGTCTACGTCAACGCCTCCACCCGGTTCACCGACGGAGGAGAATTTGGCCTGGGCTGCGAGATGGGCATCTCCACCCAGAAGCTCCACGCCCGGGGCCCCATGGGCCTGCGGGAGCTGACCACCTACAAATACATCATCCACGGCAACGGAAATGTGAGGTAATACCATGAAATACGGATTTATCGGCTGCGGAAACATGGGCGGCGCCGTCGCCCGGGCTCTGAGCCGGGAAACAAAGGACATTCTGGTCTGCGACCGCTCCGGAAAAGCCAGAGCCCTGGCCCAGGAGCTGGGCATCGGCTACGGGGACAGCGCCGCCATCGCCGGAAGCTGCGACCGGATCTTTCTGGCCGTGAAGCCCCATATGATGCAGCAGTGCCTTGCCCCGCTGCGGGACCTTCTGGCAGAGCGCAGGCCGCTGCTCATCACCATGGCGGCGGGACTGGAGATCCGGCAGATCGAAGACTTCGCGGGTACGGCTCTGCCCGTGATCCGCATGATGCCCAACACCCCCACCGCCATCGGCAAGGGAATGATCCAGTACTGCCGCAGCAGCCTGGTCACCGACGAGGTGCTGGCAGACTGGCTCCGGGATATGCGCTTCTGCGGGGTCCTGGACGAACTGGAGGAGCGGCTCATCGATGCCGCCAGCGCCCTGTCCGGCTGCGGCCCGGCGTACATGTACCTGTTCCTGGAGGCCCTGGCCGACGGAGCGGTAGCCTGCGGCATCCCCCGGGCCAAGGCCATGGAATATGCCGCCATGACCATGACAGGCGCGGCGGAAATGGTCCTCACCACAAAGCAGCACCCCGGCGCTCTGAAGGACGCGGTCTGCTCCCCCGGAGGAAGCACCATCGCCGGCGTCCGGGCCCTGGAGCAGCACGGCTTCCGGGGCGCTGCCATGGACTGCGTCATCGCGGCTTACCAGAAAAACCAGGAGCTGGGAAAATGAGCATGTCTCTTATATTCCGGCCCGGAAGGAGGTTCCTATGAAACTGTTGATTATCCGCCACGGCGACCCGGACTACTCCATAGACTCCCTGACCCCCACCGGCCGGGAGGAAGCGGAGCTTCTGTCCCGGCGTCTGTGCGCTCTGGATGTGAAAGCCTTTTACTGCTCCCCCCTGGGCCGAGCCAGGGACACCGCCAGGCCCACCCTGGAAAAGCTGGGCCGGGAGGCGCAGATCCTGCCCTGGCTTCGGGAATTCACCCCCCAGATTCAGCGGCCCGACCGGGAATCGCCGGGAATCTGCTGGGATTGGCTGCCCCAGGACTGGACCCGGGACCGGCGGTTCTATGACCGGGATCACTGGTGGGAAAGCGACGTTTTCCGGGCCGCGTCCGTAAGGGAAGAGGCCCAGTGGGTGGCCCAGGGGCTGGACACCCTTCTGGCCCGTCACGGCTATGTCCGGGAGGAAGGGTACTACCGGGCGGAATCCCCCAATGAGGATACCGTGGTGCTTTTCTGCCACTTTGGGGTGGAGTGCGTGCTTCTCAGCCATCTGCTGGGAATCTCCCCCATGCCTCTGTGGCACGGCTTCTGCGCCGCTCCCGCCTCTGTCACCACACTGACCACCGAAGAACGCAGAAAGGGCATTGCCAGCTTCCGCATGGGCTCCTTCGGGGACACCTCCCACCTGTACGCGGCAGGCCGGACCCCCTCCTTCTCCGCCCGGTTCTGCGAAACCTACAGCAATCCGTCCCAGCGCCACGATTAGTTTGAGGGAAGTTCCCTCCTTTTCAGGCCAACCGTCCTGATATGGGTCCCATAGGAAAAGGATCATTTATCGCAGAACTCCTTGGCTCCCCCGCTGGGGGAGCTGGCAAAAATCTTTGATTTTTGACTGAGGGGGTGACGGGAAAGCTGTGCCTCCAACCCACGTAACCCCCTCCGTCAGCCCCTTCTGGCTGACACCTCCCCCGTGGGTGAGGCAAGGGCGCTGCCGCGCCGCAGAAACCAGCGAAGCATAAACGATCCTTTCCCCAGTGGAAGGACATCGTCCGGGGAAATGGCTTCCCCATCGGAAATCCGAGAAAACCACAGAAAAATATACATATGGAGGAAAACCATGGAATACCGTATTTTAGGCAAAACCGGTCTGAAGATCTCCCGCATGGGCTTCGGCGGGATCCCCATCCAGCGCATCGATCCGGAGGGGACCAGGGTCCTCATGCATTCCCTGCTGGAGGCCGGGATCAACTACATTGACACCGCCCGTGGCTATACCGTCAGTGAGGAATACCTGGGCTATGGTCTGGAAGGGATCCGGGAACACTTTGTTCTGGCCACCAAGAGCATGTCCCGAACCCGGGAAGCCATGGCCAAAGATATTGCTGTCAGCCTGAGCAATCTGCGCACGGACTACATTGACCTGTACCAGGTCCACAACCCCACAGTGGAGCAGCTGAACCAGGTCACCGCCCCCGGCGGCGCGCTGGAAGCCCTGCTGGAGGCCAAGGCCGCCGGAAAGATCGGCCACATCGGTGTCACCGCCCATTCCACCCAGGTTTTCTCCATGGCGCTGGAAATGGACTGGGTGGAAACCGTCATGTTCCCCTACAACATCGTGGAGAACCAGGGAGAAGCCCTGATGCGTGCCTGTACTCAGAAGAATGTGGGCTTTATCTGCATGAAGCCTCTGGCCGGCGGGGCCATTGAGAATGCGGCTCTGGCGCTGCGCTACGTCTGCGCCAACCCCGATGTCTCCGTGGTGATCCCCGGCATGGCGGCTCCCGCCGAGCTGGCGCAGAACATCGCCGCCGTGAACGATTCCTCCCCCCTGTCCAACGAGGAAAAGGCGGGACTGCAGGCCATCCGCAAGGCCCTGGGCTCCCAGTTCTGCCGCCGCTGCAACTACTGCCAGCCCTGCTCCGCCGGGATCAACATCTCCGGTGCCTTCCTGTTTGACGGCTACCTGCAGCGCTACGGTCTGGCCGATTGGGCCAGGAGCCGCTACGCCGCCATGGACAAGAAGGCCTCCGACTGCATCGGCTGCGGCGCCTGCGAAGACCGCTGCCCCTACAACCTGCCCATCCGGAAGATGCTCCAAACCGTCGCGGAGCATTTCGGAGAATAACAAAGCTGCCCCCAATGGGATAGCCGCTGTCTGATACGAAGAAAGCTCTGATCAAGCTGACCCTTCTCCTTGAGGAGAAGGTGCCCCAGGCCGCAGCCTGGGGCGGATGTGGTGTGCGGTACACAGTTGCGATGATCGAGACATTTCGGCGAAAACGTACCGCTGTAACACCACATCAGTCTCGCTTCGCGCGACAGCTTCTCCTCAAGGAGAAGCCTTTGGTGCGCATCCCACTCTGGTAGAACCATCGCGCATTCGTACGATAAACGATCATTTTCCATGTTATCGAATCCTTAACAGTTGACAGCATTGCCTTGATGGGGAAGGTTTTGGGCTGCGCCGGGAAACGAGCATTTCGCTGTGATAAATCGGCAAGCCGTGAGACAGTCCCAAAAGCTTAACGAACCCTGCCCGAACAAGCGGGCAGGGTTCGTGATTTTCCATTACTTGATGATTCTTACTCTCAGCACGCCGTCGATCTTCTTCAGGTTCTCCACCACTTCGGCGGAAGGGTGATGATCCAGATCCAGCATGGTGTAGGCGAATTCCCCACGGCTCTTGTTCATCAGGCCGTCGATGTTGATATTCTCGCTGGCGATGGCTGCGGTGAAGCGGCCCAGGGAGTTGGGGATGTTCCGGTGCAGCAGGGTAATGCGGCCCTCCGCCCGGCAGATGCCCATGTCGCAGTTGGGGTAGTTGACGGAATTTTTGATATTTCCGTTTTCCAGATAGTCCATCAGCTCCTGAACCGCCATCTTCGCGCAGTTGTCCTCGGATTCCTCGGTGGAAGCGCCCAGATGGGGAATGGCGATGCAGCCGGGCATGTTGGCGGTCTTCTCGTTGGGGAAGTCGGTGACATAGCGGGCCACCTTGCCGCTGGCCAGAGCCTCGGCCATGGCGTCGTCGTCCACCAGCAGATCCCGGGCGAAATTCAGGATAATGACACCGTCCTTCATCTTGGAGATGGCCTCGGCGTTGATCATCTTCCGGGTATCCTCCAGCAGGGGGGTGTGCAGGGAGATCACGTCACACTTGGCGTAGATCTCCTCCCGGCTGTTGACCCGGGCGATGTGGCTGTCCAGATGCCAGGCTGCCTCAATGGAGATGAAGGGGTCGAAGCCATAGACGTTCATGCCAAGGCTTCTGGCAGCGTTGGCCAGAGGGCCGCCTACGGCGCCCAGACCGATGACGCCCAGATTTTTCCCCCGGATCTCATGTCCGGCAAACTGGGACTTGCCCTTCTCCACCAGCCGGGCGATCTCGGAGCTGCCCTTGATGGACTGGACCCAGTTGATGCCGCCCACCACGTCCCGGGAGCTGAGCAGCATACCGCACAAAGACAGCTCCATCACGGAATTGGCATTGGCGCCGGGGGTATTGAATACCACGACACCCGCCTCGGCGCAGCTGGTCAGGGGGATGTTGTTGACTCCCGCGCCGGCCCGGGCCACCGCCAGCAGGTTTTGGGGCAGCGCCATCTCGTGCATGTCGGCGCTGCGGACCAGAATGGCATCGGTGCTTTCCAAAGCGTCGGTTTTTTCATAGCTCTCCGTCAAAAGGGCCATGCCCTTGGGGGAGATTTTATTCAGGCAATGAATGTGAAACATGATTTTCCTCTTTCTGCGCGGCCGCGCCCTGCCGGGGCGGCTTTATCTGTTTTCCTTTTCGAACTTCTCCATGAACTGCACCAGCTTTTCCACACCCTCGATGGGCATGGCGTTGTAGATGCTGGCCCGCATACCGCCTACGGTGCGGTGGCCCTTCAGGTTCACGAAGCCCGCCTCGGCGGCCTCCGCCACGAATTTCGCGTCCAGCTCCGTACTGCCGGTGACGAAGGGCACATTCATCAGGGAACGGTCCTGCTTCACCACGGTACCCCGGAACAGGGTGCTGGAATCCAGGAAGTCATACAAAACCGCGGCCTTTTTCTCATTGATCTGCCCCATGACCTCCAGGCCGCCCATATCCAGCAGCCACTTGAAGACCTTGCCGCAGATATAAATGCCGTAAGCGGGAGGAGTATTGTACATGGACCCATTGTCGGCATGGGTCTTATAGCGCAGCATGGTGGGGGTGCCGGGCAGCACATCCTCCCGGATCAGGTCCTCCCGGATCACCGCGATGACCACACCGGCAGGGCCGATGTTCTTCTGCACGCCGCCGTAAAGCATACCGTACTTTGCCACGTCCACCGGCTCACTGAGAAAACAGGAGGACACATCCGCCACCAGGTCCTTGCCCTTGGTATTGGGCAGCCTGTGGAATTTGGTGCCGTAGATGGTGTTGTTCTCGCAGATATATACATAGTCCGCGTCCTCACTGATGGGCAGATCGGAGCAGTCCGGGATGTAGGAGAAGGTCTTGTCGGCGGAGGACGCCACGGCGTTGGCCTGACCGTACAGCTTGGCCTCCTGCCAGGCCTTCTTGGCCCACTGGCCGGTGATGATGTAATCCGCCACCTTGTTCTTCATCAGGTTCATGGGAACCATGGCAAACTGCTGGCTGGCGCCGCCCTGCATGAACAGGACCTTGTAGTTTTCGGGAATACCCATAAGCTTCCGCAGATCCGCCTCGGCCTGGTCAATGATGGCCTGGTAGGCTTTGGACCGGTGGCTCATCTCCATCACGGACATACCGGTTCCCCGGTAGTCCAGCATCTCATCAGCCGCCTCCCGCAGAACGCTTTCCGGCAGAACCGCGGGACCCGCGGAAAAATTATACACTCTGGACATATCTCTTCCTCCATTTTCTATCAGGATGTTCACTTCCCGTCCCGGGACAGGAACCGCTCCATAAGCCGGTAGCCCTGGGGCTCAAAGATACCCGTGGCCCTAGCCTCCGTCTCCCCGTAATGGGCCACGGTCCGGCGCTGCCGGGTGCTGTCGTAAAGGACGTAGGGAACCGGATCGGCGGTATGGGTGCGCAGACGCAGCAGGTTGGGATGATCCGGCAGCACCAGGATCCGGCAGTCCTCGCCGGCGTCCTCCACCGCCTTCTTCACCGGGGCCAGGATCCGGCTGTCCAGATACTCGATGGAACGGACCTTTTCCTCCGTCAGACCCTGATGGGCCATCTCATCGGGAGCCTCCACATGGACGTAGACGAAATCGCAGTGATCCCGCAGCAGGGCGTCAATGGCGGCCTGAGCCTTGCCCTCCCAGTTGGTATCAATGGAACCGGTGGCTCCCTCCACATGGCAGATCTTCATCCCCGCGCCCACGGCGATGCCCTTGAGCAGGTCCACGGCGGAGACCATGGCCCCCGTCAGTCCGGTCTTCTCCCGGAAGGACCGCAGGCTGGGCCTGGTGCCTGCCCCCCAGTACCACAGGGAATTGGCCTTGTTTTTGCCCTCGGCGGCACGGCGGAGGTTCAGCGGATGGTTGTTGAGAATGTCGAAGCTCTTCTCCATAAAGGCCCGCAGCACCGGCTCCTGGGGAAGCCAGGGTCCGATGACCTTGGTCAGATGATCATGGGGCGGCTCCAGACGGGCCAGACGGCCATGCTTCCAGATCATGATATGGCGGTAGCTGGTGCCGGTGTAGAACTGGAACTCCCGGCTGTTGAAGTTCTCCCGAATGGCGTCCATCAGAATATCGGCATCGGCGGTGGCGATCTCTCCGGAGCTGTGGTCCAGAATGGTCTTTTCCGGATAAGGCTCCTCCTCGGTCAGGGTCACCAGATTGCAGCGGAACACCACATCGTCCGGCTCCATCTCCACGCCCACACTGAGCGCCTCCAAAGGAGACCGTCCGGTAAAGTCCGTCAGCGGATCATAGCCCATAACGGACAGGTTGGCCACCTCGCTTCCGGGAGACATTCCCGCGGGAACATTCTGAACCATTCCCATTTCCCCCTTGGACGCCAGCTCATCCATGACCGGGGTCCGGGCAAATTCCAGAGGGGTCTTTCCGCCAAGGGCGGCAATGGGCTCATCGGCCATGCCGTCGCCCAAAATCACAATGTATTTCATAAGGTTTTCCTTTCCGCGCGGTGTGCGCGTCCACAGCAAACGGAGGCCGCGGAGGATTTTATTTCATTATAGTACCATCGATCGCGGGAGAATACAATACGAAAAAATGCCAGAAAATAGAAGGTCTGTTTTCGGGTTTCGTTGGCAAATTGGCGGGATTTTTGCAACAATCCAGCCTGGGAATCAGAAAAACCATGGACACCCTGCCCGGATCGTGATAAGATGGTTTCATAAAGATTCCGCTGCGGGAGAATCTATCAACAGAAGGATCGTTTCACGCAGCAACAGACGCGCTCCGCGTAGGGGCCACCCTCGCGGTCGCCCGTTACTTAAGAGAAACGATCCTTTGCACATGATTTTTGGGTTTGGCTGAATCGTAACATGGTTTTTGCAGGAGGCAGCAAGTATGGAACGTCTGACTTACGCGTTTTTTCACCGTCCCTGTCTGGAGGTAGCCCGGGAGCTGGTGGGCAAGCTACTGGTGGTAAACGGGAAGCGGTTCCGCATTTCGGAAACCGAAGCCTACTGCGGCGAAGCGGATACCGCCTGCCACGCCCATAAGGGAAGAACCCCCCGGACGGAGGTCCTTTACGCCGACGCCGGGACTCTGTATATCTACCTGTGTTACGGGATCCACTGGCTGCTGAATATCGTCACCGGAGAGCCGGGGCAGCCGGAGGCAGTGCTGATCCGGGCCTGCCTGGAGGCACCCGGCCCCGGGAAGCTGACCAAAGCCCTGGGGATCACCGGAACGCTCAACCGGGAAAGTGCCGTTTCCTCTCCGGAGCTTTGGATTGAGGACGACGGCTTTTCCTGCGAGGTGGAGACAGCCAAGCGGGTTGGCATCGGCTATGCCTCCCAGGAGGATCAGGACCGGCTGTGGCGCTTTCAGCTGAAGCCATGAGCAATTTCTACAGTTTTTGCTTCCCTGCCCCGGCAATTCCTACAAGATTCCGCCCTGCGGCTTGACCGGATAAGGGATCTGTGGTACTATTTTTTCATAAATTGAAATGAAAGAAGGAATTTCTATGAAAGACTGCAACTGCGGCTACTGCATGGGCGGAGAGATCCTTGCCGGCTTCGGCATCAAGATCTGCGACCTGAAGGTCAGCCAGCTGATCCTGTTCAAGGAGCAGAGCCATCCCGGCCGGGTCATCGTGGCTTACAAGGATCATGTCAGCGAACTGGTGGATATTTCCGCCGAGGAACGGGCATTGTTCTTTGAGGACGTGGCCACCGCGGCCAAGGCCCTGCACAAGGCCTTCCATCCCGATAAGGTCAACTACGGCGCTTACGGCGACGGTGGCTGCCATCTGCATTTCCATCTGGTTCCCAAGTACAAGGACGAATTCGAATGGGGCACCCCCTTTGCCATGAACCCCGGCAAAACCTATCTGTCCGAGGAGCAGTACGCCGAAATGATCGCCAAGATCAAGGCAGCTCTCTGAGCAAGCACTGCACGGAACCTGTCACCCCCAGCAAAAGCTCCGGAGCGGGCCGCCCCGGAGCTTTTTTCGGCCCTTCCCCGCCGGAGATCCTGCCCGCGCTTCCCTGCCGCGGCTGAGCCGGCATATTCTGAAAAAACGAGGCGGATTTATGGAGAAACGTGAAACCTTTTCGTCCAGACTGGGCTTCCTGCTGATTTCAGCAGGCTGCGCCATCGGATTGGGAAACGTATGGCGGTTTCCCTATATCACCGGCAAATACGGCGGAGCAGCCTTTGTGCTGATTTACCTGCTGTTTCTGATCATTCTTGGGCTGCCGGTCATGGTCATGGAGTTTTCCGTGGGCCGGGGCAGCGGAAAGAGCATTGCCCTTTCCTTCCATGCACTGGAACCGAAGGGAACCAAGTGGCATGTCTTCAGCTGGTTCGGCATCGCGGGCAACTACCTTCTGATGATGTTCTATACCACCATTGCCGGCTGGCTGCTGCTGTACTGCTTCAAAATGGCCAGGGGCGACTTTTCCGGTCTGGACGCCGCAGGCGTGGCCGCCGAATTCGGCACCCTGATGGGCCAGCCCGGCCTGATGACGCTGTGTACGGCCCTGGTGGTGGCCGCGGGCATCGGGATCTGCTCCCTGGGCCTTCAAAACGGAGTGGAAAAAATCACCAAGGCAATGATGCTCTGTCTGCTGGGTGTCATGGTCCTGCTGGTAGGCCGCTCCGTGACCCTGCCGGGCGCCGCGGAAGGACTTCGGTTCTACCTGATGCCCAATTTCCGGAATCTTGTCTATGACGCCCAGGGGAACATGGTTCTGGGAGACGCCATCTACGCCGCCATGGGGCAGGCATACTTCACCTTCTCTTTGGGCATCGGCTCCCTGGCGGTCTTCGGAAGCTATATCGGCCGGGAATACCGCCTCACCGGAGAAGCCGTCCGGGTGGGCATCCTGGACACCCTTGTGGCGCTGATGGCGGGATTCATCATTTTCCCCGCCTGCTTCTCCTTCGGCGTGGCGCCGGACTCCGGCCCCAACCTGATTTTCGTGACGCTGCCCAACATCTTCAACGAGATGCCCATGGGCCGGCTCTGGGGCGCCCTGTTCTTTGTGTTCCTGACCTTCGCCGCCCTGTCCACCGTCATTGCGGTGTTTGAAAACATCATCACCTTCGGCATGGACAAATGGAACTGGACCCGAAAAAAATCCTCCCTGATCAACCTGGTGGGAATTCTGATTCTGTCCATGCCCTGCATCCTGGGCTTTAACCTCTGGTCCGGCATTCAGCCTCTGGGACCGGGAAGTGATATCATGACTCTGGAGGACTTTCTGATCTCCGACAATCTGCTTCCCCTTGGCTCTCTGGTGTACCTGCTGTTCTGCGTGTCCCGGAAGGGCTGGGGCTGGGACGCCTTCCGGAAAGAGGCCAACACCGGAAAGGGCATGCAGTTCCCCAACTGGGTCCGGCCCTATGTGACCTGGGTTCTGCCGTTTATCGTCACGGCTATTTTCATCATGGGCTACTGGAGCCGCTTTTTCAGCCGCTGATAGGAGACTGTCATAGAAGCCTGCGGCAATGCCGTCGAAATAATGAAGTCCAAGCATTCCTTGCCGCCAACGGCGGTATACGATGTCAATCCCATGATTCCGCGGTGCCATTGGGTACAGCTCTTTTCCCAATGCCCCGGGGATCCGTCCGAATTTCACACCGAAGCCGATCCTCCCGAACACCGGGAAGACCGGCTTCGTTTCTTTCTACCCTTCCAAAACCGCCCGCAGCTTCTGCAGCGCCCGCTTTTCGATCCTGGAAACATAGCTTCTGCTGATTCCGGTAAGATCCGCCACCTCCCGCTGGCGTTTGGGCGGCTGACCGTCCAGGCCGTAGCGCAGGCGGATCACCTTCCGCTCCTGCTCCGTCAGACAGGCATCCATCGCACGGCGCAGCTGCACCGCCATCTCACGGGAGGAAACCTGCTCCAGAAGATCCCCATCCTCGCTGACCACATCCATCAGCTCCAGCGGCGCTCCGTCCGCTCCGGTCTCAATGTAGTCAAACAACGACACATCCTGCGCCGTCTTCCGCTGGGAGCGAAAGTACATCAGGATCTCATTCGCTATCCTCTCCCAACGGATACATAGGTTGGTCAATGGGTGGCAAATCCGCCTCTCCATCCTCCGCAAAGAGGTAAACATAGGCATTTTTGCCGTCCCAGACCACTTTTTTGACGATGGTACGCAGCAGGCGGCGTTTTTCCTCCAGCGTGGCAGAATCTACTGCGCTGGCGAAGGATTCGATCATCTCCTGATGGAAGGCGAACTCCTGATGGAGCATCCGGCTCTGTTCAGTCAGGGCTTCCAACTCAGAAAGCCTCATCTGCTGCGTCTCGCTCTCCTGATGGAGCGCGTCGATCTGCTCCATGACGTACTTCGCGGAGGTGTCGCTGGCAACGGACAGGGACTCCACCAGCCGCTTGATGCGGTCCTCCGTTTCGGCGTGCTTCTCTTTCAGCAGTGCCAATTCCGCGTCGTAGCCCTCCTTGTTGCCGCTGATGCCGCTGATGACCTTCTTGGTCTGCGCCAGCAGCTTAGCAAGGGTCTCTTTGTCGGCGGACAGCTTGCGGATTTCTTCAATGATCTTGGCGTCCAGCGTGTTGCCGTTGCAGTTTTTCATAGAGCAGACCGTGCCGTGGCTGCGCTCCTTGGTGGAGCACATATAGGTGTAGATCAGCTCGCCGTCCGCCGTGCGGCGGTTGGTCAGCTTCGGGCGCATATAGTCGCCGCATTCGCCGCAGCGCAGAAGTCCGGACAGCAGCGCCACGTTGCTGCGGGGTCTGCGGTAGCTCTTGGATTTGTTGACGTCCAGCATGGTCTGCACCTGCACCCAGTCGCTGCCGGAGATGATGCCCGGATGCTTGCCCACCGCCACGATCCATTCCTCCATGGGACGGATCTGATTCGCCTTGCCGGGGCGCTGGAGGGTGCGGTTATAGGCCATGATGCCGTGCTCGCCATCAAACTCCGAGCGTTCGGCAAACAGGTCAACATTGTTTTCTTTCAGATACTGATACGCCGTCTCGTCGGCGATCATGTAGACCGGGTTCGTGAGAATGCCCCGGATAGCAAAGCGGGTGAACTGCTTGCCGCGCTTTGTGACGCAGCGATGCTCCAACAGGTACTGGTCGGTCTTGCTGAGCGAGCCGGTTTCCATGAACACGGAGAAAATCGTCTTGACCAGCTGGATTTCCTCCGGTATGGGCTTCAGCTTGCAGGCTTTCTTCACCTTACCGTCCACCGTCACGCTGGACACGCTCTCCGAGGCGTAGCCGGTAGGTGTGGTGCCGCCCAGCCAGCGCCCGGTTTTAGACAGCTCGTGCATATTGTCCCGGATTCGCTCGGCGATGGTTTCCCGTTCCAGTTGGGAAAAGACGGACGCGATATACATCATGGCGCGGCCCATGGGC